>NZ_CP150484.1:2456815-2756815 GCF_037997115.1 Amycolatopsis coloradensis
GCAATGAAGGGGCCTTTCATCGCAAAATTTGCGATGAAAGGCCCCTTCATTGCACGCGCGGAGGCTCAGTACTGCGTGGTGAGAGCGCCTTCCGTCAGCGCGGCGTCCAGCGCCTCCGCCGACATGTCCAGCTTCATCTGGTCACGGAAGATCTGGCCGGCGGTCGGCAGGCTGGAGCGCTCCGGCCAGGTTTCCGGCTTCCACAGCGAGGACCGCAGGAAAGCCTTGGCGCAGTGCATGTACAGCTCTTCGACCTCGACCATGATCGCCAGCGCGGGCCGCTTCCCCTTGACCACGAGGTCGTCGAAGAACGGCGCGTCCGCGACCAGTTTCGCGCGGCCGTTGATCCGCAGCGTCTCGTTCATCCCCGGGATCAGGAACAGCAGTCCGGCGTGCGGGTTCTCGAGGATGTTGGTCTGGCTGTCGAGCAGCTTGTTGCCCGGCCGGTCCGCCAGTACCAGCGTCTTGTCGTCGAGCACCTTCACGGAACCGGCCGGGTCGCCCCGCGGGGAGACGTCACAGGTCCCGTCGGACGACGCCGTCGCCAGCAGGTAGAACGGCGAGTGCTCGATCAGCGTGCGCGCGTGCTGGTCGAGGAAGGGGATGATCTTCCCCTTGGTGCGCTCGGCCGGGTGGCCGAGGTGTTCACGCAGCGCTTCGCGCGTCTCGATCACTTTGATCTCTGAGGTCCCCATAACGCCAGTGAACCACTAGAAGACGACAGTCCGGTTCCCGTGCACCAGCACGCGGCCTTCGAGGTGCCACCGCAGCCCGCGCGCCAGCGTCACCTTCTCGATGTCGCGGCCCTTGCGGACCATGTCCTCGACGGAATCGCCGTGGTCGACGCGGATGACGTCCTGGTCGACGATCGGACCCGCGTCGAGGTCGGCGGTGACGTAGTGGCAGGTCGCGCCGATGAGCTTCACCCCGCGCGCGTGGGCCTGGTGGTAAGGCCGCGCGCCGACGAACGACGGCAGGAAGCTGTGGTGGATGTTGAGCGCCCGCCCGGCCCACGCTTCGCACAGTTCCGGGGGCAGGACCTGCATGAACCGGGCGAGGACGACGGCGTGCGGGTCGTGCTCGTCGACGAGTTCGCGCACTTCGGCGAACGCGGACGCCTTGGCCGCGGCGTCACCGGCGGGGAACGGGACGTGGTGGAACGGGATGCCGTGGGCGCGGGTGATGTCGCCCAGCGAAGCGTGATTGCCGATGACGGCGGCGACGTCGATGTCCAGTTCGCCGGAGGCGACCCGGCCGAGGAGGTCGTAGAGGCAGTGCCCGGCCTTGGAGACGAGGATCACGGCGCGGCGGCGCTCGCCGGTGTCGCTGACCTGCCAGTTCGACTCGGCCGAAAGCGACTTCGCGACGTCGGCGAATCGGGTGCGCAGTCCGGCGGCGTCGAACGGGAGCGAGTCGGCGCGCACGACCTGGCGGGTGAAGAACCAGCCGGTGTCGGGGTCCGTGTGGTACGCCGCTTCGACGATCCAACCGCCGTGCTCGGCGAGGAAACCCGAGATACGGGCGATGATGCCGGTGCGGTCAGGGCAGCCGAAGGAGATCACATAGCGACGTTCAGGGTTCGACACGGACTCCATTGTCGCTGGTCTCGGCCGCGGCGCGGCGCCGGGTCAGTATCCGGACACGGACCCGCCGCCCGACCTCGATCGCCGCGACCAGCAGCAGGCCGAGCGCGAAGGACAGCAGAAGGCCCTTCTCAGGTTCGTCCGCGAAGGCCGCTCCGCCGACGAGACCGATGAGGACGCTGTAGACCGCCCAGATGCTCGCGCCGAGGGCGTCGAGCGGGACGAACTTGCGCGGCGGGTAGCCGAGGCTGCCGTTGGCGAGCCCGCTCGCGACCCGTCCGCCGGGCAGATAGCGGGCGGCGAGGATCAGCAAGACGGCGTTGCGCCGCACTTGGATCTTCGCCCATTCGTAGCGCCGGACCCCGTCCGGGCCGCGCTGCAGGCGGGCGAGCGCTCGCGGACCCGCGGCCGCGCCGACGGTGTAGCCGAGACAGTCGCCCAGCCAGGCCCCGAGCGCGGCGACCAGCGCGAGCAGCGCCAGCAGGGAGAAGTCCGTGCCGATCAGGACGGCGACGGTGATGACGGTGGTCTCGCTCGGCATGAACGGCAGGAGCGCGTCCAACCCGGACACGAGGAACACGATCACCCACAGCCAGGGCGATCCGAGCGTGCCCTCGAGCAGCTCGGTGACGTACTCCAGCAGTTCCACGGTTCCATGGTGATCACCGCAGGTCGCTTTGGGGTGACGGAGCGGGGTTCGACCGGTGAATTCCTAGTCCGGGGCGACCGACGACCACGGCACGGTGAGTTCGCCGAGCCGCCACCGCGACGGCCGGTTCAGCACCGGCCAGCCCCGGGCGGTGAGCAGGTGGACGGCGTGCGCCCAGCGGGCGCGGACGCCGAAGTTCTGGTGCGGCGCCGCCGTCGCCCAGCATATGTCCAAAATGGACAATAGCTCGTGGACGCGTTCACCGGGAACGTTGCGGTGGATGAGGATCTTGGGCAGTCGTTCGGCCACTGTGGACGGACGTTCCAGGCTGGCGAGGTGGACGGACAGGGTCAGGCTGCGTGGTCCGCCGGAGCCGACCGCGACCCACGTGCTGAGCCGCCCGATCTCGTCGCAGGTGCCTTCGACGAGCAGCCCGCCCGGCGTCATCGCGTCCAGCATCAGCGACCAGGCGCCAGGGACCTCGGCTTCGTCGTACTGGCGCAGCACGTTGAACGCGCGCACCAGCACCGGCCGCGTCCCGGCGAGTTCGAAGCCGCCGCGCCGGAAGTCCAGCCACGGCAGGTCGACGGCGGCTTGCGCGACGGCGACCCGTTCGGCGTCCAGCTCCAGGCCCAGCACCCGGACGTCGCGCCGGACCGTGCGCAGCCGGCGCGCCATTTCGACCGTGGTCACCGGTGAGGCGCCGTAGCCGAGGTCCACCACGAGCGGTTCGTCCGCGCGGTGCAGCAGCCGGGTCACGCCAGGGTCGCTCGCGAGCCAGCGGTCGACGCGGCGGAGCCGGTTGGGGTTGGTCGTGCCCCGTGTCGGTGCCCCGACCGGTTTCAGCGCTCGGCCAGCCACTTCGCGACGAATTCGGCCTCGCGTTCCAGCAGCTTGGTGACCTGTTCGGCGATCACGCCTTCCAGCTTCCCGCCGACGAACGGGATCCGCACCTTGACCTCGCCGCTGTTGACCAGCGTCACCTGCTCGCCTTCGCCGGTCAGCGATGTCTTCGCGGTGATCTCGCCCGGCACGCCCGAGACCGACGCCGTCGCAATGCCGGTGTAGCCGGATCCGGCGGTCTTCCAGGTCTGCTCGCGCTCGACGATCAGATCGCCCCGGTGCAGCGTCCGCACGGCCGACGGGAGCTTGTCCGAGCTGATGCCCTGGCGCAGCTTGTAGCGCACGCCGTCCCCGGCCGGGACGTACTCCAGCAGCTCCGCGTCGTCGCCGCCGATCTCCTCCAGCCTCGCCCGCAGCGCCGCCTCGCCGGCGACCGCGTCGAACGTGGTCGCGAGGTCTGCGGAGAACGTCGATCGGTGCTCGATACGGGAGGCCATGGCGCCAGACAGTACCGTTCACGGGCGTGAGCACTGCCGAAACTCCCATCCTCGCCGACCACACCACGTTGCGCCTCGGCGGTCCGGCACGGCGTTATGCCGAGGCGAAGACCGTGCGGGCCCTGGTCGACGCGGTCCGCGAGGCCGACGAAGCGGGCGAGCCGGTCCTGCTGCTCGGCGGCGGTTCGAACCTCGTCGTCGCCGACGACGGCTTCGACGGCGCGGTGCTGAAGGTCGGCAACACCGGCTGGACACGTGACGGGGATCTCGTCGAGGTCGCGGCGGGGGAGAACTGGGACGGTTTCGTCGAGGGCCTGGTGGCCGACGGCGTCGGCGGGCTCGAATGCCTGTCCGGGATCCCCGGTTCGGTCGGCGCGACGCCGATCCAGAACGTCGGCGCGTACGGCTGCGAGGTGGCCGAGTCCCTGGTCTCGGTCGACCTCTACGACCGTGCCACCCGCGAGATCCGCACGCTGACCGCCGACGAGCTCGGCTTCGGCTACCGCACGTCGATCCTGAAGGGGACCGACGCGGGCGTCGTGCTCACCGTGCGTTTCAAAGTCACCGAAGACGGCCTCTCCGCTCCGATCCGCTACGCCGAACTCGCCCGCACGCTGGGTGTCGAGATCGGTGACCGGGTCCCGGCGGCCGAAGCACGCGAAGCCGTCCTCGGCCTGCGTCGCGGCAAGGGCATGGTCCTGGACGCCGACGACCACGACACGTGGAGCGCGGGCTCGTTCTTCACCAACCCGATCGTCGGGGAGGCGCGGCTGGCGAAGGTGCTGGCGGGGATCGTGGACGTCGTAGGCGAGGACGTCCGCGTGCCGCAGTACCCGGCGCCCGGCGGTACGAAGCTGTCCGCCGCTTGGCTGATCGAGCGGGCCGGGTTCGCGAAGGGCCACGAAGGGCCCGGCGGCCGGGTCTCGCTGTCGACGAAGCACACGCTCGCGCTCACGAACCGGGGCAAGGCCTCGACAGAGGACCTTCTCGCTTTGGCGCGCGAAGTGCGCGGCGGCGTCGAGGCTCGCTTCGGCGTTTCGCTGCACCCTGAACCCCTGCTCATCAACTGCTCGCTCTGAACCCCTGCCCGCATTCAGAGGACTAAATGCGGGTGGCGAACAACCCCACGCCGTCCCCGTGCGTCTATCCCCTTGAGGGGCGCGGGTGACTTCCGTCGCCGCGGGTAACGTCGGAGAGGTTCCCAGCGCTGAGCGGGTAGGGGCTCGCGGGGAGACGGGGATCTTCATGGGAGGTACAAGTGATCGAACGGCGCACGGTGTTCAAGGCCGCGCTCGCCGCGGGGGCTGCCATGCTGGCCGCTGCCTGCTCCAGTGGTGAAGGCGGCAACGCCAAGCCGGAAGGCAGCGGCGGCGGAGAGCAGAACGCCGCCCCGGTCGCCAAGATCACCGCCGAACCCGCCGCCGACGCCAAGGACGCCTCCGTGGTGACGCCGGTCGTGGTGAAGGTCGCCGACGGCAAGCTCACCGAGGTCAAGGTCACGGGGGACAGCGGCAAGGACGTCAAGGGTGAACTCTCCCCCGATGGGCTCACCTGGACCAGCACGGAGGTCCTCGGCTACGGCAAGACGTACACCTACGCCGCGAAGGCCACCGGCAGTGACAACAAGCCGGCCGAGTTCAAGGGCTCGTTCAGCACGGTCAAACCCGCCAAGGAGGTTCGCGCCACGCTGAACCCGACCGACGACGCCGAGGTCGGCGTCGCGATGCCGATCAGCGTGAAGTTCGCGTCCCCGGTCAAGGACAAGGCGGCCGCCGAAAAGGCACTCAAGGTGAAGACCGACAAGGACGTCGAGGGCTCCTGGGGCTGGCTGTCGGACACGCAGGTCGACTGGCGGCCCAAGGAGTACTGGCCCGCCAACATCAAGGTCAACGTCGAGGCGAAGCTCTACGGTGTCGCGCTCGGCGGCGGCGCGTACGGCAAGGCCGACGTGACCACCGAGTTCAAGATCGGCCGTAACCAGGTGGTCAAGATCAACACCCCGGACCACGTGATGAAGGTCTACCGGGGCGGCGCGGAATCGGCGAGCTACCCGTGCTCGAACGGGCTCGACTCCGACGTCCAGCGCAACACTCCGAACGGCACGTTCATCGTGATGACGAAGGAGCCGACGGCGCGGTTCGACAACGCGCGCTACGGCTACACCAACGTCAACAAGAAGTGGGCCTGCCGGATCTCGAACAACGGCGAGTACATCCACGAGAACCAGGACAACGCGGCGAACATCGGCAAGGCCAACACCTCGCACGGCTGCGTGAACCTGCTCGACGCGGACGCGAAGAAGTACTTCGACACGGCGATGATCGGCGACCCGGTCGAGATCACCGGTTCGAAACTGGGCAGCCCGACCAAATCGGACGTCAAGGACTGGTTCTACGACTGGAAGTCGTGGAAAGCCCTCTCGGCGATCAAGTAGCGAGGGCGCGGGTGGCCACCCCGGCCGACCTCATAAAGTGCGACGCATGAAGACCGAGGTAGTCGGCTACGGCGGGACACGCATCGGGTTGTGGGTCGAGGGCGCCGAGAACACCCGTCCGATCGTGTTCGTGCACGGCTGGGCCCAGTCCGCCAAGGCCTGGGCGCCGCAGCTGGCGGATCCCACGCTCAGCGAGCGGTTTCGCCTGGTCGCGATGGATCTGCGCGGGCACGGCGATTCCGAGGTGCCCTCCGCCGGCTACGACGATCCGCGGGTCTGGGCCGAAGATCTCGCCTCGGTCCTCGACTTCGCCGGTGAAGACGCGATCGTCGTCGGCTGGTCCTACGGCGGGCTCGTGATCGCCGACTACCTCCGCGTGCACGGCTCGTCGAGGCTCGGCGGCGTCGTCTTTGTGGGCGCCATCACAGAAATCGGCAAGAACCGGCCCGGCGGCAAGGTCGGGCCCGCCATGCGCGAGGCCATCCCGGCGGTGCTGGCGGACGATCCGGCGGTCGCGATTCCCGCGTTGGTGCAGTTCAGCGAGCGGATGACCGCCGCCCCGGTGTCCGGCACGCTCACCCAGTCCTTGCTCGGCGCGTGCCTTTCCACTCCGCCCGCGGTGCGTTCCGCGCTGTTCCGGCGCGACATCGGGAGCGAGGACGTCCTTCGTGAGCTGGACAAACCGGCACTTATCGTCCATGGTCTCGCGGACGCTGTGATCGATCCGACGTCGGCGGAATACGCGGCGGGGAAGATTCAGGGGGCTGTCGTGCGTTGGCTACCTGAGGTGGGGCATCTGCCGTTCGCCGAAGCGGCGGACGAGTTCGGTGATCTACTGCGCCGGTTCGCCGATCAGTAGGACTTCGGGAGTGTTGACCAGGTGACGATCCCTCTGCACGGGTTCGACGCCGCGCCCAGGCGCGTCGCGGTGCTGTCGTTGCACACCTCTCCGCTGGAGCAGCCGGGTACCGGCGACGCCGGCGGCATGAACGTCTACGTGAGCCAGACGGCCACCGAGATGGCCCGCCGCGGCGTCGAGGTCGAGGTGTTCACGCGGGCGACGTCCTCGGATCAGCCCCCGATCGCCGAGCTGGCGCCCGGCGTGGTGGTCCGGCACATCCCGGCCGGGCCGTTCGAGCCGCTGGGACGCGACGAGCTGCCCGCGCAGCTGTGCGCGTTCACCGCCGGGGTGCTGCGGGCCGAGGCGTTCCACGAGCCGGGCTACTACGACCTCATCCATTCGCACTACTGGCTTTCCGGTCAGGCGGGCTGGCTCGCTCGCGACCGCTGGGGCGTGCCGCTGGTGCACACCGCGCACACCCTGGCCAAGGTCAAGAACGCCGCGCTCGCCGAGGGCGACACCCCGGAGCCGCGTACCCGCGTGATCGGCGAGGAGCAGGTCGTCGAGGAGGCGGACTGCCTGGTCGCGAACACCCGCGTCGAGGCCCGCGAGCTGATCGAGCTGTACGACGCCGACCCGCACGCCGTGCACGCCATCCCGCCGGGCGTCGACCTCGACCGATTCACCCCCGGTTCCCGGCCCGCCGCGCGCAGGGCCCTGGGCCTGCCGGAGGACGCGATCGTGCTGGCCTTCGCCGGCCGCATCCAGCCGTTGAAGGCGCCGGACGTCCTCCTGCTCGCCGCGGCCGAAATGCTGCGCGAGCGGCCGGAGCTGGCGTCGCGGCTGGTGGTGCTGATCGTCGGTGGGCCGTCCGGGACCGGGCTGGAGCAGCCGCAGGCCCTGCGCGAACTGGCCGTCTCCCTCGGGATCGAGGAGCAGACCCGGTTCATGCCGCCGCAGCCCGGCCAGTCGCTGGTCAACGTGTACCGCGCGGCCGACATCGTCGCGGTGCCGAGCTACAACGAGTCGTTCGGGCTGGTCGCGCTCGAGGCGCAGGCCTGCGGGACGCCGGTGATCGCGGCCGAGGTCGGCGGGCTGCCGGTCGCGGTCCCGCACGGGGTCTCCGGGCTGCTCGTGCCTTCGCACGACGCGAAGGACTGGGCCGGTGCGCTCGCGAACGTCGCGCTGCGGCCGGGCTGGCGTGCCGAACTTTCGGCCAACGCCGTCGTCCACGCGCGGCGCTTCTCCTGGCGCCGTACGACGGACCGGCTGCTGGACACGTACGCTCAGGCGACCGGCGCGTTCCGGCGTGCCCTCGAACAGCGCGCGGAGGTGGCGGTTTGACGCTCGACGAGACCTTGCGGTCCTCTTTGGACAATGCGGGCCTGGAATACGAAAGGCGTGGCGAGGGAAAGTACTTCGTCACGTTGCCCGGTACCAAGAAGTTGCAGACCAACTGCTGGCTGGTCGCCGGGGATCACGCCTTCGCCGTCGAAGCCTTCGTCTGCCGCCGTCCCGATGAGTCCCATGAGGACGTTTACCGGTTTCTGTTGCGCCGCAACGCGAAGCTGTACGGCGTGCACTACACCGTGGACGCGATGGGCGACATCTACCTGGTCGGCCGGTTCGGCCTGGACACGGTCACCGAGTCCGAGTTGGACAAGATCCTCGGGCAGGTGCTGGAAGCCGCCGACGGCGATTTCAACACGTTGCTGGAGCTCGGATTCGCGGAATCGATCAAACGCGAGTGGGATTGGCGCGTTTCCCGCGGCGAATCGCTGGCGAACCTGCAGGCGTTCAAACATCTCGTCGAGCCTTCGAACGGACACGAACCCGGGGCCTTGACCGACTCGTGACCCGAACGGTGCAACGGGCCTGAGCCCGGCTCCGTCTCTTTCCGCGACACTGGAGGGAGACGGTCTTGATGCGCAAGCGAGTGAGATGGGTCGCCGCCGCCGGCATCGTGCTGGCATTGGCGGGCTGCTCGGCGAATGATTCCGGCGGTGAATCCGCCGCGATGCCGATGTCGGCCGACACCAAGCAGGCGGCACCGAACCAAGGGCCGGCGAACAAGGAGGCCACCGACAGCAAGGCGGGTTCGGGCAAGGCCCCGGCGCCGGCGGGGCAGCCGGGGATCACCGACCGCAAGCTGGTGCGCACGGCGAGCCTGGAGCTCACCGCGCCGAACGTCGCCGACGTGATCTCGCAGGTGCGCGTCATCACCCAGGGCGCCGCCGGCTACACGGGGCAGGAGAGCACCCAGGAGAAGCGGGCGTCGGTCAACGTCGTCGTGCCCTCCGAGCGCCTCGACGGCGTGCTGGACCAGTTGGGGAAGCTCGGGAAGCAGGTCAAACGGGAAGTCACCGCGACGGACGTGACCGAGCAGATGGTCGACGTCGATTCGCGGCTGGCCACCCAACGGGCGAGCGTCGAGCGCATCCGCGCGCTGCTCGCGAGGGCGACGTCGGTCTCGGAGATCGCCTCGGTCGAGAGTGAGCTCACCAGCCGCGAGGCCGAGCTCGAGTCGCTCCAGAAGCGGCGCGAGAGCCTGGCCGGAAGTGTCGCCATGTCGACGATCTCCCTGCAGGTGAAGGCGGAGACCGTCGCGGCGGCGGAGGAATCCCGCAGCGGGTTCCTCGGCGGGCTGGCCGACGGCTGGGACGCGTTCCTGACCTTCGGCGGCGGCCTGCTGACCGTGCTCGGCGCGATGGCGCCGTTCCTGCTGGTCTTCGGTGTCCCCGCGGCCGCGCTGGTGTGGTGGCTGCGCAAGCGGCGCCGTCCGGCGGAGCCCGCGATGGCGACCGCCTCGGATCTGCCGTCCGCGCCTCCGCTGGACTGAGCCGATCAGGGCGCCGGTGGCCGTTGGGCTCGTGAGTGGCAAGGACGGTTAGAACCGTCCTTACCACTCACGAGAGCCGGAACCGCACCCGCTGCCCCGGCCGTACCTGCGCGGCCAGATCCAGATCCGCTTCCTCCACCACCGCGATCACCGGGTAGCCCCCGGTCACCGGATGGTCGGCCAGGAACAGGATCGGCTGCCCCGAAGGAGGGACCTGCAACGCGCCCGGCACAGCCGCCTCGGGCGGCAGCTCGCCACTTCGCGCCCGCGACAGCGCGGGACCCCCGAGTCGTACGCCCACCCGATCGACGTCGGACGTGGCGACGTAACCGGAAGAGACCAAAGTGGACAGTGCGGCGGGGGTGAACCAGGAAACCCGAGGACCGGCGCCGACCCGCAGAACCGGGACGTCGGGCAAGGGAGCGCGAGGGGCGAGATCCACCCCGGGATGGGCCTGTACCTCCTGGCCCACCGGCAAGGTCATCCCCGACGAAAGCACGGGCGGGCCGAGTCCGCCCAGGGTGTCGGTCGCCCGCGCGCCCAGCACGGGAGGGACGTCGATGCCGCCACGCACCGCGACATAGCAACGCAAACCGTGAGAAGCCATGCCGAGCACGAGTTCGTCGCCGGGGCCGACCGGGATCGGCGAGTCCGAGCCGAAAGCCCGTCCGCCGACGGTGATCGAGCAGGGCGCGCCGGTGACGGCGATGGTCGCCGGAGCCGGGAACCGCAGGACGAGACCGCCCAGAACGCACTCCAGGGCCGCGTGGCTCTCGGGGTTGCCGACCAGCCGGTTCGCCAGCCGCAGCGAACCGCGGTCGGCGGCGCCGGACCGGCCGACGCCGATCGCGGCCAGGCCGGGCCGCCCGAGATCCTGCACGGTGGCGAAAACCCCGGGCCGGACCACTTCGATCTTCGCGGTCATGAAGTGAACCGGATCCTGGTTCCGGGCGCCAGCAGGTTCGGCGGCTCCCGCTCGACGTCCCACACCGGCAGCGTGGTCCGCCCGATCAGCTGCCAGCCGCCGGGGGAGGCGTTCGGGTACACCGCCGTGTACTCGCCCGCGATCGCGACCGACCCGGCGGGGACGCGCGTCCGCGGGCTCGTCCGGCGCGGCAGGTGCAGCGCCGGGTCGAGCCCGGTCAGGTAGGCGAATCCGGGAGCGAAGCCGCAGAACGCCGAGACGTACGTCCCGTCCTCGTGCCGCCGGACCACCGCTTCCGCCGACATGCCGGCGGCGGCCGCGACGTCGGCGAGGTCCGGGCCGTCGTAGCGCACCGGCACGACGATCTCGGCGGCCTCGCGCGGTTCGACGTCCACTGTGGACCGATCGAGGACGTCGCCGGCGAGCCGGTCGTGATGGGTCCGGCCGGGGTCGAACCGGATGAGCAGGGTCCGCGCGGCGGGGACCAGCTCGACGACGCCGTCCGGCGGGTCCTGCTCCAGAGACGCGTGCAGCCCGAGCACCTCCGACGGATCGTCGAAGTCGACCATGGCCGCACGCGCCCCATAGGGCAGCACTCGCATCAGGCGGCCTCGATGAAGGGTCCGATGTGGACACCGGAGGCGTCGAGCCCCGCGCGGATCCGCCGCGCCAGTTCGACGGCGCCGGGCGTGTCGCCGTGTACGCACAGCGAATGCGGCTGAAGAGCCAGCTCGGTCCCGTCGGCGGCGACGACCTTGCCCGTGGTCGCCATCCCGACCGCGCGTTCGGCCACCGCCTCGGCGTCATGGAGGACGGCGCCGGGCAGTTTCCGGGAGACCAGAAGGCCTTCGGGCGTGTACGCGCGGTCCGCGAACGCCTCGGCGTACGCGGGGAGCCCGGCCTTTTCGGCCTGCTTGGCCATTTCCGATCCCGGTGGGCACAGCAGCGCGAGCCCGGGGTGGAACCGCCGGATCCCTTCGACCACCGCGGCCGCCTGCTCCGGATCCACCGCGGCCGTGTTGTACAACGCCCCGTGCGGTTTGACGTACCGCACTCGCGAGCCCGCCGCGCGGGCGAACGCGTCGAGCGCGCCGATCTGGTAGAGCACGTCGTCGGTGAGGTCGGCGGGGGCGACGTCCATCGCCCGCCGCCCGAATCCGGCGAGATCGCGGTAGGCGACGTGGGCGCCGACGACGACACCGCGCTCCGCCGCGCGCTCGCAGACGCGCCGCATCACCGACGGGTCGCCGCCGTGGAAGCCGCAGGCGACGTTCGCGCTGGTGACGATGTCGAGCATGGCGTCGTCGTCGCCCATCTTCCAGGCGCCGAAACCCTCGCCCAGGTCGCTGTTGAGGTCGATACGGCTGAGATCCATCAGGCCACCCTGAACTCACTGTCGAGCTTGTCGGTCACGAACATGTGGCCCGGCGCGTGCGTGATCGCGAACGGCGGCCGCGAGGCCATCAGCGCCGCCTGCGGGGTCACACCGCACGCCCAGAACACCGGCACGTCACCGGGTTCCGCGTCGACCGGGTCGCCGAAGTCGGGCTTGCCGAGATCGGCGATGCCGAGCGCGGCCGGGTCGCCGATGTGCACCGGCGCACCGTGCACGGCGGGCATCCCGCGGGTGATGCGCACGGCGTCGTCCACACGGTCTCCGGGGATCTGCCGCATCGAGACCACCATCGGCCCGTGCAGGCGCCCGGCCGGGACGCACTCGCGGTTCGTCACGTACATCGCCACGTTGCGGCCCTGGTCGATGTGCCGCAACGGGATGCCCTCCGCGGCCAGCGCCGATTCGAAGGTGAAACTGCACCCGATCGAGAACGCGACCATGTCGCTGCGCCACAGCCCGCTCGCGTCGGTGAGCTCGCCGGACAGCGCGCCGTTCTGCCAGACGCGGTACCGCGGCAGGTCGGTCCGCAGATCCGCGCCGGGCGCCAGCCGGGTCGACGGGTCGCCGGGGTCGCTGACGTCGAGTACCGGACAGGGCTGCGGGTTCCGCTGGCAGAACAGCAGGACGTCGTAGGCCCAGTCCTCGGGGACGGCGATCAGGTTGGTCTGGGTGAACCCGTTCGCCCAGCCGGTGGTCGGGCGGGCCGTGCCCGCGCGGAACAGGGCGCGGGCCTCGCCGGGGGACAACATCGCCGGTTCGTCGAAGGTGGTCATCGCGGTGCCTCCTCTTCCGATTGTGGTCACAGAAGTTCGCGGCCGCGAGTCTCGGGCAGGCCGAGCAGCGCCAGCACGGCGATGCCGTAGCCGACCGCGCCGAACACCATCGCGCCGCCCGCGCCGAGGAAGCCGACCACGGCGGGGAACGTGGCGCCGATGGCCCGGCCGAGGTTGTAGGTGAAGCCCTGCCCGGTCCCGCGCAGCGCCGACGGGTACAGCTCGGCGAGGAACGCGCCGAATCCGCTGAAGATCGCGGACATCGAGAACCCGAGCGGGAAACCGAGGAACAGCACGAGCGTGTTCGCGCCCGCCGGGATCTGCGTGTAGGCGACGATGAGACCCGCCGACAGCACCGAGAACAGCAGGAAGGTCTTCTTGCGGCCCAAGAGATCCGTCAGATAGCCACCGGTGACGTACCCGATGAAGGCACCGGAGATCAGGAACGCGAGATAGCCGCCGGTCCCGATGACGGTGAGGCCGCGGGTGGTCTTGAGGTAGCTCGGCAGCCAGGTCGCCAGCGTGTAGTAGCCGCCCTGGACACCGGTGGCGAGAAGCGCGGCGAAGAACGTCGTGCGCAGCAGGTCCGGCTTGAAGATGCCCGCCAGCGAACCGCGTTCCCTCTTCGTGGCGCGGGCCGCTTCGGCGACGGGCGCGTCCTGGACGTTGCGGCGGACCCACAGCACCAGCAGCGCGGGGATGACGCCGGTCCAGAACATCACGCGCCAGGCGATGTCCGGGCTGAAGAGGCTGAAGACGACGGTGTAGACGACGACCGAGAGCGCCCAGCCGACGGCCCACGCGCTTTGCACGAAGGCGACCGTGCGGCCGCGGTACTTCGCCTGCGAGTACTCCGCCACCAGTGCGGCGCCGGCGGCCCATTCGCCACCGAAGCCCAGGCCTTGCAGGGCGCGGAACACCAGCAGTGTCTCGAAGTTCGGCGCGAACCCGCAGAGCACGGTGAAGATGGTGTACATCGCGATGGTGATCTGGAGAGTGCGGACCCGGCCGATGCGGTCGGCCAGGATGCCCGCGCCGATCCCGCCGATCGCCGAAACCACCAGCGTCGTGGTGCCGAGCAGGCCCGCCTCACCGCCCGAGAGGCCGTAGTAGGCGGTGATCGCGGCCAGGCCCAGCGGCAGGGTCTGGTAGTCGAACGAATCGAGCCCGTATCCGCCGAACGCGCCGACGAAGGCCCGGCGGCCTCGCGAACCGAGCGTGCGGAACCAGGCGAAGGGGCGTGTGTCTTCGGTAGTGGCTGTCGCGTTCATCGGCACCTCCAGAGGGTGAATCTCAGGGTGGCACGGGTCACATGGCTAGCCACTTTAGGTATTGTTCAACAATTCCACAAGAGGATTCTTGGCCGAGCCTCTTGTGGCCAGGTAGAATCGGTCACGTGACGATCGCGGAGAGTGGTCCTGCCTCGGTGGAAGGACTCGAGGCGGATCGCGGCATGATCAGCCGCACCAGCACGGCCGAAAGGGTCGCGGGCGTCCTCCGGACGCGTATCGCGGAAGGCTTCTTCCTGCCCGGCGTCCGGCTGTCGGAGCAGGACATCGGCTCGGCGCTCGGCGTCTCCCGCAACACACTGCGCGAGGCGTTCCGGCTGCTCACGCACGAACGCCTGCTGACCCACGAGCTCAACCGCGGTGTCTTCGTGCGGGTGCTGCCGGTCGAGGACGTCGTCGACCTCTACAAGGTCCGCAAGGTCGTCGAGTGTTCCGCGGTGCGGGCGGTGACGGAGAAGCCACCGACGTTCGGGAAGCTCGCGCGCCTGGTCGAGGACGGCAGGGTCGCCGAGCGGAGTGAGCGCTGGCAGGACCTCGGCACCGCGAACATCCGGTTCCATTCGGCGATCGCCGAGCTGAGCGGCAGCGAACGGATCGACGAGCTGATGCGCGGCATCCTCGCCGAGCTGCGGCTGGTGTTCCACATGATGGCCGACCCGCGGCGCTTCCATGAGCCGTATCTCAAGCGCAACGCGGAGATCCTCGAGCGCATCGAGGCAGGCGACGGCCTTGGCGCCGAAAAGCTCCTCGCGCAGTACCTCACCGACGCCGAAAACCAGCTCGTCGAGGCCTACGCCGAACGCTCCCCCTGACGCAATCCGTCCTCTGAACGCGGTGGTTCGGGATGCGAACCACCGCGTTCAGAGGACGAAACGCGAAATCGGGTCAGGGGGTGACCCACTTCTGGTTCGCGCCGCCTCCGCAGGTCCAGATCTGGAGTCGCGTCCCGTTCGCGGAGCTGTTCCCGGTGGCGTCGAGACACTTGTTCGCCTGCGGGTTCACGATGTCGCGCGCGCCGCTGACCGCCCATTTCTGCGCGCCGGATCCGTTGCAGTCCCACAGTTGCACGGCCGTGCCGTCCGTGGTCCCGCCGCCGGAGACGTCCATGCACTTGCCGAGCGCGCGGATCGTGCCGTCGCCGCCGATGGTCCAGTTCTGCGCGGCGTTCCCGTTGCAGTCGGTGATCTGGATCGGGGTTCCGTTGGCGGTGTTCGCGCCCGCGACGTCGACGCATTTCCCGCCGATACCGGTGATCCGGCCGGTGCGCCCGGCCGTGTCGCTGGAATTGACGTGCACGTAGTCGACGACGAGACGCTGCGGGAACACCGTGCTGGAGTTCGGGTCACCAGGCCAGTAGCCGCCGACGGCGAGGTTCAGGATCAGGTAGAAGGGATGGTCGAAGACCCAGCGGTTGCCGTTGAGGTCGGCGGGGGTGCGGGTCTGATAGAGGTTCCCGTCCACGTACCACTTGATCTGGTTCGGTGCCCAGTCGACGGCGTAGGTGTGGAAGTCGTCGGAGAAGTTCGGGCCGTTGTAGGCCGCGCCGATGCCGCCCGCGCCGGAGTAACCGGGGCCGTGGAGGGTGCCGTGCACCGTGTTCGGCTCGAAGCCGACGTTCTCCATGATGTCGATCTCGCCGCTGTTGGGCCAGCCGACGTTGCCGATGTCGGCGCCGAGCATCCAGAACGCGGGCCACATCCCCTGCCCGCGCGGCAGTTTCATCCGCGCTTCGAACCGGCCGTAGGTCTGGGTGAACTGGCCCTGCGTGGACAGCCGCGCCGAGGTGTACTCGCAGCGCCCGTACCAGCAGTTGTAGTTGCCCGGATTCTCCTTTTTCGCGGTGATGACGAGATTGCCCTGGCCGTCGAGCGCGGCGTTGTTCGTCCCGGACGTGTACCACTGCCGCTCGTGGTTGTTGACGTTGTCACCGGTCTCGAAATGCCACTTCGAGGTGTCGATACCCGCGCCGGCGGGGCCGTTGAAGTCGTCGGTGAAGGTCGCGGCCATGACCGCGGCCTCGGCGGCCGGAGCCTGGGCTGTGGCCGGGAGTGAACCGAGCAGGACACCGGCGGCGAGGAGCGCCGCCCAGCGGAACCGAGCTGAGATGGACATCGTTGTCGCCTCTCTGACCGTTGGGGACCCCGCGCGGCAGGGAGCGCGCGAGAGAACGGAAAGCGCTGGCAGAACCTACTTTGTTGTGCCTGACAACAAAGTATGCATGGTCCCTACCACTGCGACAAGACGTATTTTTCGACCTCGAATTAAGGTCAGGCGGCCGTGCCGCGCTTCGACCCGGCCGTGCGCGGGTCCGCGCCCTGCTCCAGGAGGGCGGCGACCGGGAGGGTGGCGGCTCCTATGGCGACGGCGTCCGGGCCGAGTTGCCCGAGCTCGATCTCGGTCTGGTCGAACACGTGCGCCAGCGCGTGCTCGCCCGCCACGCGCCGGATCTCGGGCAGGTACCGCTCGCCGAGCGCCAGCCCCGCCCAGCCGCCCAGCACGATCCGCTCCGGGTTGAACAGGTTGATCAGGTCGCCGATCCCGGCGCCGAGATAGCCCGCGGTCTCTTCCAGTACCTTGGCCGCGACCTTGGACCTGCCCGCCGACTCCAGCAGGGCGGCGAACTGCGTCTGCTCGTCCTCGTCCGACGCCTTTCCGCCGCGCGCCTTGCGATAGCGGGCGAGGACGCCCTCCGCGCCGACGTAGGACTCCAGGCAGCCGCGCGATCCGCAGCGGCATTCCTGCCCGCCGTAGACGATCGTCGTGTGGCCCCATTCGCCCGCGCTGCTGGTGGAGCCCCGGTAGGTGGTGCCGTCGGTGACCACGGCCGCGCCGACGCCGGACCCGATCAGGGCGATCACCGCGTGTCGCGCGCCGCGGCCGGCGCCGAACCACATTTCGCCCTGTCCCTGGGTTTTCGCGCCGTTGTCCACGAACAGCGGCAGCTCGACGCCCTCCGCGCGCAGGAGGTCGGTGAGCGGGACCTCCTTCCAGCCGATGGTGGGCGCGTGCACGCGCAACGCCTCGCCCTGCTCGACGGTGCCCGGGACGCCGACTCCGACACCGAGCACGGTCGCTTCGTCGACCCCCGATTCCGTGATCACCTCCCGGAGCCCGGACGCCACCTGGGTGACCGCCGCGGCCGCGTCCGGCCGGGGCGAGGCGAGGGGATGCTCGACGCTGGCTAGCCGGTTCATGGTGAGGTCGAACAGTTCGACCTTCACGCCGGTCTCGCCGATGTCGACGCCCGCGACATGTCCGTACGCCGGGTCGACGCGGAGCAGGACGCGCGGCCTGCCGCCGTCGGACTCGACCAGCCCGGCCTCGGTGATGAGCCGTTCTTCGCCGAGTTCGGCGGTCACGTTGCTGACGGTCGCGGCGCTCAACCCGGTCAGACCGCTCAATTCGTGGCGGCTGAGCGGGCCGTCGAAGTAGAGTTTCGACAACAGGAGGGAACGGTTGTGCCGCCGCAGGTCACGGACGGTGGTGCGCTTGGCAGGCATGCGGATACCCATCTTGTGGCGGCGGACCTTTCCAGGATGCCCCACGACCTTATCCTCCGCCATGTATCAACTGGTGAAATAAGGTGGGAAGAGGGTTATGACGGGGGACGACGAGCTCATCGGCACCTTGCCGCCGGACTTCCGGTGGGGCGTCGGCAGCTCGGCTTACCAGGTCGAAGGCGCGGTCGCCGAAGACGGACGGACACCGTCCATTTGGGACACCTACGCCCAGTCCCCGTGGTCGGTCGACAACGGGGACACCGGTGAGGTCGCCTGCGATCACTACCATCGGATGCCCGCCGACGTCGCATTGCTCAAGGAACTCGGCGTCGACACCTACCGCTTCTCCGTTTCGTGGCCCCGTGTGCAGCCGCGCGGGCGCGGCGGCGTCAACCCGGCCGGGATCGCCTTCTACGACCGGCTGGTCGACGAACTGCTCAACAACGGCATCGACCCCTGGCTGACGCTGTACCACTGGGATCTGCCGCAGCACCTCGAAGACGCGGGCGGGTGGCCCGCGCGCGACACCGCCGTCCGGTTCGCCGACTACGCGATGCTCGTGTTCGAGCGGCTGAGCGACCGGGTCCGCCACTGGACCACGCTGAGCGAACCGTGGTGCACGGCCATGCACGGGTACGTCCATGGGGTGATGGCGCCCGGCCGCCGGGACGCGAAGGCGGGCATGGCGGCGGCGCATCACCTGCTGCTCGGCCACGGCCTCGCCGTGCGGCGGATGCGGGAACTCGCCCCGGCCGGGACGAAGTTCGGGATCACGCTCAACCTGAGCACCGCCGACCCGGCCACTTCGAGCGAGGCCGACCGGGCCGCCGCCCGCTTCGAGGACGGGCTCGGGACGAGGTTCTACCTCGACGCGCTCGTCCACGGCCGGTACCCCGAGGACGTGCTCGAGACCCTCGCGCGGCAGGGCATCCGCCTGCCGTCGGAGCCGTGGGATCCGTCGATCATCGCCGCACCGCTCGATTTCCTCGGTGTCGACTACTACTTCGGGACGCGGTACTCCGGGGTGGAGGAGAACGGGGACGCGGTGGAGCATTTCGGGATTCCCGCGTTCCGCAAGGTCCCGTTCGGGGCGCCGTCGACGGTGCTGGGCTGGGAGATCCTGCCGCACAAGCTCACCGAACTGCTCGTCCGGATCGGCCGTGACTATCCGGGTCTGCCGCTCTACGTCACCGAGAACGGTGCCGCGTTCGCCGACGTCCCCGACGAGACCGGCTTCGTCCGCGACGACGACCGCGCCGAGTACCTGTCCGCGCATATCGCCGCCACGGCCGCCGCGAGGCAGGCGGGCGCGGACGTCCGCGGCTATTTCGCCTGGTCCTTTTTGGACAGTTTCGAATGGGCGTACGGCTACGCGAAACGGCTCGGCTTGGTGCGGGTCGACCGCGAGACGCAGGCGCGGACGATCAAACAGAGCGGGCTGGCGTACCGCGACATCGTCGAGCGGGTGCGCGGCGGACGGCGGTAGGGGCTGCTCCACCATCGAACCGGCGGCCCGCTCCATTCTTCCCGGTGGCCCCGCGTCCTAGGTTCGGCTGCGGAAGGTTGTTTGCCGCTACCGGAAACGCGGGGGACAGTGATGACCGTCAGGCTCGAACAACGTGACCAGCGGGAGGCGCCACGGAAATCGTGGTGGCGAAGGCCGTGGGTGGGGCCGTTGGCCGTCGTCATCGTGATCTTCCTGGCCTTTTCGATGCCGCCGTATCTGGCGATGGACCCGGCGCGGTCGAAGGTTCCTCAGCCGCCGGGGTTCACCTCGCACTACTGGTTCCTCTCGGGGCACGTGCTGTTCGGCTCGATCGCGATGGTCGGCGCGCTACTGCAGATCTGGCCGTGGTTCCGGGCGAAGTACCCGGCGGTGCACCGGAAGGCCGGCCGCGTGTACGTCTTCGCAGGGGTGCTCCCGGCCGGTCTGCTGGCGCTGGTCGTCGGCGCGACGAGCCCGTTCGGCCCGGCGACGCGGGTGGCCAACGTGCTGGCCGGGGTGCTGTGGCTGGGGTGCACGTTCGCCGGCTGGCGCGCGGCACGAGCCCGCCGGTTCGGCGATCATCGGCGCTGGATGATCCGCAGTTTCGCGCTGACCATGTCGATCATCGTCAGCCGGGTGGTCGGGCCGATCGCGCTGATCACGCTGCGGCCGCAACTGGAGACCACGTTCGGCGGAAGCGAACTGGCCTTGACCCAGTCGGTCGCCGCGATCTCGGCCTGGGTGAGCACGACGCTGGTCCTGTTCGCCACGCAGTGGTACCTGGATCGCCGTCCGGCTAGGAAGAAACCAGCGATCGCGCGATGATCGTGCGCTGCACTTCGGACGCGCCTTCGTAGATGCGCGGCGCCCGGACCTCGCGGTAGAGGTGTTCGAGCAGATGCCCCTTCCGCAGCGCCCGCGCGCCGTGGATCTGCACGGCCGAGTCGACGACGTACTGCGCGGTCTCGGTGGCGAACAGTTTCGCCATCGCGGCGCGGCCCGCGAGGTTCCGCTCGCCAGCGTCGTAGGCGGCGGCCGCGGCGTAGACCAGCAGGCGCGACGCCTCGGTGCGGGTCGCCATTTCGGCGAGGGTGTGCGCCACGGTCTGCTGTTTCAGGAGCGGACCGCCGAACGCGACACGGGACTGGGCGTGGGCGACCGCGGCGTCGAGCGCGGCCTGCGCCATCCCGACGGCGAAGGCGCCGACACTCGGCCGGAACAGGTCCAGGGTCCGCATCGCCACGCCGAAGCCTCGGTCCTTTTCGCCGAGCAGTTCGTCCCGTTCGACGCGGACGCCGTCGAAGACCAGGGTGCCGATGGGATGCGGGCTGACGAGGTCGAGGTGCTCGCCCGACAGCCCGGCGCGGTCGGCGGGCACGACGAAAGCGGAGACGCCGCGCGAGCCCGCTTCCGGTGTGGTGCGGGCGAAAACGCTGTAGAAATCGGCCTCGGGGGCGTTGGAGATCCACATCTTCTCGCCGGTGAGACGCCAGCCGTCGCCGTCGGGCTCGGCGGCGAGTTCCAGCGCCGCCGCGTCCGAGCCGGCGTTCGGTTCGGTGAGCGCGAAGGCGGCGACGGCGTCACCCGCGGCCACGGCGGGAACCCACTTCGAGACCTGCGGGTCCTGCCCGGACTGCAGTACCGGATACGTGCCCAAACCCTGCAACGCCAACGCGGTCTCGGCTTCGGTGCTCTGGCTCGCGAGCGATTCCCGCAGGATACAGAGATCCGTCGCGGCGGCCTCCCGGCTCGGACTTCCTCCGTCGACGCCGGGGAACAGCCGGGCGAGCAGGCCGAGCGCGCCCATTTCCTTGAGCAGCGGCCGGTTCACCGCGCCTCCGGTGCCGGATTCGGCCAACGGGCGGAGCTTTTCGGCGCCCAGCCGCCGGACCTCCTCGGCGAAGGCCTGCTGTTCGGGGCTCAGTGCGAAGGCGGTCATCGATCGCTCCCAGGTCGCCAGCGGGCGTGCGCGGTGCCGGTTTCGCCGGAGCGCAACAGTTCCAGCCGTGGTTTCGGCCCGTCGGTCCGGCCGCCCTGCGGTTTCCGGCTGCCCGCCGCGAACTGTTTCGGCCACGGCATCGGGTAGCCTTGTTCGGCCGCGGCGTGCAGTGTCCACTGTGGATCGTAAAGGTGGGTCCTGCCAAGCGCGCACAGATCCGCGCGGCCCGCCAGGATCAGCGAGTTGACGTCGTCGTAGGAGGAGATCGCGCCGACGGCGATCACCGCGATCCCGTACTCGCGCCCGATCTCGTTGCGGATCCGGTCCGCGTACGGCGTCTGGTAACTGCGGCCGTACTCCGGTTTCTCCTCGCTGACGACCTGGCCGGTCGACACGTCGATGCCGTCCGCGCCGTGCTCGGCGAACGCGCGGGCGATCTCGACGGCGTCGTCCACGTCGATTCCGCCTTCGTGCCAGTCGGTCGCGGAGATGCGGACCGTCATCGGCCGCTCCGCGGGCCAGGCCGCGCGGACGGCGTCGAAGACTTCGAGCGGGAAACGCAGCCTGTTCTCCAGCGAGCCGCCGTACTCGTCGGTTCGCCGGTTGGTCAGCGGTGACAGGAACGAAGACAGGAGGTAGCCGTGCGCGCAGTGGAGTTCGAGGAGGTCGAAACCGGCGCGCGCGGCGGCGCCGGCGGAGTGCGCGAACTGGTCACGGATCTCGGTCAGCTCGGCTTTCGTGAGTTCGCGCGGGGTCTGATTCGCTTCGCTGTACGGGATCGCGGACGGGGCGCAGATCTCCCAGTTGCCCTCGGGGAGCGGCTGGTCGATACCGTCCCACATCAGTTTCGTCGAGCCCTTGCGTCCCGAATGTCCCAGCTGGACACCGATACGCGCGGGGGTGTGGCCGTGGACGAAGTCGGTGACCCGCGCCCAGGCGCGTTCCTGTTCTTCGGTGTAGAGGCCGCCGCAGCCCGGGGTGATCCGGCCGGTTTCGGAGACGCAGACCATCTCCGTCATCACCAGCCCGGCGCCGCCGAGCGCCTTGCTTCCCAGATGCACCAAGTGGAAATCGGTCGGGACGCCGTCTTCGGAGGAGTACATGTCCATCGGCGAGACGACGACGCGGTTCGGCAGGTCGAGGTTCCCGATCCGGAAAGGCTGGAACATCGGCGGTCGGACGTCGGAGTCCACAGTGGACGCGAACCAGGTATCCAGCTCCGCGGCGAACTCGGGATCGCGCAGCCGGAGGTTGTCGTAGGTGACGCGGCGGCTGCGGGTGAGGATGTTGAACGCGAACTGCGCCGGATCCTGATGGGTGTACTGCGCCAGGTTCTCGAACCACTCCAGGCTCGCCTGTGCGGCGCGCTGGGTGGAGGTGACGACGGGCCGGCGTTCGGCTTCGTACGCTTGCAGCGCACTGTCCATATCGGACTGTTCGTGCAGGCAGGCGGCGAGTGCGAGCGCGTCCTCCATGGCGAGTTTCGTGCCGGAGCCGATGGAGAAATGCGCCGTGTGCGCGGCGTCGCCGAGCAGGACGACGTTCTCGTGCCGCCAGCTCGCGCAGCGGACGGTGGCGAACGCGGTCCACTTCGAGTTGTTGGCGAACACCTGATGACCACCGAGGACATCGGCGCACAGTTCGCGGATGACCTCGATGGACTTCTCGTCGCTCTCGCCCGGCGCCGGCGCGGTCGCGGCGATCTCGCCGAACGCGCGCTGCCAGACGTCCTCGTGTAGTTCCAGGATGAACGTGCTCGCGGTGTCGCTGTACGGGTAGCCGTGGATCTGCATGATCCCGTGCGGGGTTTCGAGGACGTGGAACTTGAAGGCGTCGAACACGAGATCCGTGCCGAGCCAGATGTACTTGCAGCGCCGGGTCTGGAGGCTCGGGCGGAAGCTCTCGGCGAAGGCGTTGCGGGTCCGGGAGTTGACGCCGTCCGCCGCGACGACCAGGTCGTACTCGGCGCTCCCTTCGGCCGCGCTCGGCGCCTCGGTGCGGAAACGCACGTCCACACCGAGTTCCGCGCAGCGTTCCTGGAGGATGCCGAGGAGCCGTTTGCGGCTCATGGCGGCGAACCCGTGCCCGCCCGAGGTGTGCACCGTGCCGCGGAAGTGGACGTCGATGTCGTCCCAGCGCGCGAACTCCCGGCGCATCGCGGCGTGGATCACCGGATCGGCGTGTTCGATCCCGCCGAGTGTCTCGTCGGAGAACACCACCCCGAACCCGAAGGTGTCGTCGGGCGCGTTGCGCTCCCAGACGGTGATCTCGTGATCGGGATGGAGCTGTTTCGCCAGCGTGGCGAAGTAGAGCCCCGCCGGGCCGCCGCCTGACACCGCGATACGCACGTCGCTCAGGGTATGTCGCGGTATGTACGACCGTCAACAATACGGGATATGGTGACCCGTATGGAGCGCATCAATCCGCCCGAGCTCGGTCGCCCTTCCGGCTTCTCGCACGCCGTCGCCGCGACCGGGAGATTCGTCTTCCTCGCCGGTCAGACGGCGTTGGACGAGCAGAACCGCATCGTCGGCGACGGCGTGGTCGAGCAGTTCGAACGCGCGCTGTCCAACCTGCTCACCGCGTTGCGCGCGGCGGGCGGGACGCCGTCGGACCTGTGCAGCGTGACCATCTACATCGTCGACATGGACGACTACCGCGCCCACGCGCGCGAGATCGGCGCGGTGTGGAAGCGGCTGGCCGGGAGCGAGTACCCCGCGATGGCGGGGATCGGCGTCAGCCGGCTGTGGGACGAGGAGGCGTTGGTGGAGGTGCAGGGCTTTGCGGTCGTCGCCTAAGTTGAGGGGCGCCGCAGGGGCAAAGGCGTGTCGCGAAAGCCACTTTCGCGAGACCGTCGCTGGGGAACCCGGACGCTGCTGGTCGTGAGTGGTAAGTGTCGTTAGAACGGCACTTACCACTCACGACCAGCCCGGCGCGTTCGTCGCGCGTGTCAAGGCAGGGTGCGTGAGACGTGCGCGGCCGCGGCCTCGCCCAGCCTCGCGTGCAGCGTGAAGAACAGGTCCGCCGCCCGGATGCCCGCCCAGCCCGGGGGCAGCAGTTCGGCGGGCAGGCCGGGGTCGAGATAGGGCAGCCGCCGCCAGTCGGTCAGCACGCGGACGTAGTCGGCGAACGCTTCGGCCTCGTCCGTGGTCTTGCGCCGCTGCCACCGCCGCAGCGCGGCCGCGTGCTCGTCGAGGAAGGCGGTGTACAGCGACTCGAGTTGATCGAGGTCCCACCAGTCACGGATCTTCTCCCGCACGTCGCCGAACGCGAGGTGCTCGGCGTGGAAGAGATCGGCGTACCCCTCGAGTTCGAGCCGTCGCAGCATGTCGGAGGTCGCGTCACGCAGGTGCGCGGGCGCGATCCAGACCCCGGACGACGCCGTCCCGAAGCCGAGCCGGGCGAGCTGCGTGCGAAGAACGTGCCTTTTGTGCCGTTCGGCTTCCGGGACGGAGAACACCGCGAGCAGCCAGCCGTCGCCGGGGGTGGCGCGTTCGCGGCGGAAGATCCGCTCGTCTCCTTCGCGCAGGATCGCCAGCGCGGTTTCGGAAAGCTCGTAACCCGCGGCGCCGTTCCGGCGTACCGCGGAAAGGATCCCGCGCCGTTTCAGCCGCGAGATCGACGACCGGACGGCCGGTTCCTCGACGTCCACGCCCGCCAGCAGGTCGATCAGGGAACGGACGGAGAGCCAGCCGCCCTCGCCGCGGGAATAGAGGCCGTACACGGTCACGATCAGCTGGCGCGGTTGCGCCGCCCGCCCCGCGCCGTCGACTTCGGTTGCCTCCGACACGGCCGTCACCCGGTCACCATAACAACGACGCTGTGCTCATGTTTCGGCCGTGACCGAAGCGTTCCGCACTTAGCGTCACGGCATGGACGATCCCCTGATCGAAGCCCCTGTCCCGCCGGTGCCCCAGGACGTCGAGCCGGGAGGTGTCCGGTGGTTGCGGGCGAACGTCGCCCGGTTCAGCCGCCCGGAGGACCACGCGCGACGGCGGGCGCTGGTGCTCGCCGAGCTCGCGTCGATGGAGTCCCTGCGGGACAAGGCTTTCGCGCTCGCCGGCGAAATGCGGGGCGGGCCGGTGGAACGGACCGTGTGGACGGTCCCGGTGGCCGTGCTGGCCGCGGAACTCGGCCTGCCGGACGTTTCCCGCGACGTCGCGACGGTTTCCGGCGCCTATCATCCGCACACGGAGATCGGGGCCGATGCCGAGGCGGCCATGCGGCGCCTGGTCGAAACCTGCGGTGACGCCGACGAGCGGACGGCCGCGCGGATCGGGCTCCTGGTGCAGGCCTGTGACGCGACGGCCAAGCTCCTGGGCAAGGCGCTGGCCGCCCGCCGGCCCGGCGAGGACGTCGAAGACCTGCTCGACCGGATCCTGCGTGAAGATCCGCCGGTCCGGGTCACCCGGCGGTGGGTCGGCGGCGAAGTGGTCGAGGTGGACCTGACGAAACGTCCGTTCGGAGCAGGGGTCAAGCAGTGCCCCGGGGAAACGCAGGCGCGGCAAGTGGCCGCGGGAATTCTCGACGCGCTCCTGTGCTAAGACTTACCCGGTCATCTGGAACTGGGGAGTCTTTCGATGCTGTATTTCAATGGTTTCTTCGGCGTTCTCACGCTCGGTCTGTGGATCTTCTGCATCGTCGACGTGATCACCACGGACGAGGGATCGTGCCGCAACATGCCGAAGGGGATGTGGCTGCTGCTGGTGCTGCTCGTCCCGTTGATCGGCTCGATCGTCTGGCTGGTCGCAGGTCGTCCGCAGAATGCCGCCCGCGCCCCGCGCGGCCGCTACGAACGTGAGTCGCCGGCGTTCCCGGAGTACGACCGGCCGGGCCGCTTCGCCGCCACGAGCGCCGAGGACGACGAAGAGTTCCTTCGCAAGTGCCGGGAGCGCGCCGAAGAACAGCGCCGCAAAGCCCGTGAAGGCTGAGTAGCCTCGGCATCGAGAAGATCGACACTGGAGGAAAGTTGTCCGAAGCGCTCGACTGGAACAAGAACATCATCAAGGAGTTCCGCGAGAACGGGGGGAAGGTGGGCGGCCCGTTCGAGGGCGGCTCGCTGCTCCTCCTCACCACCACCGGGGCGAAGAGCGGCGAGCCTCGCACGTCGCCGCTCGCGTACGCGGAGGAGGACGGCAAGTACGTCGTCGCCGCGTCGTACGCCGGGGCGGACAAGAACCCTGCCTGGTACCACAACATCCTGGCGAACCCGAAGGTCACCGTCGAGGTCGGCACGGAGAAGTTCGACGCGACCGCGGCCGTCGTACTCGAAGACCGCGCCGAGCGTGACCGTCTCTACGCGAAGATGGTCGGCATGATGCCGGGCTTCGCGGACTACGAGAAGAAGACCGATCGGGTGATCCCGATCGTCACGATCTCCCGCTGACCCGCTCGCATTCAGAGGACGAAACGCGGGAGGTCAGCGCGCGCCGCTGGGGGCTTTTACGGCTGCGGGGCGCTTGAGTTCGGCTTCGGCCGCACGCAGTGCCTTGCGCTCCTGGCGGCGCGCGATCAGTTTCTTACCGGTGAGGATCATCGGCTGCTCGACCCAGCGGTGGATCAGGTCCGCGATCGCGAGCCCGACCGCGAACACGGTCAGCGCGCTGATCATCCGGTGCTCGCCCAGCGGCGGGATCGCCTCGACCACCGCGAAGTGCACCGGGCCCTGCAGCAGGTAGAGCGAGTACGAGCGCTCACCGACGAACCGCATCGCCTTCGTGGCCAGCAGCCAGCGAAGCGGCCCCGGCGAAATCAGCACGACCAGCAACATCGCCGACAGCAGGCCGTAGGCGATCAGCAGGCCCAGGTTGCTGCCGGTCTCCCACCACAGGCTTTCCATGTTGACGTGCAGCACGGCGAAAGCGCCGAACACCGGGATCGCCGCGAGCGGATGGGTCAGCGGTTTGAGCACCGCGTAGGACCGGCGGTAGTGCATCGCGATCGCCAGCACGCAGCCGATCAGCAGGATCGCGTAATGCACGGTCGACCGGTAGATCGGCAGCTGCGGCCCGTTGAGCACCCAGCCGCTGGTGACTCCCACCAGCCCCGCCATCAGCGCGAACGCGGCGAAGGCCAGCGCGAGCTTGCGCCAGGCCGCGGCCAGCCCGGCCGCGCCGGCGACCACCAGCAGGAACGGCCAGACCAGGTAGAACTTCTCCTCGATGCCCAGCGTCCACGAGCCGCTGAAGAAGTTGTCGGAGCCGTTGCCCTCGCTGCCGGGCAGGAACTCGTTGAAGAAGGTCAGGTAGTACTTCAGCGCGTGCGGGAACTCACGGGTGAAGAACTCCCCGCGCAGCCACACGAACACGATGATCCCGCCGAGGATCACCAGGTACGGCGGCAGGATCCGGAACACGCGCCGCAGGTAAAAGGCCGAAAGCGAGATCCGGCCGGTCCGGTCCTGTTCACGCAGCAGCAGCGTCGTGATCAGGAAACCGGACAGCACGAAGAAGATGTAGACACCGACCCAGCCGGACATCCAGTTCCACTTCGGACCCGCGAAGTGGTAGAGGATCACGATGGTCGCCGCGATCGCGCGCAGGCCGTCGAGCGCGGGGAACCGACGCATGGCGAGGAACTCGTCATGGTCCAAAGCGCGCACGGCATGCCCCCTGATGGCGGTATCGGCCCGGAAGTATACGGGTGCCGTTCGCTGCGCTTTCGCCCCGTGTCGAGGCCTCCTACCTGCGGTTTTCGAAGATCACCCAGCGTCAGGGGCGGGTTCGACGTTATGGGTCAGCCGGAACCGGTTCGTCGGGTCGACGGCCGCCTTGACCTCGGCGAGCCGCCGCAGATCGGCCGGGGAGTACACCTTGGACGCTTCCTCGCCCGCCGCGCTCTCGCCGTAGACGAAGGTCAGTAGTTTGCCGGTCGACCAGGGCTTCAACGCGTCGAACAGCTTCGCGTGCGCGCTCCGGATCTCGGCGATCGAAGCGTCGTCCACGACGGACAGCGCGCGGACGGTGAAGCTCGCTTCACGGTCCCAGCCCACGCCGGGGTGCTCGGGCACGTCGGACAGCGCGCCGCCGAGCAGGTCCAGCAGGACGACGGTCGGCACCGGGGCGTCCGGGCCGGCGTGTTCGAGGATCGCGTCGAGCATCGCGTCGTTGAGTTCGGACACGGTGGCGTTGTCGGCGCGGTAGCCGTGCGGGAAGGGCGGCTCGTTCGCGATCTTGCCCGATTCGGTGAACGGGATCTCGGCGAGCGTGTCACCCAGGACGGGGGCGGCGGCGCGCAGCGGGGCGACGAGGCGCTCGCCCTCGGCGGCGTCACCCAGATAGGCGACCCGGATCTGCGCGACGTGCTGCCCACGCAGCGGTTCGGGCACCATCGGCAGATCCGGCATCGGGACCATGCCCAGCGACGACGTCATTTCGCGGGGCATCCCCGCCGCCCAGTCGCGCCAGGCGCGGAGCACCGCGGACAGCGACTCGGTGCCGAACTGCAGGCTGCCGCCGTACAGCCGGGTGACCGGGACGAGCCGGAACTCCAGCGCGGTGACGATCCCGAAGTTGTCCCGGCCGCCGCGCAGCGCCCAGAACAGGTCGCTTTCGGTGTCCGGGGTGGCACGGCGGAGCTCCCCGTCGGCGGTCACCACCTCGATCGAGGTCACCTGGTCGGCCGCCAGGCCGTACTTGCGGCCGAGCAGGCTGAACCCGCCGCCGAGGGTGTAGCCGACGACGCCGACGCCGGGGAAGGAGCCGCTCAGCGGCGCGAGCCCGTGCTCCGCGGCCGCTTCGATGACCGCACCCCAGCGCACGCCCGCTTCGACCCGTGCGATTTCCTCGTCGATCCGGATCCCGGTCATACGGTGGGTGGTGACGAGGACGCCACCTTCGAACGGGACGCCGACGCCGTGCCCCGTCGAGTGGACGGCGATCGGAAGGTCGTGCTCGACGGCGTGACGGACGGCCTCGACGACGTCGGCGGCCGAAGCGGCGGGCACGATGACATCGGGACGGCGGGGCACTGCGGTCTGGAAACCGGCGAGTTCGTTGTCGTAATCCGGGTCGCCGGAGCGGAGCATCGTGGTCATGCCCCCAGCGTGATCTCGATTCGGCCAGAAGTCCAAGATCTGGTTTGTCTGGCAACTAGAATCATCGGTTATGGAACTGCGCCAGCTCGAATACTTCGTCGCGGTGGCCGAGGAAGCGAACTTCACCCGAGCCGCCGAGCGGCTGCACGTCGCGCAGCCCGGCGTCAGCGCCCAGATCCGCCGCCTCGAACGCGAACTCGGGCAGCCGTTGCTCGACCGGTCGGCCAGGGCGGTCCGGCTGACCGAGGTCGGCGCCGCCGCGCTCCCGCACGCGCGGGCCGCGCTCGCCGCCGTCGCCGGGGTGCGGCAGGCGGTCGACGATCTCACCGGGCTGGTCCGCGGCCAGGTCGCGATGGGCATGGTGTCCTCGCGTGGCCCGGTCAACCTTCCGGATCTGCTCGCGCGCTTCCACGAGCGTCATCCGGCGGTCGACATCACGCTCGCCGAGGCGACCTCCGACGTCCTGCTCGCGGGGGTCGCCGACGGCCGGTTCGACGTCGCGCTGATCGGGGTCTCCGGCGAACCGCCGCCGGGGATCGGCCTGGAGGTCGTCCTCGACGAGCCGCTCGTCGCCATCTCCGGGCCGGATGACCCGCTCACCGGACAGGCCACGATCACCCTGTCGGAGCTGGAAAGCCGTTCCCTGGTCAGCCTGCCGAAGGGCACCGGCATGCGCGCGATCGTCGACGCGGCGTTCCTCGCCGACAGCGCCCAGCCGAGAGTGACCCTGGAGGCGGGCGACCCGAACGTCGTCGCCGAACTGGTCGGGCGCGGTCTCGGCGTCGCCGTGGTGCCGATGTCGCTGGCGACGCACTACACGGAACTGCACGCCATGGAGATCACGCGGCCGGCCGGGCTGCGGGCGAAACTGGCGCTGGCCTGGCGGACGGAGGGGCCGGTCAGCCCCACCGCCCGCGTGTTCATCAGTCAGGCACGGGCGCTGCTCGGATTGTGAGCCGCCACAGCGTCGTGACCTCCTTCGCGTTGGCCCGCGGATGCCGCGGCCGGATGTCCTCCCGGCCCCGGACTTCGAGGCCGGACCGCTCGAAAGCGCCGAGGAGTTCTTCGCGTGTGCGCAGGCCCAGCAGTTCGGCGAGGTCGGACAGGATCAGCCACGCCTCCCCGCCGGGTTCGAGATGCCGGGGCAGCCGGTCGAGGAACGCCTTGAGCATCCGGCTTCCCGGGTCGTAGACGGCGCGTTCGAGCGGGGTGTGCGCGCGGACGGGCAGCCACGGCGGATTGCAGACGACCAGCGGCGCGCGGCCCGGCGGGAACACGTCCGCGTGGAGGGTTTCGATTCCGTCCAAACCGAGACGTGCGAAGTTCTCCCGCGCGCAGGCGAGCGCGCGCGGCTCGTTGTCCGTCGCCACCACGCGCTCGACCCCTCGACGTGCGAGGACCGCGGCGAGCACGCCGGTTCCGGTGCCGATATCGAACGCCAGTTGCCTGGCGGGCAACGGAGTTCTCGCCACCAGATCGACGTACTCGCCGCGGACGGGGGAGAAGACCCCGTGGTGCGGATGGATTTTCGCGCCGAGCGACGGGATTTCGACGCCCTTCACCCGCCATTCGTGCGCGCCGACGATGCCCAGCAGTTCACGCAAGGACACCAGCGACGCGGTCTCGGAAGGTCCGAAGACCTCGGCGCAGGCCTCGCGCACGTCCGGCCCGCGGCGCAACGGCAGGACGTGGCCGGGGTCCAGCGGGACCAGCAGCCTGCCGAGGATCCGCGCCCGGCGTGACCGATGGTTCCGCTGCTCCTGAAAAGGTTTCCCCGCCGCGGTACCGCAACGGCGGGACAACGCGGCGAGGAGGTTCCGCGCGCCGGGGAAGTCGCCGTGCCAGGCGAGACCGGCGCCTGCCGCGGCGAGCCGGAACGCCTCGTCGGCGGTGATCCCGTCGTCGATCGCGACGACGGTGCGGGGCATTTTCGTGCCGACGGTGGTCAGCCAGCGCCGACCACCGTCCTTTGTGGACTGGGGGTTCATGGTTCCGTTCCTGGATCCGCCCGCGGCGAAGAGACCCCGCGGGCGTGGCTCGTCGGGGGACAAGGTCAGGAACGGCGGTTAGTGGACCACCGCGGCATGAACCGGTGTCGACACGAGCCCGAGTTTACCGGAACGCGGCGGCGTGCTCGGCCGCCCAGACCTCGAAGTCCAGCCCCGGCCTGCCGGTGACGTCCTGGACGGTCGAGGTGACCTTGCCCGGTTTCGTCACCAGCCCCCGGAACCCGGACAGCATCGTGTCGACGATGAAATCCGGCATCTTCGTGAGCAGGGCGGCGCGTGCTTCTTCGAGCGGGATCTCCTCCCAGCGCGCCGGGCGGCCCGCGGCCTCGCCGATGATCCGGACCTGCTCGGCCTGCGTCATCGGCCGTGTGCCGGTGAGCGTGTACTTCGCCCCCGAGTGCCCGTCACCGGTCAGCGCTTCGACGGCCACCGCGGCGATGTCCTTCTCGTGGATCAGCGGCATCGACGCCTCGCCGTACGCGCCGCGGACGACGCCGTCCGCGCGGATCGACGGCGCCCAGCCGAGGGTGTTGGCCGCGAAGCCGTGCGGTCGCAGGAAAGTCCATTCCAGACCGGCGGCTTCGATCGCCTCCTCGACGGTGCGATGCCAGGCACCGATGGCGTTGTCCTGCTCCGCCAGGGAATCGTCGACGGCGCCCGAGGAAAGGAACACCACGCGCTTCGCCCGTTCCCCGAGCAGCGACACCGTGGGCACCAACGCCTCGGCGGGGCCGGCGAGCATCAGGAACACCGTTTCGACGCCGTCGAGCGCCGGCACGATGGTTTCCGGTTTCGCCAGGTCACCGCGGACGCCGTCCGGCGGCGGATTACGGCTCAGCGGCCGGACCGGGACGTCTCGCGCCCGCAACTGGGCGACTACCTGCGAGCCGACGTTGCCCGTCGCGCCGGCGACCAGGATCGGCTTCATGCCGCCACCGCCGAGAAGACCGGGCGGTACCGCTTGACCGACCCGCCCGACATCCCCGGGTAGGTCTGCACCTTCTTCCACGCGTCCGTCGTCCCGATGCCGTCGGCGCCAGGGGCCGCGAGCGCGGCGCGGTGGGCTTCGGCGCTGACCCATTCGGCGTAGTTCAGCACCCTGGTCCCGTCGGTGCTCACGTGGAAGAACCCTGAGATCCCGCCTTTGGGGTGCGCGGGTTCGGACGCCAGCGCTTCGAAGACGAGGTCGATCCAGTCGCGTTGCCGCCGCTCGTCGGGTCCTTCGAACTCGACCGAGACGATCACGAGGCAGCCTGGCGCTCCTTCGCCGCGGTGGCCGCGGTAAAGGCGGAACACGGGCGCGCCGTCCAGGTTCTGGATGGCTTCTTCGCTGGTCCATTGCTCGTAGGTGAAGGCGCCGTCGTGGTCGATGCCTTCGTACGCGGTGAAGGAAACGAGTCCTTCGTGGCTCTTGAACGCCTCCCGTGCCGCTTCGGCGTCCGGCCATTCCCGCGCCACCACGACCGTCGCCTCGTCCGGTGTCGGCCAATGTCCCTTGTGGATGATCATTTCGGAGGTTCCCTGTGCTGTCATGACTCCAGCATGAAACTTAAACAAGGGTTCAAGTCAAGCTAGGATCGTGACCATGTCCGAACCGCCGTCCGAACTCACCATCGGCGAGCTGTCCCGGCGCAGCGGCGTCGCCACCTCCGCCCTGCGGTTCTACGAACGCCAGGGCCTCATCAGCAGCAGGCGGACCAGCGGAAACCAGCGCCGCTATCCCCGCAGCGCGCTCCGCGTGGTCGCGTTCATCCGCGCGTCGCACCACCTCGGCATCCCGCTGGAGGTGATCGGCGGAGTGCTCGATCTCCTGCCGGAGGGCGCCGCTCCGGACCAGGCGTTCTGGCAGCGGGCTTCCCAGTGCTGGAGCGCCGAACTGAACAAGCGCATCGAGCAACTGGAGTGCATGCGGGACCGGTTCACCGAATGCATCGGCTGCGGCTGCCTGTCCTTCGACCAGTGCGTGCTGGTGAACCCCGGCGACGTCCTCGCCGCCAAGGGGCCCGGCCCGGCGCGGCTGATCACGGACTGACCGCGGCCAGTTTCCGTTCCAGCAGCCGCCGTTCGGCGCTGTTCTCCGCTCGCGCGATCGCGGCTTCGTAGGCCCGCGCCGACTCCTCCGGCCGGCCGAGGCGGTGCAGCAGGTCCGCGCGGATGGCGTGGTACAGGTGGTATTCGCCCAGTCCGAGGTCGTCGATCACGGCGAGGGCCGCATCGGGACCCTCCACTTCGGCGACCGCGACGGCCCGGTTGAGCGCGACGATCGGTGTCGGATTCGCCGCCAGCAGCAGGTCGTACAGCTGGACGATCTGCGACCAGTCCGTGCTCGCCGCGTCGGCGGCGTCGCTGTGGACGGCGTTGATCGCCGCCTGGATCTGGTACGGACCCGGCTGGTTCCGCCGCAGGCAGGCACGGACCAGCGCCTGCCCTTCGGTGATCAGCTCGCGGTTCCACCGTGACCGGTCCTGCTCCGCCAGCAGCACGACTTCGCCGTCCGCTCCGGTGCGGGCCGCGCGGCGCGACTCGGTGAGCAGCATCAGCGCCAGCAGCCCGGTGGCCTCCGGTTCGTCGGGCATGAGAGCGGTCAGCAGCCTGCCGAGCCGGATCGCCTCCGCGCACAGGTCCTCCCGGACCAGCCGTTCGCCCGAAGTGGCCGTGTACCCCTCGTTGAACACGAGGTAGATCACGGCGAGCACCGACCGCAGCCGGTCCGGCAGGTCGGCGTCGTCCGGGACGCGGTACGGGATCTTCGCGGCGCGGATCTTCCCCTTCGCCCGGACCAGCCGTTGCGCCATCGTCGTTTCGGGGACGAAGAACGCGTGCGCGATCTCGCCGGTGGTCAGCCCGCCCAGCAGTTTCAGCGTCAGCGCGACCTGCGCGGTGATGGCCAGCGCGGGGTGGCAGCAGGTGAAGATCAGCCGCAAACGGTCGTCACGCACGGGACCCTCCTCCACTGGTTCACCGCCGGCGCTGATCAGCGCGGCCTGGGCGTGTTTGTCGTCGCGCGCGGCTTCCCGGCGCAACCGGTCGATGGCCTTGTTGCGGGCGGTCGTGATGATCCAGCCCGCGGGGCTCGGCGGTGGACCGCTGGACGGCCAGCGGTCCACCGCTTCGGCGAAGGCGTCCTGGACGGCTTCCTCGGCGATGTCGATACTGCCGAAGACCCGGACCAGTACGGCCACGGCGCGGCCGTACTCCTCGGTGAAGACGCGTCCGATGTCCTCGGTGGTCACACGCACGAAGGACCTTCGTCGCCCTGGAACGGCCGGACCTCGACCGGGAGGTAGGTGATCTCGGTGACCCGGCGGCCCCATTCGAGCGCGGCGTCCAGATCCGGCGCCTCGATGATGGTGAAGCCGCCGAGATGTTCCTTTCCCTCGACGTACGGGCCGTCGGTCATCGCGATCTCGCCGTTCTCCTTGGCCCGCAGCACGGTCGCCGTGGTCGGCGGGTGCAGCCCGCCGGCGAAGACCCAGACACCCGCGGCCTTCATCTCGTCGTCGAGCGCCTGGATCTTGCGCGCGATCGGCTCCAGGAACTCCGGCGGCGGGACGGGACCGTCGGGCTGGTACAGGCTGATCAGGTACTGGGTCATGGCGTCCTCCTCGTTCGAAGCGATTGGTCACTCCCTATACGAAGGGCCTCCCGCCGATTCGACAGCCGGTGGGAATTGTTTTTCGCCGGCACATCGTCGCAGGTCGATCCGGGATCCCTTGGTCAGACAGGCCGCGATCCGGTGGACCTGCTGGCCGTAACCGCGGCCCTTCAGCGCCTTCACGGTCCCGTCCCGGCCGACCTCGCACGGGTTGCCCTCGGTGCAGCGCTCACCGTCACGGTTGTGGGTGTTGTTGATGCCCATGACCGTGTTCCCGTCGCGGGACAGCAGCACGGAGCCGGAGTGGCCGGGCCTGCTCACGCAGGTGTCGCTCGGCGCGTAGCGGACCGCGTCGTCCTGCTGGTACCCGGCTTCGCGCAGGTGCGGCACGACGGCCTCCACCGTGCAGCTCGGCCGGCTGCTGGAGTAGGCCATGAGGAGCCGGTCTCCGGCCCGCATCGGCTTGGTGGTCAGCCGGAAGACCTTCGCGCCTTCTCTGGCCAGCTGGGCGTAGGTCTTGTCCAGCCGGTACAGCGCGATGTCGGTGCCGGTCATCGTCGCGTAGACCAGCCGGGTGGCGCGGGCGCTGGTCTTCGGATAGCCCTCCCGGTCGGCGATCGTGACCGGACGGGGCAGGTCGGCGGGCCGGTCGACCAAGGCCTTCCCCGGGGCGGGCCGCCCGCTCGGCACGCAATGGCCGTTGGTCAACGCCAGCGCCGGGTCTTCAGGACGAGAGGTGGCGGCGCGCACCACCGCGCCCTTGCAGTTACCCACCTCGGCCGTGCCTTCCACGTTCGGCACCGGGGAGTCCGGGGGAACGGCGGTCCCGGTCACGATGCCGTTGATCCACGCGGAATTCTTCGAGACGTCGGTGTACATGTCAGGGAAGTCGGCGCCCCTGATGCCGGGACCGATGACCGTTCCGGCCAGCGCCCAGCCGTCGCCCGAACGGATCAACGCGGGGCCGCCGGAGTCCGTCGTGCCCGGACCGACGGGCGGCTCGGCGCGGCCGACGCACAACGGCAGGGTGTGCCCGTCGTCGTCCCAGCATCGGTCGAGCGGCACGACCTCGGTGTCCGCTTCGCGCAGCTTGCTGGGAAAGCACTTCGGGTCCTTGAAGTCGTTGCAACCGGTCGCGGCCGCACCCCAGCCGAGGATGCGGACCGGGGTACCGACGGCCGGCGTGGCCCCGGCGAGCCGGACGGGTTGGGCTCGCACGGGGTTGCGCAGGTGCAGGACCGCGATGTCCTCGCCAGGCGGGTTGTACGTGACGATGCGCCGATAGAACTTGTCGACCTCGGTGACCTCGCCACCGGTGGTGGTGTCCAGCGAGCCGACGCGGACCTTCCAGCCGCGGGGGACCCCGACGGCCGAGCCGGTCGGAGTGTTGGCGCAGTGGGCCGCGGTGACCGCCCATTGGGGCGCGATGAGCACCGCCCCGCACCGGTGTCCGTCCGGACGGGGCGCGTCGTACTGCAGGGAGACCATGAAGTCGTAGGGCGTGGTGGACTCGGTGCCGCCGATGACGGCCGACGCGGGGGCCGCGGTGGCCGTCATCATGGCCAGCGCGAGCGCGAGGGATCGGATTCGCATACGGGTCACGCTGGCCGGTCGGTGTCCGCGGAACTCGATGAGCGCGTAACAGTTCCGTGCGCGGCTTGACTGGTACTGCCGGACCCAGGCTGAACAGACCGTGCCATCTCCGGGCGGGGCCCGGTTTCCTGGACTCATCACCGAGAACGAGTCCACTTAGGAGAAACAGAGATGACGAACTCCCCGGCACCGCACGCGAACAGGGTCGCCGTCGTCACCGGAGCGTCCAGCGGAATCGGCGAGGCGGCCGCCCGGCGGCTGGCCGCCTCCGGGGCGGCGGTCGCGCTGATCGCCCGCCGGGCGGACCGGCTGGAGATCTTGGCCAAGGAGATCGAGGCCGACGGCGGTACCGCGCTCGTGCTCGCCGTCGACGTCGCCGACGCCGCGGCGATGCGGGCCGCGGCGGCCGATATCGAGGCGAAGCTGGGCCGCGCGGACCTCCTGTTCAACAACGCCGGCGTGATGCTGGCCGCGCCGATCGACGAACTCGCCACCGGCGACTGGCAGCGCATGATCGACGTCAACATGACGGGCCTGATGAACGCGATCGGCGCGTTCGTCCCGCATCTCGTCGCTTCGGCGGCCGAGAAGGGCGTCGCGGACCTGGTGAACACCTCGTCCATCGGCGCGCAGGCCGTCTTCCCGTCCTTCGCCGTGTACGTCGCCTCGAAGGCGTACGTGACGCACTTGTCAAAGAACCTTCGCGCCGACCTCGGGCCGAAGGGTGTGCGGGTCGCGGCGATCGAGCCGGGGCTGGTCGAGACCGAACTGCAGGGCCACGTCACCGACGCCGGCGCTCTGCAGTGGCTGGACGGCGCGCGCGAGTCGCTGACCTGGCTGAAGCCCGAGGACATCGCCGAGACCGTGGCGTTCCTGACCTCGCTCCCGGCTCGGGTGAACCTTCAGCAGGTCACCGTGATGCCCACCGCGCAGGTCTGATCACGGGAACAGGATCCGGGCGATCGCGCGGGCGGCGGTGTCCGGATCCTCGAGGTGCTCGGCACGAAGCGCGCCGGTGAGCCACAGGTTCGCGAAGCCGTGCATCAACGACCACGCGGCGACCCCAGCCATCGCGTCGTCGCTGACCGACGCCGCGCCGCTGGTCAGCAGGGCTCCGGCGCGGTCACGGGCGGCGGCCAGCGCCGCGTCGCCCTCGCGGTGGAGTTCGGGGCGGAACATCACCTCGAAATGCGCGCGATGCTCGATCGCGAAGCGCACGTAAGCCACCCCGACCTCGACGAAATCCCGATCGCTCTCGGCCGCCAGCGCGTCCGCTAGCAGGTCGAATCCCTCGGCGGCCAGCGCGGTCAGCACCCCGGCCTTGTCGCCGAAATGGTGGACCGGCCCGGCGTGCGAGACGCCCGCGCGCCGGGCGAGGTCGCGGAGACTGATCCCCGCGGGGCCGTGTTCGGTGATGGCCGCGACGGCGGCGTCGAGCACGGCCCGGCGGAGGTCGCCGTGGTGGTACGGACTCATGGCCACGAATCTAGTCATTGACAAGATGGCCCGCAATCGCGCATCTTGTCAGTGGAAAGATTCACTGCTCGGAAGGCATGGTCATGGATCCCGGTCTCGCACCCGTACTGATGCTGATCGCCGTCACGGCGACGTTGGCTCTGCTGGGCGCCTTCGGCGTCCAGCGGTTCAAACCCTGGCCCGTCGCGGTGCGCGGCGGTGTCGCGGCGCTGTTCGTCACTACCGGTCTCGCGCACTTCATCGGCATGCGCGAGGAACTCGTCGCGATGGTGCCGCCCGCCCTGCCCGCGCCGGGACTGCTGGTGACCGTCACCGGCGTCCTCGAACTCGCGGGCGCCGCGGGGGTGCTGTGGTCGCGCACGGCGCCGTGGGCGTCCGCCGGGCTGACTCTCCTGCTGCTGGGGATGTTCCCGGCGAATGTGTACAAGGCACTGCACGGGCCGGTGACTTCGACGATGGACGAGCTGGTGCCGCGGAGCCTGATGCAGGTGGTGTTCCTCGCCTCGACGGTGTCACTGGTGGTGTATTACGCGCGTACTCCGGACAGACCCTTTGCCCAAAGGAGACCTTAAGTCTTTCCCAAGTTCGGGTCCCGCTCCCGGGAACGGCACTACCCTCTGAGAATGAAGATCTCATTGTGGATCGGATTCTGTGGGCTGTGCATCCTCGCCGGGCACATGCTTCTCGGGGCGGTCGGTGTCGTACTGCTGATGAGCTGTCTCCCGGCGGGGCGCGAACACGAATCCGTTGACAGAAAAGGGAAAACGTCCGCGCGTCTGGCCTGAGCTCAGCCCAGTGCGCTCGCGAAGGCGAGCGCGCCCAGAACCGGAACGGCGATCGCCGTGAACACCATCGTGCGGCGGCTCGGTTTGGGACTTTCCAGTAATGCCCGGATACCGGCCGGAACCAACGCGACACAAAGCCCGGCGGTGCCGATGATCGAAACGAATTCGGTCCCTTTCAGCACGCCGAGCGGCAGAAGCCCCATCGTCGCCAGCCCGATCGACCCGGCGACGCCGAGCACTTTCGCCCGATAAGCGGCGAAGGCGAGCACGTACCAGCCGAACATGATCGTGAACGACAGAAAACTGAACAGATGCAGGTCCTGATACGACTCGCTGACCACGCTCTCGGCGAACCCGGAGCCACGGCGTTCGGTGAGTCCCAGCGCCGCCTGGTCGATCCCGGCGTGAAAGGTGCGCTCGAAGAGTCCACAAAGGACGAACAGGCCGCCCCAGGCGGCCAACGCCGGCCTGGTGCGGCCGATCTTCGTGGCGAGCGCGACGATCGCGGGCCACAGCACGACATTGCCCGCCAGGAAACACGTGTACGCGGCGGTCATCAGCGCGGGATGATCGCTCATCGCCCTGAGCTGGCTCGGGAAGAAGAAGTCGAAGCGCGCCCGCAGCAGCGTCCCGGTGAGCAGCAGGACCGGGCCGAGGACCATCGAGACCGCGGCGACGCGGCGGCCGGGGAAGACGTAGTCGGTTTCCATATCCGGTGAGCCTGCCGCGTGTGGTGGTGGCGCGGATCGGATCACGGTCCGGTCTTCGGGCTCAGACCGTGGGTGGAGTCGGTCTCTTGGGCCTCTCGCAAGGGGAGGGCGTGGTCGGTTTTCGGCTATGGGCTGGGTGCGTGGCAGCTGGAGAACTCGCTGTCGCTTGGGGGGCGTCGCCGTTTGTCGGCGAGGCCGCTGGGTGCCCGGCCGCGACTCGGTACTTGGGGAGTCGGCTGGTGTCTGAGCGGATCGTGGCCGTCTTTTGGTTACGTGGCGGGTGTGCGGCGGCGCTGGGAGAACATCCCGCCGCACGAGTCGGCTGTCGCTGTTTACGGCAACGCTGCTGAGCGCCCATGCAACTCGGTACCCGGGGGAACCAGCAGGTGTCTGAGCAGGCCCTTGCCGTTTTCCGGCAACACGATCGCTCCTGGCGGGTGCCGAACGAGCTACCGCCCTTTCCTGCCGCCTGGCGGTTATGCGGCGTCTGGGGAAACTCGGCTGCCGGACCGGTGTGTTGCCGTTTTCCGTCAACAGCGCTCAGAAGGGTGGTGGTTCGTCGGGTGCCGGCCGGGGTGGATGGAGTGGGGGCGGTGTGCTGGTGTGGGTTTGTCCGGTGGGTGTGGTGATGCTGAGCGTGCCGTTGGGTGCGAGGTGGTAGGTCCAGCCAGGTTCGTCTTTGAGGCGGTGGTCTCGTCGGCAGAGATCGACTAGTTCGTCGGCGTTGGTGTGGCCACCGTGCTGCCACGGCAGCGAATGGTCGATGTCGCAGGCCTGGGCGGGGCGGTGGCAGCCGGGTCTTCGGCATTCCCGGTCCCGCACCCGCACGAACTCGTCCACACCCGCTGTCGGCCGATAGCGGCCGCGGCCGAGGTCGAGGACCTGCCCGGAGAGCGGGTCGGTGATGATCCGCCGCAGCACAGTGTTCGGGCCGGTGGCGATCTGGCGGGCCAACCCGGCGGGAAGGGACCCGTGCCCGGCCATCTCCGCCGGGTCGTCGTTCAGGCCGAGATAGGTGAACAGATCCATATACAAAAACACCTCACTGCGTTCACCCACACCACCCCGGCCGCCCAGGAGGAGATCGAGAGCGACGTCGGCACGCAGCTGATCCAGAGTGCGGGTCTCACCACCGGTTTTCAGGACTCGCGCTTCACGATCGATCCGCTGATAAGCGGAGGCCGCCTTCTCGACTGGGGCGTCTTCGACCTCGATCGACGCGACACCGGTCTCACCGTGACGCAACGTGAGACGACGGCTCTCACGATGCCCCTCGGCCCGCTTGTCCGCGCCCTCGGGGTCGATCGTGTTCGCCGCATGATTGGCGGCTTTGCGGACCTGATCAGGGTTCTTGTCCGCGATCCGGTCCTCCAGTAGCGCGTCGACGGCACGCGCGTTCTCGTCTGAGAGCCACGAGGTGGCCGCGGCGACTTTCATCGCCCCGAACCCGCCGAGTTTCCCTTGGTCCATCAAGCCCAGGGTGTGGGGCAGGCGAGTGGTCAACGCGTCGGCCGCGGCGACCATCGCACCCGCATGATTGTCCACAACAGACAACGCGAACGCCACCTCCTGCGTGACACTACGAGCACCGGCGCGGTGCCGGTTCAGCTGCGCCACAGCCCGGAACCGGATCGCTTCCAGCCGCGCGATCCCGGCCGATGCCGCTTGCGCGACAGCAACGGCATCCTTGTCATCCAAGGAATCGACAGCAGCGTTGACCGATGCCAGCACCTCGGGATCGGTGAGGTTTTCGAGTAGCGCCACCGGCGCGGAATGTGTGTCCACCCCACGAACATACGACCCACCACCGACAATTCCCTGCCTTACAGACCCCGCGAGGCGTTGCCGATTTCCGGTAATGAGACAGGACGGACGGCCTATTCGTGACGGTCGCTTGGTACGCCAATATTGTAGGCTGGGCTTGCCTGCCAGAGAACGGTGATGCGTTGCCGGTCTTCGGTCTTTCACAACGATCACCTACCATCGCCGATTTCCGGCAACGACAACGACAACGGCTTCGACAACAGGACCGGCAAACGACCACGAACCACCGCCCGGTGCCCGGCCGAAGACCGGACACCGGACAGCGGCGTTCCCCACTCAGTTCGTGTCGAGCGCGATGGCGATATCCCCGACCGGCAACGGGAAGTCGCCGACCTTGGTCGCCGCGCCGGTCAGCAGATTGACCGTGTAGAACGTCGACGGCCCGGCGGCCGGGTTGAGGACGGCGAACGCGCTCACCGAGGACGTCTTGCCGTTGGTGAGGTCGCTGAAGATGTCGAAACCCGCGATCGGGCCGGTGTCGACGCCGAGCGCGCCGGTCGGGCTGAGGAACCCGGCGTTGGCGGGTGCCTGGACGAGTACCTGGTCGGTGGCCGTGCCGATGTCGAACAGCGTGGTCGCGGTGTCGGGGTTGAGGTCGTTGTTCGTGTAGGCGGCGGCCGTGACGCCCCTGGTCGGCCCGCCCGCGGGCGGCGTGGTCAGGATGGTGTCTTCGACCGTGACGTGGTCGCCGAGGTTGTGCCGCAGGTTCTGGCCGTAGTCGCTGATCACCCGCAGCCGGTCGGCGGCCGGGTTGAAGTCGACGCCGAAGTCGGTGCCGTACAACGGAACGCTCAGTTGCGAGACTTTCGTGACGACGACATCGGGTGCCGCCGGCGGGAATTTGATCGTGTAGATACAGCCTTTCTCGCCCACTCCGTACAGCAAACCGTTCTGGACCCGGAAATCGATCCCGATCAGGCGGGTCTCCCCGCAGGTGAGCCCTTGTACGAGCCGCACCCAGTCGAGGACCTGGGGCTGGGCGGTCCAGTAGGTGGCCATCAGCTTGCCGTCCGACGAGATCGCGAACGCCCGCAGCCCGGCCGCCTGCGCCGAGCTGCCGGTCGCGGTCCCGACGACGAGCGCCGCCGTGACGGCCACCGTGGTGGCCGCCGCGGTCATGGCCTTCTTGAGTCGTGCCCTCATCCGTACTCCCCTCAGCGGAAACTGTGCGAGCACAAGCTAATCGGCGGCACTGGACGGCCATTGGACGTCGGTTGGATCCGGCGGCCGGCGGCTTGCGGGCGTGGTGAACCGGCGGAACAGTGGGACGATGACGGTCAAGAAAGTCCTTGCCTGCTCGATGATCCTCTGCGCAGGCCTCACGATCGCCGCGCCGGCCGAGGCGGACGCGGCCCCGGAATGCGCTTCCGGCGTCAAGGTCATCAAGCCGGTGGTGCTCGAAGAGGCGGGGAGGTGGACCTACACGTTCGACCTCTCGTGGTGCTCGGACGGCGGGACGATCATCTGGGCCGAGCCGTCGGTGACGGCGCTAGTCCACAGTCCGGCCTGTCGCTGGGCCGGCCGGATCGAGGAGTCGATCAAAGAACTGCCGGACAAGGCGTGGAGCGCGTTCGACATGAGTGAGTTCTCGTGCCAGGACAGCGCGGGCAAGGAACACGGCGTCAACCCGTGGGTCGTCGTCACGTTCCATCCGGCCGGCGGGTACTACACCAGCAGCGACATCGCGGCCTAGGCCGTGTCCTGCAAGTCATGTTCGCGGTCTTCGCGCCCAGGTGCTCCCTGACGGCACGGGCGGGCTCGGCCGAGTACGACCCGGTACGAGGCCGACCCGCCCGCACCGTCAGGAATCACCTGGATCACGAAGCCCATCGAACAGACTCACAGGACACGGCCTAGGCGCGAAGGATCGACTCGACCGCGGCCGCCGCCCGTTTCCGCAACGCGCCATACCCCGCCCGTTCGGCGAGGGCGAGCGCCCGGCGGGCCTGCCCGAGGTCGCCGGTCGCGGTGGCGAGCCCGATGAGCGCGTCGACCTCGGGGTACCGATCACCGGTCTCCCGCAGGAGGGCCAGCGCCTGCCGGTACCGGCGGACGGCGTCCTGCCGGTGCCCCACGCGCTGATGCACGCCCGCGAGCGCGACGAGCGCCTCGCCCTCACCCCGCGGTTCTCCGGTCTCCCGCGCTAGTCGCAGCCCTTCGCGCGCGTGGTCGAGCGCGTCGGTGAGACGGCCGAGATCGCAGTACACCGAGGCGAGCCTTCCGAGCGTTTCCGCTTCCCCGGCACGGTTCCCCGCCTCTCGATGCAGCGCGAGGGCCTTGGCGAGCAGGCCGGCCGCCTCGCTGACCCTGCCGCGAGCGTGTCGTGCCTGCCCGAGATTGGACAGGTTGATCGCCTCCCCGTAGCGGGAGCCGATCCCGCGATACCGGCGCAGCGCCCGGACGTAGTGGCCGGCCGCCCCGGAAAGATCCCCCATCTCCCAGTGGACGAGCCCCAGATTGCCCAGCGCGACGGCTTCCCCGGCCGGGCTTCCGGCGCGTCTGCTCAGCTCCAGACCCCGGGAGAACCGCGCCGCGGCCGCCGGGAGCCGTCCCGACTGCCAGTACACGCACCCGAGGTTGCCCAGCACCGCGGCCTGCGCCTCCACCCACCCGGCCCGCCGGGCGAGCACGAGCGCGCCGGTGTGCTCCCGGACGGCCTCCCGGTACCGCCCTTGGCGAAAACCCAGATCCGCCAGGCTGAACCGGGCGGACACGCGGGCGCGGAGATCGCCGTCCTCCTCGGCGGCGGCCAGCGCGGCCCCGGCGGCCGCCCGCCACTCGACCTGACGCGACGACATCCAGAAGTAGCCGCGTAGCGCGTCGGCCAGCAGCCAGGCCACCGGACGCGGCCCGGTCCGCGCCGCGTCCTCGACGACGGCGACGAGGTTGCCCAGTTCGGTCTCCAGCCATTCCGCCGCGTTCTCCTTCGCCGCGGCGGGAACCGGGCCGTCCGGCACGGACAGCGGGACACGGAACATGTGCGGGTAGACGATTTTCGCCGCTTGGTCGGCACCGCGCAGATACCACTCGTGCAGGCGGCGCCGGGCGGATCGGGTCTCCGCCGGGGAATCCCGCAGGCGATCGGCGGCGTAGCTGCGGAGGAGATCGTGGAAGTGGTAGCGGCCGGGCGCGTGCTGTTCGACGAGATGCGCGCTCGCGAGCGTGTCCAGCATCGGGCCCGCCCGCTCCTCGCCGGTCAGGATCTCGACGGCTTCGACGCCGATGTCGTTGCCCGGCACCAGGCTCAGCAGCCGGAACAACCGGCGCGTTTCGGCGGGCAAGGCCGCGTAGGAAAGGTCGAAAGCGGTCCGGACGGCGATCTGCTCGTCGCCCGGCACGGTCAGCGCGGCGAGCGGATTGCCCTTGCGCAGCTCGATGGCGTAGTCCTCGATGCCGTTCCCGGGATCTTCGGCGAGGTTGGCCGCGGCGATCCTCAGTGCCAGCGGCAGATACGCGCACAACCCGGCCACCTCGGCGGCCGCTTCGTGCTCGGCCCGGACCCATTCGGAACCGAGCACACGCGCGAGCAGTTCCAGCGCCTCGCCGGGTTCGAGCATGCCCAGCGTGAGCCGCCGGGCGCCGTGGAGCGCGACCAGCCCGCCCATCCGGTCCCTGGCGGTGACCAGCACCAGACATCCCGGCCCGGCGGGCAGCAGCGGCCGGACCTGATCGACGTCCACGGCGTTGTCCAGCACCACCAGCGCTTTCCGATCGGTCATCAGTGTCCGGTACAGCGCGGACGCGGTCTCGGTGTCCGCGGGCAGGCGTTCGGCGGGGACGTCCAGCGCGGCCAGGAACCGGGTGAGCACTTCGAGCGCCGTCGCGGGCTCGCCGGCGGAATGGCCGCGCAGGTTCGCGTAGAACTGCCCGTCCGGGAACCGGTCCTTCACCCGGTGACCCCAGTGCACGGCCAACGCGGTCTTCCCGGCCCCCGCCTGCCCGGTGACGGCCGCGAGCGCCACCGCGCCGCCGTAGCTCCCGGCGCGGGGCACCAGTTGGTCCAAAATGGACAGTTCGGTCGCCCGGCCGGTGAACCCGGACGGCTCGGCGGGCAACTGCCGGGGAACGCGTAGGGCGGATCGCGGAGCCGGGAGCGGTTCCCCGTCTTCGAGCAGCGCGGAGTGCGCGGCGGCGAGTTCCGGCCCGGGCTCGACCCCCAGTTCCTCGACGAGCCGTTCGCGAACCTCCTGGTAGAGCCGGAAAGCCGTCGCCCGCTGACCCGTGGCATGGTACGCGCGGATCAACCGGGCCTGCGCGGGCTCGTCCAGCGGCTGGTCCGCCGCGGCTTCGGCCAATTCGGCCAGTACCTCGTCTGCGGCGCCGATCGCGAGCATCGCGTCGCCGTAGCGGGCGAGCAGCGCGCGGTGTTCCGCGAGCAGCGCCATGACCTTCGGATGCGTTGCGAGCAAAGGAATATCGGCCAGCGGCCTGCCACGCCACCAGCGCAGGGCCTCGCCGAACAGCGCCGCGGCACGGCCGGTCTCGCCGTCGCGCTGGGCTTCGTTCGCCTCGGCGACGAGCCCGCGGACATGGGGAAGGTCGATCTCGACGGCGTCCCAGCGCACCGCGTAACCACCGCCGACATGCGGCAGGATCTCACTCCCGGACCGCGACGGACGGCCGGGTTCCAGCAGCCGCCGCAGGTGTTTGACGTGCGTCTGGAGCACGTTCACCGCGCTGCGCGGCGGCAGTTCGCCCCACAGCGCGTCGACCAGCTCCTGCTTGGACATCGCCTCGCCGCCGGCGAGCACCAGCAACCCCAGGACGGCACGGCGACCCGGTGGGCCCAGATCGACTTCCGCCCCGGCCAGCCATACGCGCAGCGAGCCCAGCACCTGGATCCGCACAGCCACCGGCAGGAACGTAGCGAGCGGTCCCGCGCCGCACAAGGACGAACGGCGGAAAGAACCCCGCTGCGCCCGGCTTTGGGGCCGCTCAGGCTAATGGCCCGCCGGCGCGAGGTCGTGACCGTTCCAGGTGAACCGGGCCGTGGTGACCGCGTCGTCACCGTCGCCGCCGGTGATGAGCTGGTGGATCCCGACGCCGCCGAGCTCGGCGTAGGTGCACCATTCGTGGTCCGAGGTCAGCATCAGGTCGAGGTCGAGTTCGGACAGCAGGCCGAACACCTGCCCCCGGTTGGTGGTGTCGACGCCGACGAACACCTCGTCGAGCAGGATCACCCTCGGCGCCTCGGGCGCGGCCTGATAATGCGCGGCGACGGCGGCGAACAGCGGCAGGTGCAGCGCGATCGCCTTCTCCCCACCGGAAAGCGCGCCGTGCAGCTTCTTGGTCAGCAACTGCCAGCCCGCGCCGTTCGCGCGGTCCACCTTGACCACGAACCGGTGCCAGGACGTGTAGTCGAAGACCTGCGCGAGCTGCTGTTCCCAGCTGGTCGCCGTGTCGTCCGCCTTCGCCTGTTCGACGCGTTCCCGGAAGAACCTGTGCAGGGACACGCGATCCTCGGCGGTCAGCTGATCAGGATCCTTCAGCAGCAGATCCCGCGCGGTCTTGGTGCCCGGCGGCAGGTCTGGGGAGACCTGCCAGACCAGCCGGACGGCCACCCTGGACGCGGTCCGCACGCGTTCCAGCCGCGCGTTCATGCCGTCGACGAGGTCGTTGGCCTGCCGGATACGGGCCGCGAGATGACGGCGGGTGTCGCCGGTCAGCGTCTTGTCGAACAGGTCGCTTTCCCGGTCGGTGATCTCGTGCCTGCTCTGTTCCGCTTCCGCGTAAAGGATCTTCAGCAGTTCGGCCGCGCCGACCCGCAGCCCGTCGACGACGGCGGTGAAGATCTGGACGTCCTCGTCGGTCTCCAGATCGAGTTCCGCCCGCGCGCTGAGGGTGTTCCGGCAGGTGTGCACGGCCTCGGAGAGCCGGTGCAGCGCCTCGCCGAGGTTGCTCGGCGCGTGCGGCACGGACGGCCACGCCGCGGCCACCAGCCGGGCCGTTTCGAGCGCCGACCGCACCCCGTCGGAGGCGGACAGGGTGGCCTGGAACTTCGGCAGGTCCTCGATGCCGCCGTCGGCGGGGAAGACGCCGGTCGCGAGCTTCCGGAACCGGTGCGCGGCCGCGTCCTGCTTCTTGGCCGCGTCCTCGCGGGCCCGTGCGTCGGTCGTACGCCGGACGCCGAGCGCGCCCAGCGACACCGCGAGCTCCTTGGCGTCGGCGTTCGCGGCGCGGAGTTCGCCCGAGAGTTCACGCAGTTTCGTGCGCAGCCCGTCGATTTCGGCGAGCACCTCGCGCTGCCCGCTGCCCGCGGTCCCTTCGATCGCTTCGAGCATCGCCGTGAGCTTGACGCGTTCGGCCTCCGCCTCGGAAGCCTCGTCCTCACGCCGGGCCGCGTTCGCCTCGGACCGGTCCGCCTGTTCGGCGCACAGCTCGGCCCGCTGGGTCGCGGTGAGCAGGTTCCCGTGCTCGTACAACCAGTTCTCGCCCTGGTCGGAGTAGGTGCGCAGGGCCGTGGCGAGCGCGGCCAGTAGCGCGCGTTCGGTCGGGAGCCCGCTCTCCGAGGCCTGGGCGGTCAGCTCGTGCAGCGCCGTCTTGGCCTCGATCTCCAGCGCGGAGACGGTGGTCTCCAGATGCCGGACGGCGGCGTCGGCGGCGGTCAGCTCGGCGTCGGCCGCGTTCAGTTCTCCCGTGGCGGCAAGGAGATCTTCGTGGCTGGGGCGGGCGGCGCGTTCGATCTTGATCAGCTCGCGCCTGCCGCGCAGCGCGGCCAGCTCGCCTTCCAGCTCGGCGATGGTCTTCTCGCGAAGGGAGATCTTGTCCCGCAGTTCGGCGATCCGGCGTTCCCGCGCGCGAAGGCGGGCGGACGCGCCGATGTACGCCGGGGCGTCCTTCGCCCAGCTGCCCGACAGGCCGCCCATCCGCCAGCCGCCGTCCGCGCCGATCGCGGCAGGCCCGGCGGGGAGCGTGTCGTCGAAGGCGATCACTTCCAGGATCCGGCGGATCTTCGCCGGGGAAAGTTCCGCGTCGGATTCGGGTACGAGGACGTCGGCGAGTGAACGGCCGGTGGCCACCGGCAGCGTCCCGATCTCCGCGAGCACGTCGTGTCCGTCGACGACGCCGTGGGAGTTCACCCAGGCGTCCAGCAGGCCGGCGCCTTCGAGCGCGGCCTCGATTCCCGCGTGGGCGCTTTCGGGGACCGAGCCCGCGAAATCGACCAGTCGCCACAGCGGCGCGCCGCTCATCTCGGCGCGGTCCGTCGTGCGGGTGCGTGGCGGCTCGGGCGCGAGGACGTCCTCCGTTTCGAGCACGCCCGCCTCGACGAGGAGCCCGTCGTGCTCGGCGCGCGCGGTGGCCAGCGCGGCACCGGTCGCCGCCTCCCGCCGGATGATGTCTTCGAGCACGGTCTCGGCGACGACGCCGAGCCTGCCCAGCAGCGCGACCTCCGCCTCGGCCTCCCGGACGACCGCTTCCACGTCGGGGAACCGCAGCTCGCGGCAGCCGATCGCCCATTCGGCGAGCCGGGTGCGCAGATCGCTCAGCGCGAGTTCCCGCGTCGCCGTCGTGAGGTCCAGCCGCTCCTGCGCGGCCGAGAAATCCGACCGCGCGCGGTCGAGATCCGCCTCGGCCCGGTGCCGCCGCCCCACCGCGAGTTCGTGCTTGTCCAGCGCCCGGCCGAGCGTTTCGACCTGGTCGCGCTTGCCGCGGACGGCGGCCTGCAGCAACGGACGGAGCCGGGCCGGTTCATTCAGTCCGGCGACGAGTTCGTCGTGCACCCCGGCCAGGTTCGCGCGGGTCGCGGCGGCACGGACCTCGGTCTCCAGCGAGCGCACGAGGTCGGCCTGCCGTTTCGCGACCTGCTTCGCCGCCCGCGAACGCTCCTCGTCGGCGTCCGCCTCGGCACGGAGCCGGTCCGCGTCCGCGCGCAGTGCTTCCGCCTTTTCGCGCGTGGACAAGGTCCGTTGCCGCAGCTTGTCGAGCTCCTGGCCCTTGCGGTACGACTCGGATTCGGTCAGCCCGGCGAGGCGGGCTTCGGTCTCTTCGACGTCTTTTTCGAGCTTCGCCGCCCGTTCCTCGGCGGCCTCCTTCTTCGCGGCGACCTCGTCGTGCTCCTCGGCCGAACGGCGGGCGGCCGCGGCGAGTTCGTCGAGTTCGGTGGTCGCGGCGATGAGGTTCGCGGCGCCCGCGCGCAGCACACGCTGGGCGTAGGTCCTTTGCCGCGCGGCGAGCGCGCGGGTCGCGTCGACCTCGGTCTCCAGCGAGCCCAGCCGTTCGCGCTGCGCGTCGAGCCGCTCGAAACCCTCGGCGAGATCCGCGATTTCCTGCTGTCCCAGCGGCGGAAGCGCGCGGGAGAGCAGATTGGACAGCAGGCTCGGGTCGAGCCGCTGCGAGAGCTTGGGCATCCGCAGCTGGAGCAACGCGGTGATCAGCGCGTCGTACCGCTGTTCGCTCAAGGTGGGGAACAGTTTCGCGCGGATCGCCGCGCGGTACTCGGCCGCGCCGTCGTGCACGGTCCCGTGTTCGCCGAGGGCTTCCTCCAGCGCCTTCTTGGTCAGCGGCTGGCCGGCCTCGTTGACCAGCGGCAAGCCGTCGCCCACCCGAAGATCGGTGGTGAAGAAGTCGGCGTGCACCGTGCTGGTGTGCGTGCTGGCTTGAAGCCGCGCGCCGCAGGTGAACCACTTCTCGCCCGCCATGCCGAATTCGAGCCAGACGTACCCGACGCGGGTGGCGCCCGAAGCGCCTTCGCCCATCAGGTTCCAGTGCATGCTGCGTTCGCTGGTGCCGAAGGTCGACAGCCGGTTGGCGCGCAGGCTCGCGTCGAACAGGAACGGCAGCAGCAGCTCCAGCGCCTTCGACTTCCCGCTCCCGTTGGGGCCGCGCAACAGCAGGCGCCCGTCGTGGAACTCGAAGATCTCGTCGTAGTAGCGCCAGATGTTGAGAATGCCGGCACGGGAGGGAATCCACCTCGTCACGGTCACGGCGCCTCCTCGGTGCGGTCGGTGTACCTCGCGGCGGCCGGGAGCGGCCGGACGAGTTCGGCTTCGGTGCGGATCAGGCCGAAGCCGGTCAGCACGGCGAGCGCGTCGACGGTCAGCCGCCGCACCCCGTCCTTGCCCCGGTAGGTCTTGGCCCAGCGTGGGAAGCGTTTCAGCAGTTTGGCGGTGGCCTTCTGCAGATAGTCGGTGGTCCGCGGCTCGTCCAGTGCGTCGAGCAGCAGGAGCGCGGCGACCTTGGCGTTGCTGCCGTCGTCCGGGAATTTCTCGTCGGTGGCCAGCCCGTCGACGTCGACGAGCAGCACGCCCTCGGCGCGTTCTTCGAGGACGAAACCGCCTTGCTCCGCGGCTCGCCGCAGCAGCTGGCGTCCGGTCGGCGTGCCGAGGTACGCGCGTTCCTCCGCGGTCAGTTCGGCGAAGTACAGCACCGGATCGTCGACGAGACGGCGGAAGACCGTGTGACGGAGCCACAGGTTCCGCTGGACGTCCGACGCGCTCGGCGTGTCCTCGTGGCGGCCCGACGAGAGGCCGTAGCGCTGCTCGTGCGACACCGCCTCCAGCAGTTCCTCGAACCGCAGCGCGACGTCGTCGGCGGGCACGGCCAGCTGCGACGGCCCGACCGGCGCGGCGAGCATCCGCAGCAACAGGGTCGCGTCCACCCGGAACAGCACCTTCGCCGCCGGATCGTCCACAAAGGACTCCGGGTCGCCGTCGGCGGCTTCGAGGACGCCGTAGGACTCCAGGAGCTTGAGGACGTCCACGAACGCGAGGCGCTCCGCCCTGGTGGCGACGTCGAAGGTGGTGACGAGGTCGTCGGCGGCGCTCGCCTGCGCGACGCGGCCGGCGAGCAGGCCGATGGTGGTCACCGGCACGGTCAGCAGTTCGGCGGCCACCACGCACAACAGGACGTAGCGGCGGCGGTCGAACGCGGCGCGCCCGGAGCGCAGCCGTCGCGCCGGACGCGTGGGATCGGTGGCCGCGCGGACCTTGACCAGCCGGGCGTAGCCGAGCCGCGGTTCGACGGTGAGCGTCCAGCCGCAGTAGTAGTCGAACCACTGCCGGATGGGCTCGCGGCGGCGCCGGATGAGGTCGAAGGTCTCGGGGGAGCCGCGCTCGCCGATCAGCGGGGTGGCCAGCAGCGCGCGGATCCCGCGCGCGACCTCTTCGCGTTCCGCGATGACCAGTTGGTTGGTGAGGCTCACGCACCGCCTCCGGCCGTACTGATCTCGATCTCGTAGTCGGGGCCCCGGAAGACACCGCTCGTGGTGGTCAAGCGGGCGACCGCGCCGGTCTGTGGCGGCCGCAGGACGATCTCGATCTGTCCGTCGGACGTGGTGCTCCGCCGGGTGCCGTCCGCGCCGACGGCACTGCCCAGCGCTTGCCCCAGCAGGTCGAGCAGCCGCTCGAAGACGCTGTGGTCGAGCTTCTCGAACGCCGAAAGCCGCACGACGCCGCCGGTGTCGAGCATGTTCCACGCCGCTTCGAGTTCGGCGCGTTCCTGCAGGGCTTTTTCGGCTCTCGCGGCTCTGATCGCGCTGACGTCGCGCACCCGGCCGGTCCTGGTGAACCGCTCGGTGCGGCCCGCGGAGCGAAGCAGTTCCGACACCTCGACCGGCGGCGCGTCGAGCCACGACGCCGTCGTGCTGACCACTTCCGGATCCGCGTGGGCGAGGTGCGCGTGCCGAGCGGAACTCAGCCCGAACATCGTGGACCACAGGCGATGCAGGTCCTCCTGTGCCGGGACGACGGTGAACCACCGCGCCAGCTCGCGGAAATCGGCGACCGCGCTGCTCGCGCGCCGCCGCGATTCGGTGATCCGGTCGAGGACCTGGAGAAGCGTGATGATCGCGCGCCGCGCGAGGCGATGAAGGTCCTCGACCCGCGGCGTCGCCCCGTCCTCGGGCAGGAACCACGCGCGAAGGCCGTCCCACCGCGCCTTGCGGACGTCGAGCCAGCGCGGATCGGGGTTCGGCAGCGACGCTCCGTTGAGCGCCCGCCGGTGCATCCGCTCGACGCCGTGGTCGTCGACCTCCTTGATCCGGGTGGCGATCGTGTGCGCGTGATGTTCCAGGTCGTTCAGGAACCCCTGCAGATACGTGACCGTGGCCGCCTTGACCTCGTGGAACGTCGCGAGGTCGGCTTCGGCGTGCAGGAGGCGCTGGAGGTCGCCGTTGAAGCGCTTCGTGTTGTCGCGGAACGCTTCGAGGTGGCTCTCGACTTCGGTGAGCGTGCTGAACACGCGCCTGTCCGTGCCGTCTTCGAGCTGCTTCGCGAGCTCGCCGAGCCGCTCACCCAGCGCCTCGAGCGTCGCAGTCTGGAGCGCCCCGGACGCGTTGAGCACCTCGTTCGCGCGGACCACCCCCGCGTACGCCGCTTCGCCCTGCCGGCTCAGCGAGTACTGGAGATTGCGGCGCTCGTACTCCGACGCCGTCCGGTAGTCGCCCGCGTGGCTCTGGACGACGTCGAGGTGGCCCTGGCTCCTCAGCTGGTCCAGCGCCTTGACGAGGTCTTCGTCGTCCAGCGTCTCCAGCCAGCCGACTTCGCGCAGCCTCGCGCGGACGTCGTCGATCCCGAGGGCCGTCTCAAGTCGCTCGTTCGCCTCGCCGAAGGCGTGCAGGATCGCCAGGGGGAGCCCGGATCTGCTGCCGTCGGTGAAACGGAACATCTCGGGCGGAACACGGATCGGATCCATGCGTCCTCCGGCGGCTGGTGCGTGGAGCTACACGTTAGGGGGTAACCCAGGCGAGTCCCAACGGACCGTCGTTTTCACGCAGAGTGCTCACGTCGTGAACAGTTCGAGACGCACCGTGGTCCCGTCGACGGTGACCTTGCGGACCACGCGGCGGCCGTCGACGAGCCGGTCGTCGTTCATCACTCCGGGAGCGAAGTTCGACGCCTCGAGCAGCTTGGGCACGTCCTCCGCCGGAAGGGTGAGGACGACGACGTACCTCGAGTCGATGCCGCGGTCGTGCTGTGTCTCCAGCACCTTGCCGCTGGCGGGCATCGAGATCCCGCCGAACCGGAAGGCTTCTTCTGGTTTTGGGCTTGGCGGGGGCGTCGCGCAACCGGCCAGGAGGAGGGCGAGGACCGCGAGCAGGGTTTTCACCTAACGTGAGACGCACGGTGGACGTAAGCGTTCCGTCACACTCGGACGGGGATGACAGGGGCGGTGCGACACGTTGTACTGGGTGTCAACGACCGAAGGAGATCTACAGTGACGGAAAAGGCTGTTCTCGCGGGCGGCTGTTTCTGGGGCATGCAGGACCTGTTCCGCCGGCACCCCGGGGTCGTCTCCACCAGGGTCGGCTACACCGGCGGCGACGTGCCGAACGCGACCTACCGCAACCACGGCTCCCACGCCGAAGGCATCGAGATCGTCTTCGACCCGGCGCAGCTATCGTACCGGCAGATCCTGGAGTTCTTCTTCCAGATCCACGACCCGACGACCCGCAACCGCCAGGGCAACGACATCGGCACGACCTACCGCTCGGCGATCTTCTACACCGACGACAAGCAGAAGCAGGTCGCCGAACAGACGATCGCCGACGTCGACGCCTCCGGGAAGTGGCCGGGCAAGGTGGTCACCGAGGTGACCCAGGCCGGTGACTTCTGGGAAGCCGAGCCGGAGCACCAGGACTACCTGGAGCGCATCCCGAACGGCTACACCTGCCACTACGTGCGGCCGGAATGGCAACTCGGCGAGCGCTGATCGTCGCGCTGCACGTCTCTTCGGTGCACGCGTACGAGGGCCGTCCCTCTGACGGCCCTCGTGCTGATCCAGTGCCGGTCTCGCGCGACCGCGTCGAGGTGCGCGCGGGACTGGGGCTGGTCGGGGACCGGTACTTCAACCACCCAGCGCATCGTTCCGCCGCGGTCACGCTCTTCTCTTCTGCTGTCCCTGGCGATCCGCTGCCGGCCCGGCGGAACATCGTGCTCTCGGGCTTCGACGTGGACGCTTTGCCGCGGGGTTCGGTGGTGGCTTTGGACTCGGGCGATGGTCCGGTGCGCTTCGAGGTCCACCGGCCCGCGAACCCGTGCGCGTGGATGGACGTCGTCTACCCGTCGGGCACTTTCCGTGCTTTGCGGGGCCGCGGCGGGAAGCGCTGCGTGCCGCTGGACGACGGTGTCTTACGCGTTGGGCCGGTAGAGATCTCCTAGGGTCAGGCGCTGGTTGGCCTCGTCGAGATTGAAGCGCGCAGGGTCGAATTGGTCCGGGTCGTCGAGACCGAGCCAGTCGACTACGTCTCGGTGTTCCGGGTGTCCGGGATCGCCGAGGATCTGGATCAGCCGGGCGTAACCCCCGGTTCCGCCGACGTCCTCCGGCGGGCAAGCCGCTTGCCCCGCGACGCATCGCGGGTAGCGCCCGTCGGAGGTGGCGGCCGTGGCTTCCTCGATGAGGATCTCGTGGTCCCAGTTGTCGCCGAAGTCGTAGTTGTACAAGAGACGGCCGCCGGGCTTCACCAGGTCGTCCAGCCGCACTTTCCGTTCGTCGCGGTACTGCAGTTCAGGCTCGGCCTCGCCGTAGTAGGTGTTTCCATCGAGGAAGTAGTGCAGGTGGTAGTTCTCCCAGCCCATCGCGGCCTGGATGACGATGTGCAGCCGGTCGAGCGGGATGGCCGCCGGAACCACCACCCGTCGCCACACCGGGAGACCCTCGATTTCCAGCAAAGTGATTTTCGCCTGGTAGATCGGATCTCCGGCTTCCGGCTCGCCCAAGATCCGTCGCATACCCGACCTGCCGAGTTCGGTCAGCTCGGCCGATTTGTCCCCGAGGGTCACCGCCCCCAATCGCTGAAGGGCATCGAGTGCACGCTCGGTATCGCGATCGGTGGTGATGCGCAAAGTCTCGAGTTGGAGTTCGGTGAGATCTTCCAACACGTAAGGTGCGCTCACGACATCCCAGACCGTCGCACACAAGCTCGCGATGTCGACAGCACCATCGGTGTTGTACAGCAAGGCCAATGCCGCACGGCTGCCATCGTGGAACTCCGGGCGCAGCAGTGACTCGCCGAATCCCGAGTGCAGGAACGCCTCGCCCAGCTTGTCGAACCTGGTGAACAACGCGAACCACAGCTTCTGTGGGTCATCGAGAAGCGCCTGGTTCTTCTTCACCGGAACCAATCGATGCCCGGTCTTACGGACCAGCCCCGCCGCCTTGGCGCACTCCACGACGAGCATGAGGTTGAGCAGGCGCTCGCTCGACCTGGTCCGGTACACGTGGCTGCCGATGGTCTGCTCGAGCACGTCACCGGTCTTCAACATCGGCACCAGCGCCTTGGCGTCAGCCAAGGTGATACGCCCGGTCTGGGTGAGTTTCCGTCCTGCGCCCACCCATTCGGTGAACGTGCGCACCTGCTCGACCAGTTCGGACTTCACCGCGAGATCCATGCCACCCCCTTCCGAGACACTAGTCATCGAGCCGGCACAGACCGATCAGCCCTGCTTTGATCTGCTCCGGCGTCATGCTGTGCCGCTGATAGAGGTACTGCGCCGCTGCCAGTGGCGCGAGCAGCGCGTCGGCCCTGAAATGCGCGTCCGCTTCCGGCTCGATTTCGCTGATCAACGCGACCAGGTGACTGTGGTGCAGCCGGTACGCGCCCGTGACGAACCGCGCCATCGGCGTCTCCGTCTCCGCGACCATCAGCAGTTCGCCGTGGGTTTCGAGCCTGTCGACGTACGCGTCCATGAACGCCCTCAACCTTTGGGTCGCGGGTGCCCCCGGCCCGAGCGGCGGCGGCCCGCTGATGAACGCTTCCTGGAACTCGCGCTCGTTCTCGTCGAGCAATGCCTGCGCCAACGCGCCCTTGTCCGGGAACCGCCGATACACGGTGCCGATCCCGACGCCCGCTTCCGCCGCGACCTCGTCCAACGCGAGCCCGTCGATCCCTTTGGCCGCCACAAGCCTGGCCGCCGCGTGGATGATCTTCTGCCGGTTGCGAGCCGCGTCCGCCCGCTCTGGAGTCCCGGCTCCTGCGATGGGAAGCACCCGGCCAGCCTAACCGGTGGACAAGTGGAACTTTCTCCAGTTAACTAAGTGGAGGAACTTCCACTTAAGGAGACTTGGATGTCTGTCGAACACTTCACGAGCGATGACGCTTCGACCTGGTTCCAGCGGCTCGACCAGCGGATCTTCCTGGCCGACGTCCTCGCGCAAGACAGCGGTGCGGCGATGTCCGTCGGCTTCGCTCGCTACGGGAAAGGAGAGAAGAATCCGTGGAAGATGACGTACGACGAGGCCCTCGTCATCACTTCCGGCACCTTCACCGTCGAGGGCCCTTCGGGTTCGGTGACGGCTCGGGCGGGCGAGGTGATCTATCTGCGGGCGGGGACCGAGGTGGTCTACGTGGCCGATGAGGACACGGAACTGGTCTATGTCACCTATCCGCATTGGCTGGCCGCTACGGAATCTTCAGCCGAAGCGCATCGTCTTGACGATTTCCACGAGGTCTGAGGCGCAATCTCGTTGGCTTGAACCTCCCAAACAGGACAAGTAGCCTCAACCCGAGGGGGAGGGGTTTATGACGGGGTTCGAAGCTGATCCGAAAGCCTTGCGTGACGCGGCCGATCAGGCCAGACAAGCCGCGGGAATCGTGCGCGAGCTGGATCTGGAGCGGGTGGCGGCGCTTTCCGGCGCATTGACCGGAACGGAGTCCGCGAAGACCGCCGCCGAGCTCGGTCCACATTGGGAGAACTCCATCAGTGTCTGGGCGAAGGGGGTGGATTCCTACGCGGCATCACTGACCACTGCCGCGACCGCGTACCGGGTTCGAGATGACGCCGGTGAACAGGAATTCGACGGGACAGGTGGTCGATGATGGTCACCTGGGCCGACGTCAGTCAGTGGAAAGCCGACGGGATCGGGCAGATCGGTGACCACTTGGCCGCGCAGAACCGCCAGGTGCTCGGCTTGCAAGACGAGATCGACGGCGCCAAGCCCGCCGGGTGGGCCGGTGAGGCAGCGGACGCGGCGGCCGAGAATCTGCGCGCCCGCTGTCAGGAACTCGAGGATCTCGCGGCGCGCTTGTCCGCAGCGGTGAAGATCATCGACGACACCGAGCAAGCTGTGCGCGATTTGGTGCGTAGTGTCGAGACGACCGAGGATTTCGCCGCCAAGAACGGTTTCCGGATCGACAACGGCAAGGTCGTCGAGACCGAAAACGCCAGTGGGTTTCTCTCCAGCATGCTGTTGCAGGTCGAGGTGGAAGCCATTTTGGCCCGTGCCGGACAGATCGACACCGAACTGAATTCCGTGCTCAAGCGCATCCTGGCAGGCGAAATCGGTGACGCCGGCGCGACGACGCTGGCTGCGGCCGCCGCGGCAGGCGAAGATCGCATCGCCGACGAGCAGCGGCACCGCGATCTCCTGGCGAAGTACCAGGTCAAAACAGACGGCACGACAGTGTGGCCGAGCGGTCTGACCGGCTGGCTCGCGGAACGAGCGGGTTTCTCGAAGGAGAAGATCACTCAAGCAGAGGCCAAGTTGCTCGACGATCTGCAGATGCGCAAGGGATTGCTCGGGCTCAAGGAGTTCGCCGACATCCGGCAGGACGCCTTGCACGTCGCCGAAGGCAAATTCGAGGGCAAAGGCCTGACCGACGGGCACGCCGACGCGTTCCGCCACGCCTACTGGAACGCGATGATGACGCAGCGGTACGGAGAAGAGTGGGCCCGCGACTTCGCCACGGCGCACGAGCGGAACCCGAGCAGTCACCACGTCCCGGTGGCCATGGACCTGCACAACAACGAAGTCGGCCGCGCGATCGCCCGAGCCAACCCGGACGCCGGTCCCGAGGAGCTGGCGAACCTGGTCGAACAAGCCGTCAAGGACGGCAAAATGGTGGTCATCGACAAGAATGACACCCTGGTATCGTCCAACGAATCGCCTCCTGGCGAGACCCGCGAAACCAAGAACAAGCCTTGGCCCACGGACAATCCGGGGCGCAACGACGACCACGACCCCGGCGACCCGTCGGCGACTCCGGACCAATACTGACCATGCGCTTGATAGTGACTCTGCTCGCCCTGCTCGCCCTCGTGGCGGGCTGCGGCACGAGCACCCCAGGAGTGACAGTGGAATTCGACGAAGGTCTCGAAAAAACGATCGGAGATCTCGCCAGGTCAGGCGGCTCACGACCGCTCAAGGAACTGGCGCCCGGCGATTGGACCTCGGTACAGGTCCTCACCGGCCCCGCTTCAGGCGCGCGAATCGAACGCGAGCTCGGCAGGCCCGTCACGGTCGAGGGCGATGGCACGCACAGTGGGGACTACGTCCAGGACGGCAATCTGCTGGTGTTCGACCGCGACGGCGCCACTACGCGGATGGTCAGCCTGGGCACCCTCGCCGCTCTCGGCGAGGGTAAGTACCGGGCCGATGTGGTGCTGCGGGCGCAGGGTGGCGCCATCACGATGACGGACCCGGACGGGCGACCCGCAGGCCGTTGACCAGGGCTATCGGGTCATCTCCTCCAAGAACGCTTGGGTCTCGGGATCGGTCGAATAGACGGCGGTGCCACGCATCCCACGGGTGAGCAGAACCTTGTAGGTGTTCTTGATCAGCGCACCGAAATGCAGTTCGTCGGCCCGTTTCACGGCACTGTCCTCGGAGTTCTGGCGCTGAGGAACCCACATACCGTCGCGCCGAACGAGATCGGAGCCGAAGATGACCCCGGACCAGTCGTACTCGAACCCCTGGGCGGTGTAGATGCAGCCCACCTGCCCGAAGCCGCGTTCGTCTGTGGCCCAGTAGTTGGATTCCGGGACACCAGCCACGGCCTTGTTCCGTTCCGACTTCGCGTTCCACGGACGCTGCCAACCGCCGATCTTGACGTCGTCGACCAGCGCGCGGCCGTCCGGAGTCATCACCGGATCGCTCCAAGGCCAGCAGAAGCCGGCGGCGAGCCGGGGGACCCCGCCGTGCGCTTCCTTTTGACGCAGCACCCATGACTCCAGCGCTTGCGGCGATGGGGCACTCGACACCGTGATGCCCGCGTCCAGAGGGCCCGCGAGCTTGCTCCACGGGACAGGCGTTTCGACATTCTGCCCCAGGCCCAGCAGCCGGGCGACCCAAGTGTCGTAGGAGACCGAACCACCGCAGCGCAACTGGTCGTGCAGCCGGACGACTTCCACCTTGCAGCCGAGTGACTCGGCCGCGGTGGAGATCTCGCGCAGCGAACCCATCTCGCCGGGCCGCACGATCTGGTTCTCGTCGAGAAGGAACACCGGCACCGTGGCAACGTTGATCAGTTCGTCGATCTGGCGACCAGCGCGATCGCGCTGCTCCTTCTTCGTGTACTGCGTGACGCCTTTCTCGCGAATGCGGTGTGCTTCGTCGCAGATGAGGACGTCGAGTTCTCGCGGCTGACAGCCGACGTAGGTGTTGAAGTACTTGAACAAGCCCTGTACGCGTGTACTTCCACGACCGGCGTATTTCCGCATCGTCTGGGTGAAGGACTTGGAGCCGGTCGCGTGGTGGACGGCGAGGCCGCGGCGAGCCAAATCGCCGAGGAGACTCAACGCGATCACACTTTTGCCTGATCCGGGACCGCCCTCGACTATGACGACGGTACGAGTCTGGGCCGCGCGAGAACGTTCTACCGCCTGCATCACCAATTCGTAAGCGACCTTTTGTTCGTCAAGCAGGACGAACTGTTCGCGATCCCGGATCTCCGCGGCCGCCAGCGTCAGCAAAGGTTTGGTCGGGCGGTGTGCGAAGCCGAGGAGTTCGTCACCCGCGGTGAGGCTGCTTCCTCGTTCCGCCGATTTGTCGAGTACGGCGTTGAATGCCCGTCGGAGGTCGGCCTTGTCGTCCATCGTGAACAGTCGCCCGTATTCGCTGACCCTGTACTGGAGGAGGTCGTCGATATGGGCACGGCGGGCGTTGTGCAGGTACGCGATCCCGTGGACTGCCTGGGGGCGCTCGGCGAGCGCCGGAGTGTGGTCCACGAAGTACTGGCAGTACCCGCGCACTTGCTCGACCGGATGGAGGTGCAGACCGGGAAGGCCGGGGATGTTGAGCACCTGGGCAAGGTGGACTTCGGCCTTCGACCATTGCTTGAGTTCGACGAATACGAACGAGCTTTGCCCGGTACGGGGATGAGTTCCGCACAGGACGACGTCCACACGTTGCCTACTGTGGGGAAGCTGGTGCTCGAGGAGGACTTCGACGTCTTCGAGTCCTGCATCGATCAGGTCACTCAGCAGGACGGGAAGGCTCTTCTGCCAGGAGACGACCTCGCTCGTGCCTGCCCTGGTGCCGAGTATGTATCCGGACTGCTCGCGCAGTCTCTGGTGCAGGCTGCCTGTCCGAGCCTCGACCAGAAGATCGGCTGCTCGGCCGCGTGCAAGTGCCACCTCGTCCCCTCCCCAGGGCGTGCGTCGTCGACGTACGGATGGGGACAACAACGAGGTGACTCGGTGTCCGTCGGACCGTTCCCGTCCAGGTTAGTGGATCGCTGTCCCCGCTGCGGTTCACCAAGCCGGGGAGCTTTCAGTTACAGATGGTTCGCACGACGCGCCAGTAGGCATCTCCACCCCCGGTTCGTGGTCAGATCGTAGCTCACTAGTGTGAGCGCGCACGCTGGACTCTGGCTAAGAGTAACTACGCGACGCTGCCTCGGGGGAGGACGTTTTGCCGGTGAGGAAGACCGCTGCCGAACTGCGGGTGGCGCTGGGCGAGGAAAGTTTCATAGCGACGCTTGCGATACATGCGAGGGTTGGCTACAGCGCTTCGACGAGGAGCGGTGAAGTCGGTTCGTGGCGGCGCGGTCTCCCGGTCCTCGCGGAGACTCTTTGTGTCATCGGGCTGGAGCATGTCGAAGTGTTTCTCGAGTATCGGCTCCCGTTCAGTCCCAAGCGAGTCGACGCGATTCTGTGTGGCGTACATCCGGAGACGGGGCAACCGTCGTACGTGCTGGTGGAACTGAAGCAATGGCGTCACATGGAGTTGGTAGGCGAAGGGCTGGTCAAGACGTCGGATGACGATGCGCAGCCCGTCTTGCATCCGTCTGAACAGGTTAGGCGCTACTGTCGTCAGCTCCTTGATTTCACGCCTCAATTCGCGCGTGCGCCGCGACTGGTGAAGGGCATCGTCTATCTTCACGACGCCGTCTACGATCCGACCTGGAGAATGGACAAAACCAGTGCCGATGGTTTGGGCCGGCTCTTCGCGGCTGACACGAAGAAGGACCTGGCCAACTACCTCTGTTCCCTTCTTGACACTGACGCTGGTGCGGCCGCTGGTGCGCGAGATGCGGCGAACGCCCTCCTCGCCGCTCGGCACACCCCGGCTCGGAACCTGCTGACGACCGCTGCCGGAACCCTTGAAAAACGGGACGAGTTCGTCCTTCTCGACGAACAGCAGGTCGCCTACCAGTCGGTAATGGACGCCCTTGACGAGGCGGATTCCAAGGGGTCTTCAGGGGCTGAGAAGAAGGTGGTCGTCGTCAGTGGCGGCCCGGGTTCCGGGAAGAGCGCGATAGCGATAACCCTTCTTGCCAGCCTTGCTCGTCATAGCAGGCGGGTTCTGCATGCGACAGGCTCGAAGGCGTTTACGGAGACGCTGCGAGCGACGGTTGCCGGAATCGACGATCGTCTCGAGGAGATGTTCAAGTATTTCAACCAATTCGGCTCGGATCGCGAGAACTCATTGGATGTGCTGCTCTGTGACGAGGCGCACCGGGTCCGTGGGCTTCCCGAACGTCCTCGTGCACGAGGACGAGAACAGATCGACCAGCTCATCGACGTGGCCAAGGTTCCCGTCTTCCTGCTCGACGAGCATCAGGTCGTGCGTCCCGGCGAGGTCGGCACCAGGAAATACATCGTCGACATCGCGAACCTCAAAGGTCACGAGGTTCTCGACATCCGCCTCGACGGGCAGTTCCGGTGTGGCGGGTCGGACAAGTTCGACGAGTGGGTCACGCGCCTCATGTTTCTGAGTCCCGAGGAGCCGATCGTCTGGTCCGACCTGGTCCAGGGAAGCGATGACGAGTATGTGGTCGATGCGGCGGAGTCGCCTCAAGAACTTGAATCATGGCTCCGTCAGCAGTCGAACATGCGTGGTGGAAGCGCGAGGATGACGGCGGGGTTCTGCTGGGACTGGAGCGACCCCATCGAAGTCGACGGCACACGTCGTCTGGTTGACGACGTGAAGATCGATGAGTGGTCGCGACCGTGGAACGCCAAGCCCAAAGCGCCCGTTCCAGGTGTTCCGTCGTCGTCGTTGTGGGCCTCCGACCCACGTGGTTTCGGTCAAGTCGGCTGTATTTACAGCGCCCAGGGTTTCGAATACGACTGGGCAGGCGTGATCTTTGGCGATGACCTGGTGATTCGTGACAGGCGATGGGTCTCGAACAGGAAGCCTTTGAAAGATCAGGCGGTGAAGAACGCCAAGGAGAGGGATTTCGACCGTTTGGTGCGGAACACGTACAAGGTGCTGCTGACTCGGGGAATGCAGGGAGTGTGCCTTTATTCGAAAGACCCGGCGACGAACCGGGTACTTCGTAAATACGCGCGCTGAGCGCTCACCGTCGTCGATCCAAGAGCGACTGGCCGGTTCGGAATCCGGGTGACCATGCCACGGCAGGTCTCAAGATCCGTTCCGGCCAGTGAGACCTCCGTGGGGTGCTCGATGTGCCCCCGGCGGGAGCACCAAAGGATGGAAACAGGGCTGACCAGCGGTTTCACGGCGGCAGTCTGGTGGCGGAGTCAAGATTCGGGCTGTCCGTGCCCGATTAGCAACCGTGGAGGTGGGGGCTCCGATCCCGCCCCCACGTCGGGCGTTGAGACGCGAGTCCCAACGCTGTGCCTGAGGCTGGCGTGAGACGACCGGCTGCTGGGGAGCTGGCCGCCCGCCACGACCTCGGCGAGGCCACCAGCCCTCGAGGAGGCGGTGCGCGCGCATCTCGGCCCTGCCGCCAGCGCCCACAACGTCGGGGCGATCGAGCGCGAGTACCTGCTGGCTCTGAACACGCTGCTTGACCCGGCCGGGCTCCACATCAAGGACGACCAGGCGAACGAGACGACCGAGTTCTAGTGCGAGTTGAGCGCGTCCTTGAACGCTTTGCCCGCCGTGCACTTGACGGTTTCGCCGCCGCGATCCAACGCAGCACACCCAGGGTAGCGCTCAGATGCGAGGCAGGTAGGCGGAGACTTCGGCGATGGCGTCGAGGGTGTCACGGTCGAGGTGGCCGGAGACGAGTTCGGTTTCGGCGACGGTGACGGTCTTGCCGTTGCGATCGCTGCCGTAGTTCTCGCCGGTGAAGCGGATGTCCGCGGGGCCCAGCATCGCTGAGTCAAGAGGCCGGATGTCGCCGCTGCCGTGGATCTTCATCCCCGACTCGAACTTGTCGGCGTCGCGAGCGGAGGCCAGACCGACCCAGGCCACCGACAGCACCGCGGTGTTACCCGCGCCGTCGCCGACCAGGAACAGGGCGCGGTCCAGGGAGGTGCAGCGGGTGCGGGTGAAGAAGTCGCGGATCTGCCCGAACGAGACCGCCACGCACTCGGCCTACTGACGCGCGGTGCGCTTGAGTGGCTTGACGCCGAGTCGCCGCCACGCGGCCTCGCTGTCGCCTTTGCGCGCGGACTTCTGTCCCTCGGACTTGCGGGCTTTGAGCTGAGCGGAGCCACCCGAGCCCGATCCGGAGCCAGCACCCTGCGCGGCGTTCTGCGCGCCCGCTCCGACTTCGGAGACCAGGCTGGATCCGCCCCCGAGGGGCAGGCCGCCGGTGTCGCCGGTCAAGCCGAGCGCGAGCACCCCGGCCGCTACCACCGCCCCGCTCTTACCACCGCCCTTGATCGGGACGCGCCGGCCGTTAATAGTTCTGAACTCCATCAGGTCCGCCCTTGACTAGATCGTGTCCGCACACCGACGCCGCATCCTGATCACCGATCTCGGGCCCCGCGACGAGAACTGTCGGTGATCGTGGCGCAGCGCTCTATGAGCCAGCGCCATCGGCAGTGGTGTTGACCGGCAAACGGGTGAAAACCGGCGGGGGCACCGGGACGGACGCCTGATCTGCACCGATCCGCCGTCCTGATGGCGTGTTCGCCTCTTGGCAGGCGGCTGGTGCGCGCACTAGCGTGAGCTGGGGGTGACCGCTGTCATATCATGCGGCGACACGGCGTGCTCAGCGGTCGGCCCTCGTCCACATTGCCTATGAGCGGGTGATGCGAATGTAGGTTGGGCACTACGGGATAGCCGCCGCGCAGGCCGAGATGGTCGACGATGTTGGACATGGTGTGCATCGCCGGCGACGTTGACACGGCCGTGGCCGATGAGCTGTGGTCGGCGACCCAGGCGCGACTCGAGTAGGCCGGGCGTGCGCTGGTGCTGGACTCGGCGGAGGTGACGTTCTTCGGCTCTGCCGGCATCACGCTGGTGATCTCCGCGTGGAACACCTGCTGGGATGGGTTCGCTGTGGACGCGCACTCCACCGTGCTCAAGCCGCTGCGGATCACTCAGGTCGATAGGTTCGTGCCGGTGCACCTGGACGTTCCCGCTGCCGCCGCCACGTGGCGCCCGCATCATGACCTGATGAGAAGCCCTCGCGGAAGTGTGTGACGCGGTGGTAGAGGTAAGGATGTCTGCAGTGTCGCCCAGATGGTCTCACGAAGCGGACAGCAGAGAATCAACGAGCTGCTCAGGCGCGTCCAAGGAACGATCATCGATCGGACTACAGCAGTGACCGTCGCCAGGCAGCAGGACGGCTTGAAACGATGCCGTGACGCCAGGCCGGTGCTTGCCAGGGAGGGCATCGTGGTGCTCGGGCACCAGAACGAGAGTCCGAAAGTCGCTCGTGCACTCCAACTCGAGGTGCCGAAAAAGGGCACGTTCGTATCAGCACGACTGGTCGGCGACGATCACTACGCCGTAGCGCCGCCCGGCGAATCGACGGAACCCGCACCTCCGATCCGCTACTGACGAGCGGCACACAACCTGCACGGAGCAGGCTTCGGCCTGGCTGCGGTCGAGCCGTTGAGGTACGGCTTGAGAAGGTGTGCAATGGCCTCGGCCAGCATCGGCGGTACCGCGTTGCCGATCTGCTTGGCCACCTGGATTTTGGTGCCACACCACAAGAAGTCCGATGGGAAGCTCTGCAGGCGAGCGGCCTCCAGATGCGTGATCGGCCGATCCACGCGATGACCGTTCGGTCCCGGCTCCCACTGCGGGTGCAGGTACTGACCCTTCTCGGGCTTGAAAAACTCTGTGCGGATTGTCAGAGATGGCTGATCCCACTGCATACGACCCATGACGTCGGTCGTGCCGGTCTTCTTCTCTCGCCAGCATCTCGACAGCAGCTCGTCCGGCAGGTTGAAGCGTCCGCCACCTGGCGGGATCCAGGCGTATCGCTTGAGTGATAGTTCAGTCGGCGTACGGCCGAGATGAAGGTCGGAGCTCTTGAAGACCCCTGGAAGCTCGTGGCCGAAGAACTCCACCGTGGAATCAGGAAGGGCTGTCGTCGGAGCCGCTTCGGGCAGCCCTGCGAGCACGTCGCGGGTGGTGTGCCACTCGGGTAGGTCGCCCAGCGTGCCCGGACGCGCATGCGTGGGTTCCGGCAGCGGGATCTTGCCGATGCGCGAACCGATGACAATGGTGCGCTTGCGGCGCTGAGGCACTCCGAAGTCAGCCGCCAGCAGGAAGCCTGCGGACAGTGTGTACTCCTCGAGCAGACCACCAGGCGCTGCTTCTGCCTGAAGTAGCGCGAACTCGCTGGAGGAGAAGAACCGGTCGACGTTCTCGATCACGAACACCTGGGGCGCCGCGTGCTTGACGAACCGGATGTACTCCTTCCACAGCTTGTTGCGTGGGTCCTTGACGTCACGCGAGCCGAGGTTGGAGAAGCCCTGGCATGGCGGGCCACCGATGATCAGATCAACTTCGGGGATGTCCGCATCAGGTACGAGGGCGATGTCGGTGTAGCGGGTGTGGTCTTCGCCGAAGTTGGCCGCATACGTGGCTGCGGCGTGAAGGTCGAACTCGACCGACATGACGGGCTTATAGCCCTTGGCGGCCATGAAACCAGAGGTCATGCCGCCGCAACCTGCGAATAGATCGATCATCGTCAGCCGTCGTGATCCCACACCCAGCAGGTTAGTCGACACCCCTGACAATATCTGGCATCGCCCCGCGAACCGGCCGTCGCGTTGCGATCACCTCGTGGATCCTCCCAGCTGCATCCGCTGCGTCCTCGTGTTCCCACACCCGGACCGACAACCATCCGGCCTCCGAGAGCAGCCGATCAGTCTCGAGATCGCGGCTGCGGTTCTTCTCGATCTTGGTTCGCCAGAAGTCGCGGTTGCGCTTGGGCCATGTTGCATGGTCAGGGCATCCATGCCAGAAGCATCCATCCACGAACACTGCGACCTTTGCCGGACCGAAGACCACGTCCGCCTCTCGACGGATACCGCGCAGTGGGCGCTGGTGGATGCGATAGCGCAGGCCGATCCGGTGCAGTTCGCGTCGCAGGGACATCTCCGCGGAGGTGTCACGTGAGCGCTGCTTGCTCATCCGAGCACGCGTGTCGTCGGTGCTGGGCAATTTGTCCACACAGGGATTGTGCTACTCGTCCTTCGGGTGTCGTACGAGGCCCGCCTGTCGATGTCTGTGAGTCATGATCGGGGATCAACCGGCGGAGGATGTGGTCCGGCCGGTGAGGTCGTCGCTCGTCCCGACAGTCTCCAAGCAGCGTTGCCGGCATCGACGGAAATGGTGACGGCTTCGGCAGGTGAAGTCTCCGCAGCTCTTGACCTGCGGATCACCGGTCGACGCCGCCTGAGATGGACGTTTGGTCGATCCGTGCACGGTAGATGCCTCGGACAGGATGTGCTGGGGTGTCGGGCGGATCGCCGTTACGGAGCAAGTCGATAGCTGTTCGAGGCCAATGACGGATCATCGTCGGCCGAGTAGATGGTCCATCCTTTTGCTCGCAGATCGTCGATCGACGACTTCCACATTCCTGTTTTTGCGACGTAGTCCAGGTCCTCGCGGTCGGCGGCATCAGGACTGACTTCTTTCAGGTATGCGAGCACCCGATCGCGGACTGTGCCGCCGCTCTTGCGGATGTCCGAAGCCAGCCGCCATTTTTTTGCCAGTGCTTCGTCGCGTTCGGCTCGAATCAGAACGTACTGGTCGGAGCGCAACTCGGGTCGTTGAACTCCGCTTTCGATGGGCCAGCCGTGTTCAACGCGCAGCTCGCGGATCCTTCGTGGCCACTCGGAGATTCCTGCGATACCTGATAGTTCGGGTCCTGAGACGACTTGACCGACATGTCGCAGCAGATAGCGCAACAGGCGCTTCTGAGCCCCGCCCAGACCGAGAAGAACGCCGACTCTGGCCAGGTGTTCCCGATGCAAGGCCATGTCTAGTCCCACGGATGCGCTGACGTCCTGCCAATCGTCTGCTGTCACTCTTTCGGCCGAACCGATCCGGTTCAGTTGGTCGACCGCCGAGAGCAGGGCGTCTCGCGCCTCGGCGATGGCAGTACGCAACTCCTCGTCCGAAGTCATAGGTATAGTCTGTCAGCCGCCGCAAGATCCCGCCTGTATCTGTGCGTCGAACACCACGCATGTCGTCGACTGTGTCGGGTAACGACCCGGGCGTCCGCCGACCTGGTCGTGTCACTGGTCGAGGCGGGCAGTAATGGTCGGCGGTCGTCGTCGATGTAATGGTCGTCGGAGGAGTTGCACGTGGCCGGTCGATCGACAGGTCGGGAGTCGTGGCGGATCGATGGCGGTCGATGTCGACCAGGTATGGAGGGGGCGGGTCGATGACTGTGGACGGTGCCTGGGGGAATGAAGATCCGGAGCTGATCGGCTGGCTTGAGCAGCATCGCGCGAAGACGCTCAAAGCCTATGCTGCAGACAGGCTTCTCCTGGGTGAGCATGCGAACCAAGAGGACAGCTTCAGGACTGGCGGATACTCTCAGCGGCAGGTTCTGGAACTGGTGCAAAACGCTGCCGATGCGCAACACGACGATCAGCCGGGCCGGGTCGAGGTGCACCTTGTCGGGGACACCTTGTATTGCGCAAATGAAGGTACTCCGTTCGCCCAGGGAGGGCTTGAAGCCATCTGTCACGCTTTTCTCAGCGGCAAGCGCGATCACGCTATTGGCAGGTTCGGTCTAGGGTTCAAATCCGTTCTGCGCATAACCGGAAAGCCGGCGGTCTTCAGTCAATCGATCAGCTTCGGGTTCGACGCCGATCGATCGACAAACGAGCTTGGTTTTTTGGATCCTGATGCCAAGCGGTTTCCCGTGCTTCGCATGCCTGCTCACCTTGACGCGTCGGAGGAGATTCGCGGCGATACTGTGCTGGCGGACTTGGCGCAGTGGGCGACGACGGTCGTCCGGCTGCCCCTGGTGGCGGAGGCGGACCGAATCAGCCAGGAGCTCAAACAGTTCCCGGCAGAGTTCCTGCTGTTCGTGCCAAGGGTGTCCGTCCTGCGGACCGTCGTCGACCGACTTGGTGAACGTGTCGATTCGACACACGAGTGCATTGTTCTCGCCAACGGGGTGCGTCGACTGCGCGTCGAAGGTCAGGACTTGTCGGAGTGGCGGGTCTGGCATGGAGTTCACCGCCCCTCGCCTCAAGCCTTGGAGGAGGTCGGGGAGGCAATCAGGCGGGATAGCATTGCAGTGACGTGGGCAGCCCCGTTGTCCTCTGACCGCACTGCTCTTGGTCGATTCTGGGCCTACTACCCTTTGGCGGAGACCACATCGTTGCGTGGCATTCTGAACGCCCCATGGCACGTCAACGATGACCGGACGAACCTCATCAGCGGGCGATTCAACGAGGAGATCCTCGATAAGATCGTTTCTTTGGTCGTCGAGGGGCTGCCGGAGCTCAGCGATCCAACGGATCCAGCGGGCCATTTCGACTACCTGCCTGCGCGTGGTCGGGAAGCGCCTAACTTCGCCGACCGCTTTCTCGCCGAGCGCGTACCGCGACTGGTTGCCACGAGTGCCTGCATTCCCGATCGCGATGGAGTTCTGCGTCGTGTCGACGAACTGAGGTTTCCTCACCAAGTGGACGTGCGGCTCGATCCGGCCATGCTCGAGGCCTGGTACGCGGCGCCGGGATGCCCACGCTCCGTTCCTCACCTCCAATGCTTCCGCAATCAGGTCAGGCAGGCCCGGTTGCGTAGCCTGGTTCGTGCTGACGACACGCGAGCCGCGCCGGTCGAATTGTCTCCTCCTAGCTGGCTGGAGCAGATTCTCGGTGAGAGGACGGACGAGGACTGCGCTTCGGCTCTTCGGGTCGTAGCGATCACGAAGGACCACGACACCCAGCGGGAGTTCCTCTCCGCCCGAGTCCTGCCGGATGACACTGGGCGTCTTTGGCCCTTGAGCGCTACCAACGACGTCTTCCTGTACGGCAACGTGCTGACCCGGAAGGCCGAGATCAGCCTGGTGCGACCATCGCTGCTCTCGCTACCGGAAGTCGAGCGGCTTCTCCGCGGGTTTGGCTTCCAGGACGTTGATCCTGCCCAAGAGCTGGCGAAGCTCACTCGCGCGAACACCAGGAAGTGGACCGGTGCGGAGTGGGCCGAATTCTGGAAGCTCGTCTCCGATGTGCCGAAGTCGGCGGCAGAGCAACATCTGGAGGATCACCTTGCCAAGGGGCGCAGGCTCAAGGTCAGGTGCCGGGACAGCGGATGGCACTACTCCGACGAAGTCGTCATCGCCGGTGAGATCAGGCCCAGAAACCCGGTGATGCTCCTCGATGAGGAATTCCACCAGGACTTGCACCCTGACCTGCTGCGCCGGATTGGCATCGCCTCCAGGCCCGTCGTGAGCCGTGCGCTGGCACACGACTCCACTCACCTCGAGTACCTTCGAACGCTTCGTACGAGCACGTTGGCAAGGCTGCCGAAGCGTGGGCGGCCACCCGAGAGCGAGTTCGGCTTCCTCGACCACGAACCTGTGGGGCCGTTGCATGTGCTCCGCAGGTTCCACGATTCTGGTGACATCGACGCGTGCGTCGGCTGGACCGAAGCCCTCCTTCGGCTGGACGTTCCGGTCATGTGGAAGTTCGGACACTTCACACGGAAGTCCTTTCCCTCCGACGACGTGCTCGCACCTTCACTTTGGGCGGCGCAGGAGTACGGACTCCTCGCGACATCGTGGGGACCGCGGCCGGCAACAGCCGGTGTCGCCAAGTCACTGTCAAGTTATGCTCCGCTACTGCCCGTGGTAGAGTGGCTGGCCGCGGCCAAGCTGCCGTTGCCCGACTCCCTGGCGGGAGTCGGCACGGATATCTGGCGTGAGTTCCTGGATCGAGTTCCTCAGACCGGGGACCCGTGGACGCTGGGCGCACTGATCGGTGAGGCCGCACGAAGGCTGGCCGAAGACGATGTCCCGGAGTACGTGCCCGCGATCAGCGGCTCATCAGGCTGTCGGGTGCCTCGACAGAGTCTCTTGATCGCCCAGACCGAGGAGGAGAGCGACGTCCTCGCGCATCGGCGCCCGCCGTACATTGCGGTGGCTGACGAAGCGCTTGTCGCGCTTCTGGTCGACAAGTGGGGATGCGTTCTCGCATCCTCCACGCTGCGCGTCGAGGTGCTGGCGGAAGACCAGGTTGAGGCGGTCGTCGCCCTGGACCGTTATCGGGGTCTCCGCCCATTGGCCACCGGTGCGCTCGATGGAGTGCAGCTCGTCGCGTGCGGTGATCTGTTCCGGCAGATCACCGGCCCGGACGGGACGGAGCGGGAACCTGCGGACCTGTTGCGTGACGGCGTCACCGTCTATCACCGGGCAACGCTTCAGGACGAGGATGTACTTGCGCGCCTCGCTGACGAGTTCGACCTCGATTTGACCACCGGTTCGATCAGCAGAATTCTCGATGATGCCCAGGATGAGGCGGTGCAGCACCGCGTCGCTCTATGCGCGGCCGAACAGGACCACGCGCGAAAGCTCCTGCACCTGCTCGACGCTCGCACACTCGAGGCCAGACTGCCGACGGGATTGTTGGAGACTGTCCGCAAACTCGACGACCATGGAGGAGAACTCCAGGTCGCCAGGTTGCTCATGGATGTATACGGCCACGACGTGCTGCGCGAACTGCGTCACGACCTCGAGGCAGCGGGATTTCCCGTACCCGACCGCTGGGCGGGCAGCCCACCTGCGGTCGGCTTCGTCCGCCGGCTCGGGTTTCCCACGGAGTACGCCGGAGAACGTGGATCCAATCTCCAGCCCGACCTCTTCGTGCTCGGGCCACCGAGGCTCGGACGTCTTCACCTCTACCAGCAGGAGCTCGTCGGAAGGATTCGGCGGCTGGTGGCCGACCGCAGCCGGGGGTTGCTGTTCCTGCCGACCGGTGCCGGAAAGACCCGAGTCGCGGTACAGGCGTTGGTGACGGCCTTCATCGAAGACGGCCTGACCGGTCATCTGCTTTGGGTTGCTCAAAGCGAGGAACTGTGTGAGCAGGCAGTGCAGACATGGAGCACGGTCTGGCGAGACATGGGTGACGGCCGCGCCCTGAGAGTCTGTCGACTCTGGAACAGGAACGAAATCGCCCAAGGCGAAGACGAACTTGTGGTCGTCGTGGCCACCGACGCGAAACTTGCCGTCTGTCGCGGTGAAGCAGAGTATGCATGGCTCTCGGACCCCTCTGTCGTCGTAGTCGACGAAGCGCACGAAGCGACTGGCACTGACTACACCAAGCTCCTCGCGTGGCTCGGGCTGGACTCCCGCCACACGAGCAGGCCGTTGCTCGGGTTGACCGCAACACCGTTCAAAGGCACCAGCGAGGAGATGACTGGACGCCTGGTGACACGCTTCGGCAACAACCTGCTCGACGTTCTCGGCGACGACCCGTACGGCACTTTGCAGCGTGAAGGCGTGCTCTCGGCCGTCGAGCACGAGGTCTTGGATGGTGGTGCGGTTTCCCTCAACGCTGAGGAGGCCGAGGCCACTCAACGCACGCGACTGCTGCCCTCCAGCGTCTTGGAGCGACTCGGCCGTGATGAATCCAGGACCCTGCGGTTGCTGGAGCACATCGAGCGCTTGCCGCGGGATTGGCCGGTCCTGGTGTTCGCCGCGTCCGTGCTGTCCGCACAGGTCCTGGCAGCTCTACTGCGTGTACGAGGGATCGAGGCGGCATCGATCAGCGGCTCCACCCGCATGCAGGAACGTCGTCGCAGCATCGAGCGGTTCCGAACAGGCGATATTCAAGTGCTCACCAACTGCAACGTTCTCACTCAGGGATTCGACGTACCGGGGGTGAGAGCGCTGTACATCGCCCGCCCGACCTTCAGCCCGAACGCGTACATCCAGATGGTCGGCCGAGGGTTGCGTGGGCCAGTCAACGGAGGGAAGCCCGAGTGCCTTGTGGTCAACGTCGCGGACACGTTCGACCAGTTCGGTGAACGGCTCGCTTACCGGGACTTCAACTACCTGTGGGAGAGGCAGGGCGGGCGACGGTCATGAGGATGATTCCCGCTGTCGAGACCTTCGGTCGAGTCGACAGTGCTGCCGAGTTGAGAGTCGCGCAGCTTCTTTCCCAGGTGGATCTTGGTACTCCCACGACCTGTCTGTACTCGGTGAGACTGCCTGTCCACGAGTACAAGCGGATGTCCGAAGTGGACTTCGTTGTGGTCTGGGACGACACAGTGCTAGTGATCGAGGTCAAGGGTGGGCGCCTGGGTCGTCGCGAGGGGTTGTGGACGTTCACAGATCGCTACGGGCAGGTGCACGAGAAGCGCGAGGGTCCTTTCGAGCAGGCCGCCTCAGCGATGTTCGCGCTGCAGCGCCGGCTCCAGGATCGTCTGCCGCGGCTCGACGTAGCGTTCGGCTTTTTGGTGATCACTCCGGATCAAGAACTCGGTCACGATGTGGAGTGGGAGCCTGCGCAACATGCCGGTCCGCGGAGTATGAGCGTCCTTGAGCTGGATCGTGCTCTTCGCCGTGCCCGAGCCTATTGGCATGAACGCCTCGGGCATCGGGTGCGAGGCGAGGCCCGCAAGGACTTGCTGGGCATCTTGCGTCCGGATTTCGACAGGGTGGCCAGCCTCGCCGCTCGGACCGCCGGACTTGAGCAGGGATACGTCCAGCTGGCCGAGAGGCAGTACGACCTCATCGTCGGCATCGAGAGCAACGACCGTATCGTTTGCACCGGCGGTGCGGGGGCGGGCAAGACGCTGCTGGCTGTGGAGACGGCACGTCGCGAGGCGGCCTCCGGCAACAAGGTCGTGCTCACATGCCGATCCCCGTTGTTGGCAGCTGTGCTTCGTGAAGCCGTCGCGGGAACTGACGTCATGTGCGGTGCATTGGACGAACTGCGTGGAGCGCCTCCCGCGGAGGTCCTGGTAGTCGACGAGGCCCAAGATCTGATGGAAGTCGGTGCGCTGCTGCAGTTGGACGGCCTGGTCCAGGGAGGTTGGGCGAGCGGACGCTGGCGCGTCTTCTGCGATCCCAACAACCAGGCTAATGTGGACGGTGCGTTTGACGAGGAGGCGTACCGGGAACTTGAGTCCAATGCCATCGTGACCAAGCTGCCGTACAACTGTCGAAATACATCACCTGTTGTGCTGCAGACTCAACTTGTCACAGGAGCGGACCTCGGCGTGGCAAGGGCAGGCGCCGGCCCTGCAGTCGAGTACAAGCACTACCAGGACGATCAGGACGCGGCCCGGTTGCTCGACACTCGCCTGAACGAGCTTCGGCAGCAGGACATCGATCTCGCCGACATCGCCGTCGTCACTCTCAGGAATCGTGTGGAGGATAGTTCCGCCGTACATTCCAAGGCTTTCCGAACTGGTCGGCTCAAGGATCAACCAGACCCAAGGCGGCGACAGCCCGGTACCGCTCGGCTGGTCACGACCGCGCAGATCAAGGGCCTGGAAGCGGCACATGTCTGCATGGTGGATGTGGACGACACCACAAGTGCAACGGATGCAGCTCGCTTGTACGTGGCGATGACCCGTCCGAGGATTAGCCTCTGGCTCGCCGTCAGCCAGACTGCATGGCGGCAGATCGAGCAGGGCCCCGAAAAGAGGACCACACGATGAGTGACTGCGACCCCGTCGGCGTGCGTGAGAACTTCTTCGACCACCTGCGGACGCACTACCTGGGGCCTGCATCAGGGCCGGAAGAGGTCATCCACACCCGACCGGAACACACCTACCTCGTCGGCACGCTGTACCCGCAGGGACCGGCCACCGAACGCCACTTCGGTGACACTCTCGGCACTGACGAGCATGACGAGGAGCTGGACCATCCCATCGAGATGGCGAACAACTGGCACCCGGCTTCCGCTGCCATCTCGTTCCTTCACGACGCACCCAAGCTGCACTGCGTCATCACCGTGGGAACCTACGAGAAGGTGCCAGGAAAGAAACCCGGCCATCGTGAGCAGTGGGTCCGCCGCGACTGGCGGGACGAGGTGGTCCTGCACGCCGAGCACGGCTCCCAAGGAAACAAGCTTGGCCTCTTCGACGACAGGGCGAAACTTGTCTGTGTCTGGAGGCGGACAGGTACGGCCTGGCTGGTCACCGTGGCATTAGAGAACTGTGCCGAACACGACCAGGCAGAGTCTCCGCCGCCTGCGGAGATGTGCCTGTTCCAAGCCGGTTTCGCCTGTCATGTCAAGGAAGGAAGGATTCTGCCTTACCCCAGCAGTGCGGACCTGTCGGATGACCCGGAAGATCAGGAACTCCGGCTGCTGTACCGACATCGGCGTGTCTACGGGATCGGGCACGGTTGTTCCGTCGACTGGGACGGGGACCAGGACGGCGAGATCCGGACAGTACGCACGGACATGCTGCCGACCACAATCGTTCGGGGTATGGCGCCGCCATCGGGTGACGCTGAGGTGCTCCGGCTGGCGCACCTCGCGGACGAGTCGGTCGAAACTGGTGTCCTGTGCGCCCAGCTCACGGCATTCGTCGGCGAGTACGAGAGCTGGATCGCCGTTCGTACAAAGGAAGCCGCCGGTCTCGAGGAGATCCACAGGCCCGCCGCCGAGCGACTCCTCGAGCGGATGGGGCGCGCTGCCGAACGGATGCACGAGGGAGTAGCCCTCCTGCGGAGGGACGCCACAAGCCTGCTTGCGTTTCGGCTCGCCAACGCCGCGATGCGCGAACAGATGCTTCAAACGCGACACGTCCGAGCCCATCAGGGAGTTCTGGGGGCTCCACTCGCAGCCAGGGACACCGAAGCCAAGGAACCGAGCTGGCACCACTTCCAGCTTGGGTTCCAACTTCTGAGTCTCGCGTCGACCGCGAACGAGGGGCATACCGACCGAGAGACTGTCGATCTCATCTGGTTCCCCACCGGCGGCGGGAAGACAGAAGCCTACCTCGGACTCGGCGCATTCGAGATGATCCGCAGGCGCCTCGTGAACGGCATCCGCGGCGGGGGAACCGCCATCCTCATGCGCTACACCCTGAGGCTGTTGACCAGTCAGCAGTTTCAACGCGCCGCTACCTTGATCTGCGCGCTTGAACGCCTCAGGGAGACTCACCCCGCTCTGGAGGGCACGCCGCAGTTCACAATCGGCCTGTGGGTGGGTGGAGAAACCACCCCGAACGACTATCGCGATGCCTTTGAGCAGTTCAAGGAACTCCTTCGCGCGCAGAAGCCCGACAATCCCTTCCAGCTGCTGAACTGCCCGTGGTGCGGTGTTCCCGTGGTTCCGAGGCGCCGGCAGGTCGGCGTCGACGGGGGAGCGAGCCCGGCGTACGGAATCAGGGCGACCAAGAGCACGTTCGAGTTCTTCTGTCCCCACGTGGACTGTCACTTCCACGAAAGCCTGCCGGTGAGCGTAGTGGACGAGCAGATATTCGCGGAGCCGCCGACGCTCCTCCTGGCCACCGTGGACAAGCTCGCTCGCCTGCCGTGGGTTCCGGACGCGGGGCGCGTCTTCGGCAGGGCAATGCCTTATGACGCACCGAGTCTGGTGATCCAGGACGAACTGCACCTGCTGTCCGGGCCGCTCGGAACCACCGTCGCGCTGTACGAGGCTGCTGTACACGCATTGCTCTCCTGGGACGGCAGCAAGCCCAAGATCGTGGCATCCACGGCAACCATTCGGGCAGCAGACCATCAGGTGCGCAACCTGTACGGGTCGTCGGTCGAACTCTTCCCACCTGCTGGGCTCGACGCCGACGACAGCTTCTTCGCTCGTACCGATCGGACTAGTCCGGGCAGGTTGTACGTGGGGCTGATGCCACAGGCATTCACCCAGGCCTCTGCCACAATCCTGACCGCCGTGGCGATCCTTCAGGCGCCCTCGATGCTGGGATTGACCGGCGATGCTCTGGACGCCTACTGGACGCTCGTCATCTACCACAACAGCCTGCGCGAGCTCGGGCGAACCGTGACACAGGTCCGTGACGACGTCGATGCCATGCTGCATGCTCGGAGAATCGACGGCAATGCGACGCGCAGTCTACGCGGCGACGGAGTCGTGGAACTCACCAGCGGAGTTCCGGCTGAACAGCTGCCAGAAATCATCAAACGGCTCGAACAGGGCGTCGGCCAGCAGGACGTCGTGGACGTCTTGGCGACCACGAACATGCTCTCGGTGGGCATCGACATCCCGAGGCTCGGGGTGATGGTCATGAACGGCCAGCCGAAGACGACGTCCGAATACATTCAGGCGACCAGCCGCGTAGGTCGCTCTGCCAAGGTTCCCGGGCTGGTTGTCACGTTGCTCCGGACGAACAAATCGCGGGACCGCTCCCACTACGAGTCCTTCCGGGCCTACCATGAATCGCTGTACCGGTACGTCGAGCCCACGAGCGTCACGCCCTGGTCACTTGCGTCCCGCGAGCGGTCATTGCGCGCTGCGTTCGTGCTGCTCGTACGGCATGGGGCCAGTCTCCGAAGAAATGAGCAGGCGGGCGATTTCTCGATGCATGATGCGTTCGTGCGACGGGCGCTTGACCATCTGATCTCAGCCGTTCAGCGCGCAGATCCGGACGAGGCAGAGGCGAGTGAGCGTGAGTTGCGACGTATCGCCCGGGAATGGCACGAACGTGCGGAGGCGCTCACCGAGCGCGGCGAACGTCTCTACTACCGGTCCAGAGAGCACGCCTCCCTGTTGAAAGACTTCAGTGCACAAGGAGAAGGTTGGCCGACTGCGCATTCCATGCGGTCGGTCGATCGCCAGGTCCGCATCCTGGCGGTGGGAGAGGGGCGTCGATGAGAACCGTGCGGTTGAGTCAGACCATCTCGCCGTTCGGCGTGGGGGCCATCATCGACGTCATGGGGGAATCCCTCATGGGTGTCGACATCAGCGAATGGCCCTACGACAGAACCGTGCGTGTGGAGTCCAAGCGCCTTGAGGAACGTCTCGGCGTGCAGGAATTGCGGTCTCCCCCAAGCGTTCCATCGCGACCGTCGATCAACAGCCCGGGGATTCCATACCAGCGCTTCCCGCGGTGGCTCTTCTGCCAGGACTGCCGGCGCATGGACCACTACCGGGCCCAGCAGGAGACGGGCGAGTCGCCACAGTGCAACCAATGCCGCGGAAAGTTGGTGCCTATGCGGTTCATCGCAGTGTGCACCACCAAGGGCCACGTCAGAGACGTCCCGTGGGACACGTGGGCACACTCCGCAACGGAGTCGGATTCCCAACTACGTTGCCACGATCGGGTGCTCGTGTTCGACATGGCGGTAAAGGGCAACGAAGGCCTGTCAGGGCTCGCTGTGCGCTGTCTGACTTGCGATGCCGTTCGGAATCTCGGTGATCTCCCGGCCCGTGGGGCTTTGCGTCGGATCGGTGTGAGTTGTCTTGGCGGGCAGCCATGGCAGCGCAACACACTTCCGTGCGACGAACCCCTTGAAGTGCTGCAGCGCGGTGCAACCAACGTCACCTTGGCCGACACCACGACAGCCCTCGACATCCCGGAACCTCTGGAGGGAGTGCGAGACATCGCGGCTGAGGTGCGGCAGCATCGCAACTTCGAGGATGTTCGCAGTGCTCCTCACGGCCCACGGGCGGCAATTCTCATCGGTCTCATCGCCGATGACCTCGGAATCGACGAGAGCCTCGTCCGTCAAGCTCTCGACGGGGATCCGAACGAGGTTCTGCGCGAGGCCCGCCGAGGTCTTCTCAGCGATGAGTGGGACGCTTTCCTCCAAGCTGTCGGCTCGACCGACGAGCCTGTCGGCACCCAGGACTTCGTCATCAGTGCGACCGAGTTCGCCCGTCCCGCAGTCGATACGTCTCCAGTGATCGAGCGATTTGCCAAAGACATCGACGCGGTGGTGCTCGCCCACAGACTTCGGGAGATCCGGGTCTTGCACGGGTTCCGCCGCTACTCGGCGGACGCCGATCTGGTCGACGTGCATCTGGGGCGGCGAGGACGCGGGCGCTGGCTTCCCGCTGTCGAATCGTTCGGGGAGGGGATCTTCCTCGCTTTCAACCAACAGAGGCTGGCAGAATGGGAACAACTGGACGAGGTCCAGTCTCGCGTGAGCCTGCTTGAGTCCCGCCGTCGTAATAGCATTCTGGGATCACGGCTTTTCGAGGCAACTCCTCGCGCGATCCTGCTTCACACGCTGGCCCACCTGTTGATGCGCAGGCTCGCCTTCTCGTGCGGGTACTCGTCCGCCTCCTTGAGGGAACGCATCTATGCCGAGACGACGCCGAGGTCAGAGGCAGGGATCTTGATCTACACCGCTGCCGGCGACGCTGAAGGGACGCTCGGTGGACTCGTACGAGAGGGAGAGGCGCCAAGACTCGCTCGCACGCTGGTGTCGGCCGTCGAAGAAGCCGGTTGGTGCTCGGCCGATCCGCTGTGTCGGGAAAGTCGCGGTCAAGGACCAAGCAGTCTGAACCGCGCAGCGTGCCACGCTTGTTCGCTCGTTTCTGAAACTTCTTGTGAACGGTCTAATGTCCTTTTGGACAGGGTCTTGGTGATCGGCGACCATAGAACGCCTGGATTCTTTCAGGAAGGGCTTGAAACGATCCGATCCGAGGTGGTTCGGCGAACCCAATCCCTTGAGGGGAGATAGTTGCCGGACGCCATAACACTGCTGGGCATGATCTACCGGACTCGGCAATGGCGACTGTGGCGCTGCATGCGCTACCAGAGCAGCCGAAGCGACCCTGCTTGGCGATGACCGCGTTGCGTGCCTTCGATAATAACGTCGTTGGTCAACGATCAGCATCGTCTGCGAACTGATGATCAAGTGCTGAGGGTGCAGGGAAACATCAACTCGGACACTCGCTCGAGAGCTGCGGCGGTGTGCGCATCTTGCTTCCTGTCCGACCACGTCTTCGGCGATTACCGGCGCCAACTGCTCAACGCAACACTTTTTGCGACCTCAGCGCCACCGCAGTGCAGGAACGAGAGCAGCGGATCGCCGGACTACGGCGAGCCATCACCGACATGGACGTCAAGATCAAAGGGCACGATCCGTAACTTTGATCTCGTCGATGACCCCGACGAACACTTCATCCGCGACATCAACGAAAGACGCGCCGAGCTCCGAGCCCAACGCGAACAGCTGGAGCTACAGCTCGCAGAGGTTGAACTGCGCATACTGGTCGCACCCAACCCCGCCCTGCTCGGCGCACTCCCCATGATGAAGATCGAAGTCGACCCACTACCCCAGGAACTCGCTCGTGTACTGTTCGAAGCCCTCTGGCTGGAGGTCCGCTACAACTGCGACACCAACACCGTCACCTGTCGGGCCACGCTGAGCGGCCCCACCGTCGCCGCCGCCAGCCGCGCCGCCCACGAAGCGGCGGTCATCTGGCTCGTTGACGCTCGACAGCGCCATGTACAGTGCAAACAAGAAAAAGGGAACAAGATCACCGGCTGCGGCCGATGATCTTGTTCCCATCCGTTTTGTGCCCCCGGCAGGATTCGAACCTGCGACACCCGCTTTAGGAGAGCGGTGCTCTATCCCCTGAGCTACGAGGGCATGTACTGCCACGCGCAGCTTACCGTGTAGCCACGCGAGGGAGCACGGGAGGGCGTCGTCACATCGGAGCGCGCCAGCGGCCAGCCCGGTGAAAGCCCCGAATGCCCCGAACGGCGGTTGCCCGACAGGCCGCGAGAGAGCATGCGGCCAGACCGGGACACTGGCCGCCTAGTGACACTCGACCTGCGGATCCGCCCAGGAGCAGCCACACTCTCCAGCAACAAACCAGGGTCTGAATCGAGCGCTAGATCGACACAGATGACCCGCGCGGGTCACTCGTACGTGTCTGGTTTCGAAACCCTGAACAACAGTAGGTAATCTTCGTTAACGGGACGCGAGACGCCGCTCCCCCGGCTGCCGGAGGGCTTCGTTGATCAAGCTCATGTTCGCCGACGACGAGGAACTGGTCCGTTCGGGCCTGCGTGCCATGATGTCGGGCGCTGCCGATATCGAGATCGTGGGCGAGGCGAGCGACGGGAGATCAGCGGTCGAGGTCGCCCGGCGGTACCACCCTGACGTCGCGTTACTCGACATCAAGATGCGGGCGCCTGACGACGGTATTCGCGCGTTGAGGGCGATTTTGGCCCTGCCGGATCCGCCGACCGTGGCCATGTTGACCACGTTCGACATCGACGACTACGTCAGTCTCGCGCTCAGGCTCGGGGCCAACGGCTTCCTCCTCAAGGATATCGACCCGGCGGCTCTCCTTCGGGCAGTGAGGGACCTCGCCAGGGGTGGCGCGGTGCTGGATCCGGGGGTCGCGGCGCGCATGGTCCAGTCGCACCGGGACGAGCAGCGGGCCGCGCAGCCGGCGCGCAAGCTGCTCGCGTCGCTGTCCGAGCGGGAGCGTGAGGTCGTCGGGCTGATAGGGCAGGGGCTGTCCAACGCCGAGATCGGCGGACGCCTGCACCTGTCCGAGGCCACGGTCAAGGGCTACGTCTCGGCCGTCCTGTCCAAGATCGGCGCGGCGAACCGGGTGCAGGCCGCGCTGCTGGCGTACCGCGGTGGCCTGCTCGACCAGTAATGATCCTCACCGCGCTCGAGTTCCTCGGCTTGATCGCGTTCGCCGCTTCGGGTGCCCTCGCGGCGGTGCGGTCCAGGTTGGACGTCTTCGGAGTCGTGGTCGTCGGGTTGACGACCGCGCTCGGCGGCGGGGTCATCCGTGACGTCCTGCTCGGGATCACGCCCCCCACGACCCTGCGGACCTGGCCCTATCTCGCGGTCTGCGGCGGGACGGCGCTGGTCGTGTTCGTCTTCCATCCGCAGATCGCGAAGCTGCGGCGCGCCGTGCTGCTCGCGGACGCGCTCGGGCTCGGGGTGTTCGCGACGGCGGGGACCACCATCGCGTTGAACGCGGGCGCCACTCCCTACGCGGCGTGCTTGATCGGGATGACGACGGGTATCGGAGGCGGCGCCGTGCGTGATCTTCTCCTGCGGGAAATCCCGCTCGTGCTGCGGAAGGAGATCTACGCGGTCGCGGCGCTCGCGGGGGCCGTACTCGTCGTGATCGGTCACTCTCTGCGACTGCCGCCGGGGGCGGTGACGGTGGTGGCAGCCGCCGCCGTGGTGGGGGTCCGGATGCTCGCTTTGTGGCGGAGATGGAACGCACCCGTTGCGAAAGGGCCCGAGACCGGCTGAAACGTCATCTGGACCGCCGGATTTCCTTTGTTGGTTCTGTGTGTGTTCTTAGGCGAGTCTCAGCACTCTGCGTAAGACTGTCGCCATGCGCATCCTCGTAGTGGACGACGACAGGGCCGTCCGTGAATCACTCAGGCGATCCCTTGAGTTCAACGGGTACCAGGTGGAACTGGCCGGGGACGGCGCACAGGCCTTGGAAGCGATCATCGCCAACAGACCCGACGCGATGGTCCTCGACGTCATGATGCCGCGGCTCGACGGCCTCGAGGTCGCCCGGAGGCTGCGGAGCACCGGAGACGACCTTCCGATTCTCGTCCTCACCGCGCGGGACACCGTTTCCGACCGGGTGTCCGGCCTCGACGCCGGCGCGGACGACTACCTACCGAAGCCCTTCGCGCTCGAAGAGCTTCTCGCGCGCCTTCGCGCGCTTCTGCGCCGGGCGATCCCGGATCCGCAGGCCGGACAGAACGCCGAAATCCTCTCGTTCGCGGACCTCACCTTGGACCCGGGGACGCGTGAGGTGCGCCGGGCTGGGCGGGAGATCAGTCTCACGAGGACCGAATTCGCCTTGCTGGAGCTGTTCCTCTCCTACCCGAAGCACGTTCTGACCCGCAGCCGGATCCTGGAGGAAGTATGGGGATACGACTTCCCGACGTCGGGCAACGCGCTGGAGGTCTACGTCGGTTATTTGCGCCGAAAGACCGAGGCTGGGAACGAACCGAGGCTGATCCACACGGTGCGGGGAGTGGGTTACGTCCTGAGGGAAACCCCGCCGTGACGGAGCCGGTCCCGGTCGTCGACGTGTCCGAAAAGGATCCGCGCGGCGACCGCTGGGGCACGCGGCGCTTCTCGCTCCGCGGCCGGGTGACGCTGCTCGCGGCCGCTTCGGTGGCGGGTGCGGTGGCGCTGGTGTCGCTCGGCGCGTACCTCGTCGTGCGCGACAACCTCTACCAGCAGGTGGACGACAACCTGCTCGCCCGCGCGCAGGCCGCGGTCGATTCGCCGCAGGTGCAGACCGAACTGCAGCAGGTGCCCGGCGCCTTCCTCGCCAGCGCGGACCTGCAGATCGGGCAGCTGACGGTCGGGGAGAAGGTCCGGCTGACCTATCCGCAGTCCGGGAGCCGCCCGCCGTACGGCGAGGACGAGATCGCGGTCGCCTCCGGGGACAAGGCGTTCTCCCTGCGCACCGACCCGAGGACCGACAGCCGCGTCGTCGCCCTCCCGCAGGGGGACGGCCAGGCGATGGTGCTCGCCCAGTCGCTCGGGCCGACGAAGCGCACCCTGAACGAGCTTTCGGTGGTCCTGTTCCTGATCGGCGGCGCCGGGATCCTGGTCGCCGCGGCCGCGGGAACGGCCGTCGCGAGAGCGGGCCTGCGGCCGGTCGACAGACTCACGTCGGCGGCGGAACGCGTCGCCACCACGGGTGATCTGCGGCCGATCCCGGTCAGCGGCGACGACGAACTCGCCCGCCTCACCCAGAGTTTCAACACGATGCTGGGCACGGTCGCCGAATCGCAGGAGCGGCAACGGCAACTCGTCGCCGACGCCGGCCACGAACTCCGCACCCCGCTGACGTCGCTCCGCACCAACCTGGAGCTGCTCCTGTCCGCGAGCAGGCCCGGCGCGCGGACGCTGTCCGACGAGGACCGCAGCGACATCGAGGCCGACATCCGCGGCCAGCTCGACGAGCTGACCCAGCTGATCGGCGACCTCGTCGAACTGGCGCGCCAGGACGAGCCGCGGATCGAGCACGAGCGGGTCGAGATGGTCGACGTCGTCGAGCGTGCGCTGGACAGGGCACGCCGCCGCGCGGGCGAGATCGAGTTCGACGTCTCGCTCCAGCCATGGGTGCTGACCGGCGACACGAGCGCGCTGGAGCGCGCGGTGCTGAACCTGCTGGACAACGCGGTGAAGTTCTCGCCGGAAGGATCGACGGTCGGGGTCCGGCTGTACCCGGTCGGCGACGGCACCGCGGTGCTCGAAGTCGAGGACTCGGGGCCGGGGATCGCCGACGAGGACCTGCCGAAGGTGTTCGACCGCTTCTACCGCTCGTCGGAGGCGCGGACGCTGCCCGGTTCCGGGCTCGGGCTGGCCATCGTCCAGCACGCGGCGCAGCGGCACGGCGGCGACGTCTACGCGGGGCGCGCGTCCACCGGTGGCGCTCTGATGACCTTGCGGCTCCCGGGAGCCCCGGCCTGACGGGTGATTACGCTGACGGGTGATGAGCACCGAGAACGCGCCTGAGATGCCGCCCCGCCGTCTGCTGTGGACACTGCTGGTGGCCGCGGTGCTGCTGGCCGCCGACCAGCTGACCAAATGGTGGGCCGTCGACGCCCTCACCGGCCACGCGCCGATCCCGGTGATCGGCGACTTCATCCGGTTCCGGCTGCTCTACAACCCCGGCGCGGCGTTCTCGCTGGGCGCGAACTCCACCTGGATCTTCGCGATCCTGGCCGCGGCCGCGGTGGTCGCGCTGCTGTGGATCTCCCGCAAGGTCCGCTCGGCGGGCTGGGCGATCTCGCTCGGGCTGCTGCTCGGTGGCGCGACTACGCATCTGGGCGACCGTTTGTTCCGCGAGCCCGGTTTCGCGCGTGGCCACGTCGTCGACTTCATCGACTACAACGGCTGGTTCGTCGGGAACGTCGCCGACATCGCGCTGTTCTTCGGCGCCGTCTCGCTTTTCGTGCTGAGTTTCCGCGGCGTCCCGATCGAAGGCGTCAAGGAATAACGAGACAGAACTCGTTCCCTTCCGGATCGGCGAGTACACGCGCGCCCAAGGCGACGAGCCGTTCGACGCTGTCTCCCGTCAGGTCCTGATTGAAGAAGAGCCGCGGTCCCGACGCTGCTTCGACCAGTACCGAAGGATCGTCTTCGGGGCCCGAAAACCCCAGTGAACGAAGGCGATCAAGCTCTTCTTCGTCATAGGGTGCGACTTCGTAGCCGTCGAGCGCGGCCGCCCGGAAACGGGCGAGCGAAGCCGGATGACGGCAGTCGAAGACGACGTCGCGAAGCCTGGCCATGGCCTCATGGTGACAGTCGGCGCGGCTCGTCGCGCCATGTTTGATCGTGTAGGATTTTGTGTAGTTGATCCAGGGAGGCTTAGTGCTCGCGCGGCAACGGCAGGCGGTGATCCTCGAGGAGGCGCGCCGGACCGGGGCGGTCCGGGTCAGCGATCTCGTCGCGAGGCTCGGCGTCTCCGATATGACGGTGCGCCGCGACCTCGACGTGCTCGCCGGCCGCGGACTGGTCGAGAAGGTCTACGGCGGCGCCACCTCCGTCGCCGGCAAGAGCACCGACGAGCCCGGATTCGAGGCCAAGTCCGTGCGCCAGCGCGCGCAGAAGGAGGCCATCGCCCACCTCGCCGCCGGGCTGGTCCGGCCGGGCACCGCGATCGGCATCTCCGCGGGCACCACCACGTGGACGCTGGCCAGGGCGCTCGACGAGGTCGCGGGCCTGACTATCGTCACGAACTCCATCCAGGTCGCCGACGTGCTGCGCGGCGTGAACCAGCCGGATCGCACGGTGGTCCTCACCGGCGGCGTCCGCACCCCGTCGGACGCGCTGGTCGGTCCGGTCGCCGTGCAGAGCCTGCGGTCGCTGCACCTGGACGTCGTCTTCCTCGGCGTGCACGGGATGGCCGAGGGCCCGGGGTTCACCACGCCGAATCTCACCGAGTCCGAGACCGACCGCGCGCTGGTCGAAGCGGGCCGCAAGCTGGTCGTGCTGGCCGACCACACCAAATGGGGCATCGTCGGCATCTCCACGATCGCCGGGCTCGAAGAGGCCGACGTCGTCGTCTCGGACGACGGTTTGCCCGACAAGGCAAGGGAAAGGCTCATCGAGCAGGCGGGTGAGCTGATGATCGCCGAAACGGAGGAGACGGCTGAGGCCGAAGACGCGTGAAACGCCAGGCCGGGAGACGCGAACAGGCTGCGCGCCACCCGCCGCCGGGGCCATACTCATGTCCGATGCACAGCTTTGGCTCAGGAACTTCTCAGGACCATCCCGCAAGGTGAAGACATGACCGAGAACGACCCCAGCGGCCAGGACGCCGAGAAGGCGCGGCCCGCCGGCGCTCAGCCGGACGCGGAGCCGAGCGCGAGCTGGGCGGCCCAGCCCGCGCCGCAGCAGCCTGACGCGACCGGCCTCGGCGGCCATGCCACTCCGCACACCGGAGCGCAGCAGGCCTACACCCCGGAACAGCAGCAGTACAACCCGTGGTCTCCCCAGGCGCAGTCCCAGGAACACCAGACGCAGGGTCACTACGCCCAGGGACACCAGGTGCCGGGCCAGCAGACGCCGTTCACCCAGCCGGGTCCGTCGGTGTACGCGGTCCCGCAGCAGCGGCAGGCGCAGAAGTCCACGTCGGGCAAGCTGCTCGCCGGTGTCGCGGCGATCGCGCTGGTCGTCGGCGGTGTCGCGGGCGGCACGGTCGGCTACCTGACCGGTGACGCGTCCGGCGGCTCTTCCGTGAACGCGCTCGACGCGCCGAAGCCCGCCCAGCAGACGGGCAATCTGCCCGCCGGTTCGGTCGAAGCGGTGGCACAGAAGCTTTCGCCGAGCGTGGTCGAGCTCCAGGTGTCGGGGCGCTCGGGCGCGGGCGAGGGTTCCGGTTTCGTGCTCAGTACCGACGGCTACGTGCTGACCAACAACCACGTCGTCGAGGTCGCCGCCGGTGGCGGGCAGATCCAGGCGGTGTTCCAGGACGGCAAGAAGGGCACGGCGACCGTCGTCGGCCGTGACCCCACGACGGATATCGCCGTGGTGAAGGTCAGCGGTGTCAGCGGCCTGACCCCGGTGGAACTCGGCCGCTCCGACGACCTGCGCGTCGGGCAGCCGGTGGTCGCCATCGGTTCGCCGTTCGAACTGACGGGCACGGTCACCTCGGGCATCGTCAGCGCGCTGAACCGGCCGGTGAGCGCCGGCGGCAACGGCGACCAGACCACCGTGATGTCGGCGGTGCAGACCGACGCGGCGATCAATCCCGGTAACTCCGGTGGCCCGCTCGCGAACATGGCAGGTCAGGTCATCGGCATCAACTCGGCGATCTACAGCCCGAAGTCCGCGCAGGGCCAGGGCGGCGAGAGCGGCGGCAACGTCGGCATCGGCTTCGCGATCCCGATCGACCAGGCGCGCCGCACGGCCGACGACATCATCAACACCGGCCAGGCGACGCAGACCTTCATCGGCGCGCGAGTGCAGACGGCGCCGACCGGCGGAGCGCAGCTCGGTGAGATCTCGCCGGGCAGCCCGGCGGAGAAGGCGGGCCTCAAATCCGGTGACGTCGTGACGAAGCTGGACGACCGGCCGATACCCAACGCGGACGCGCTCGTCGCCGAGATCCGCACCCGGGCGCCGAACGACAAGGTGAAGTTCACGCTCAGCGGGGACAAGGTCATCGAGGTGACCCTCGGCGGGCAGCCCGTCACCCCGAACTAGCCCATCCAGAGACGCTCGGCCGCAGTGCGCGGCCGAGACCAGCTCCGGCTCGAACCCCCAGCGGGCCGGACCCGAAGAGGCCACGCGCGACCGGCTGCCAATCCCGGTCGCGCGTGGCCCTTTCCAGGGAGAAGAAGAGCGAACGTGTCAGGTTCGTGGGCGGGGCCGGCGGTGGGCCGAAGCCTCCCTTCGTCGCGTCCGATGCAGCGAAAGGAGCCTTCGGCTGCGGCAGGTGCGTGGCGAGCTGAGCCTCCGACGAGCGCAGGAGGCCTTCGTGACATGGTTCCGGACTGGCCATGGGAGCCGATCGTGGCCCGAGTGTCCACAAGGGACACTTTCGCGCGATGAAATGTCTGGTTTATGGCTAGATGTTCGGTTCTTGACAAGGGTCGTGAGTGCTCAAAATGGACACTGTTCCCCGACTGGAGTCCCTTGTGGACGATCAAGAGCACGTCAGGCTCCGGGCGGCCTGCTTCGCCATTGACTCGATCACGCCACCTTTGACTTTCGACCCGATATCACGCCTTCCGCCGGACCAGCGCGGCCACGAGTACGCCGAGCCAGACGACCGCCAGGGTGACGAGCAGACCGGTGACGGTGTCGGCGTCGTGCAGGCCCGGGTTCCGAGCGCCGCCGAAAGGACGCCACAGCAACGGGAACGCGAGCAACGTCAGCACACCGGTGAGCACCGCGCCCGTCTTGACCGGCGTCTTCCAGCGTTCCGGGAGGAACCTGCTCAGCGTGAATCCCACGGCGCCGACCAGCGGCGCGATCAGCAGGTCGTGCGCCAGCGGGCCGCCGACGAGCCATCCGAGTGTCCCGAAGACGTCCGGGCGCAGCGGGAAGGCGTACTCGGAGAACAGCACCGCGCCCCATGTGAGCGCGGCGAGGCCGGGCAGTAACAGCAGCAGCCGCAACGTCTTCACAGCGTCTCCAAACGGGTGACCCATTTCGTCTGCAGGACGCCCGGCCGGCTCGGGGCGATGATCCGGCACGGGAAGCCGTGGTCGGCGTCGAGCACTTCACCGTTGAGTTCCAGCGCCAGCAGGGTGAGGTCGTCCGCGGTGTGCTCGCCGGGGAGTTCGCTGATCCCGTAGAGCCCGGCCTTCTCCAGCGAGAACACGCGGACCGGAGTGCCTGGTGCGCTTCCGGCGTGCCGCAACAGCTCCGGCAGGGAGACACCGCTCCAGCGCGCGGACTCGCTCCATCCCTCGACGCACGCGATCGGCAGCTCGGCCGAAGTCCTCGGGAGGGCTCGAAGCTGTTCCAGCGAATAGGTCTTCGTGCCGTCCGGGGTCACCACAGAAAGCCGCCAGCCGGGGTCGTTCGCCGTGTCCACGACGCCTGCCGCCGCGGCGGTCCGGTTCACCGGCAGCCCTTGTGGCCCCTTACCGCTGCGCCACGAGAGGCCGGAAACGTTACGCAGCAACGGAACCGTGGCCCCGGCTGTGGCGGCGACGGCGACTCCCGCGGCCAGCCAGGTCGTGCGGAGGAAGGCTCGTCGCGAGGGCTCGGGCTTCCGGGTGATCGAGCGGCGGATGCTGGGGAGCTTCACCGCGATGTGCACCAGGATCGAGCCGATCGCCACCCACGCGACCGCGTAATGCAGCTGCGGGAAGTAGAAGTTCCACGGATAGTTCTGCGCGACGTTGAACAGACCGGTGACGAGTTCGAAGAAGGCGGCCGCGGAAAGCACGAGGATCGACAGACGTTCGAGCGCGTGCGGCAGCGACCGGATCACCGGTCGTTCGAACAGTTTCGGGTAGACGCTCCAGAGTTTGGCCAGCAGCAGGGGAACCGACGCGATACCGGAGAGCACATGCGTGCCCTGCGTGATCCGGTACAGCCAGACCGGGCGGCTCGGCCAGCCGAACCACGACGGCGGATGCTGGACGAGATGGCTGAGCAGGCCGGTGACGAAGCACAGCGTGAACGTGACGGCGAGCGCGAGCCCGATCCGGGACGTCACCCGTTCCGAAGGTGTGTTCATGCTTTCTCCAGGCAGGCGAACCAGCGGTGGCCGTGGCTGGTGGACCACGCGACGCGGAACGCGGTGCGGGCGGCGAGGTCCGCGATCGCCTCGACGCCGACCCACGCCCAGGTGAACCACGGTCCTTTGTCGGGACGCAGCCGGACCCGGTCCTGGCGGAGTCCGCGGCCCGGCGGGTCGAGTTCGACGAGTACCGTCCCGCCGTCCGTGATCAGTTCCGCCATCCGCGCGAGGAGGCGGTGCGGATCGCCGCCGATGCCGATGTTCCCGTCGGCGAGCAGGACATGCCGCCAGCGCCCTTCGCCGGGGAGCCGGTCGAACACGTCCCGGTGCAGCGCGGCGGCACCACGGGCGTGAGTGAGCCGCACGGCGGTGGCCGAGATGTCGACGCCGAGCGAGGCGACGCCGCGTTCGGTCAGCGCGGCGGTGAGCCTGCCGGGCCCGCAGCCGACGTCGAGGGTCGGGCCGTCACAAGCGGTGAGGAGGACGTCGTCGCCTTCGCAGGGGATGGCCGTCCAGCGGTCGACCGGCAGGTCGACGCGTTCGCCGGTCGCCAGTTCCAGCCAGCAGCGGTGGCCGAGCAGGCCGCGGTCGAAAGTGGTCACCGGACTTCGGCCACCGCTCGGGCGAACCGGCCGTGCGGAGCCGCCGCCGCGACCCGGCGCGCGTCCGCGAAAGTGTCCACATCGGACAGTGTGGGCAGGGCGCCGGGGCGGAGGCCGATGCCGGCCAGTGCGCGCAGGGTCTGACGTCCGGTGTCGTCACGCGACATCGGCACCCCGGCGAGAGCCTTGGCGTGCGAAGGATCCTTGAGCCCGAGCGCCCACCAGCCGCCGTCCTCGGCGGGCCCGAGGACGGCATCTCCGGGCCGGTCCGCGGCTTCGGCCAGGAGCGCCGGGGTGACCTGCGGGGTGTCCATCCCGATCTGCAGCACCGGTTCCCCGGGACGGGGCGCGTCGGCGTGGGCGTTGACGAGCCGCAGGTCGAAACCTTCCCCGCGTTGGGCGATCACCTCCGTTTTCCGGAGTGTCGCGGCGATCTCCGTGCCGCGGGCGGCCCTGCGGAGTTCGCCGGTCATGGCGACGACCACGCGTGCGTCCGGCGTCAGGAGGGCGGCTTCGAGGGTGTCGAGCAGTGAGGCGGCCGCGATCTCGGCGGCCTGTTCCGGTGTCGCGGGCGGGCACAGCCGCGTCTTCGCGAAACCGGGCACGGGCGCCTTGGCGACGATCAACAGGCAGAAGGTCATCGGCTCAGCACCCGCCCGAAATCCCGCGCGGCGCGGAACGTTCCCCGCAGCGAGCCGGAGACCTTCGACTTCGTGCCCTTGGCGCGTTCGCCGTAGGACACGTCGAACTCGGCGACCCGCCATCCCGCGCGCCTCGCCTTGATCAGCAGTTCGAGCGGGTAACCGAAGGCGCGATCGGTGACGTCGAGATCGAGGAGCGCCTGCCGCCGGACGGCTCGTAGCGGCGCGATGTCGCGGACCGGCAATCCCTTGTATCGCAAGAGCGACGAGATCACGGCGTTGCCCGCTCTCGCGTGCCACGGCCAGACACCGGGACCGCTGGGCATCCGCCGCCCGACCGTCAGCTCGGCGTCGGCGAGGCCGCCGACCAGCATCGGCAGTTCGGCGAGGTCGAGGGAACCGTCGGCGTCGGCGAAACAGACGACGTCCGCCGTGGCCGCCTCCAGCCCGGTGTGCACAGCGGCGCCGTAACCGCGCCGGGGTTCGTGGACGACCTTCGCCCCGAGCCCGGCCGCGATTCCGGCGGAACCGTCCGTGGAACCGTTGTCGACCACGATCGCCCGATACCGCTCGGGCAGGGCCGCCAGCACGCCGGGAAGGGCACCGGCCTCGTCGAGACAGGGGAGCACGACGTCAACCTGGTCATCGTTCACGCAACGCACGTTAAGTCCGGGATGGAGGGACCAAAACCCTTGTGCTGCTTACCGAATTCTGACGTCGGGGAAGTTCTTACCGAGTTCTGACGGACCGCGGCACCGGGCCGTCGGAGGCCGAAAACGCGGTTATGGTGCCGGTGATGTCCACAGTCACCGCCCCTTCCCGTGCCGGCCGCCGGGCCGATCTGATCGCCGTGGGGCTGGCGATGCTCGTGGTCGCCGCCGCGATCGCGGTCGGCCTCCACTACAACCGTCCCGATTCCGGCGTGGTGATCTATGCTTTCGCGCCGCCGCTGTTCGGGCTGTGGCTGCCGCATGTGGGTCCGGGTTCGGTGGCCGCGCTCGTGCTCGCGCTCGTGGTCGTCACCAAAGGTCCCTTGCTCGCCGCGAGGCTGCGATGGCGTCCGCTGCTCGCGCTCGGCTACGTGACCGCGCTGGCGTGGACGTTCTCGCTGGCGATGATCGACGGTTGGACACGGGGTTTCACCGGCAGGCTCACCACGGAACACGAATACCTGCACGAGGTCCCGGGGATCACCGACATCCCGAAGATGCTGGACGAGTTCTCCTCGCGCATCCTGGATTTCCAGCCGGATTCGTGGACGACGCACGTCTCCGGGCATCCGCCGGGCGCCACGCTGGTCTTCGTCTGGCTCGACCGGCTCGGTCTGCAGGGCGGCGCGTGGGCCTCGACGGTCGTCGTGCTGGTCGGCTGTCTCGCGGTGGTCGCGGTGCCGGTGACGCTCTCCGCGCTGGGCAGGCAGGACGCCGCGAGGACCGTCCTGCCGTTCGCCGTCCTGACGCCGGGCGCGATCTGGATCGGCGTGTCCGCGGACGGTCTCTTCGCGGGTGTCACGGCGACCGGGATCGCGCTCCTGGCGCTCGCCACGCGACGGCGGATCCTCGCGCTCCCCGGCGGTCTGCTGCTCGGGTTCGGGCTCTTCCTCTCCTACGGTCTCGTGCTGCTCGGCGTGATCGTGCTCGCCGTCGTCGTGCTGACCCGGGAGTGGCGGATCCTGCTTCTCGCCACGGCGGGGGCCGCCACGGTCGTCGTGGCGTTCGCGCTGGCCGGGTTCTGGTGGATCGACGGCTATCACCTGGTGGTCGAGCGCTACTACCAGGGAATCGCGACGCTGCGTCCGTACTCCTACTGGGTGTGGGCGGATATCGCGGCGGTGCTGATCGCGCTCGGCCCGGCCGTGATCGCCGGGACGCGGCGGGCGGGCGCGGAGTTCCTCGCCGAGCCGAAACGGTCGTTCCGCGAGCCGGTCACGCTGATCGTGGCGGCCGCGGCGCTGGCGATCGCTTTCGCCGATCTGTCCGGCCTGTCGAAGGCGGAGGTCGAACGCATCTGGCTACCGTTCGCGGTGTGGCTGCTGCCCGCGGTGGCGCTGCTGCCGCCGAAGGGACGGCGGTGGTGGCTCGCCGCGTCGGCGGCGACAGCGCTGGTGGTGAACCATCTGGTGCTGACGAGCTGGTGAGTACCTGTTGGCGGAGCTGCGACGAATTCGGAAAGGTGACAATACGCGTGAACCCGCCCGGCCGAAGGCCCCGCTATCGCGGTGGCAGGGCGCCCTCGCAACCCGACGTGAGTCGCTCGACCGGGCAGCGTCCTGCCGACGTCGATCGCGGCCGCGGGTTCACTGACAGACGATGAGGTGGACGACATGACAGAGCAGGGCCGCGTACTCGTGGTCGACGACGACGAGACCGTGCGGGACGTCGTCCGGCGGTACCTGGAGGTCGCGGGCTTCGACGTCGACGTCGCCGGTGACGGCACCGAGGGGTTGCGGCTGTTCTCCGCGACCGGGCCGGATCTCGTGGTCCTCGACGTCATGATGCCCGGGCTCAACGGACTCGAGGTCTGCCGCCGCCTGCGGCAGGTGAGCCAGGTGCCGGTCGTGATGCTGACCGCGCTCGGCGAGGAGGAGAACCGCATCGCCGGGCTCCAGCTCGGCGCCGACGACTACGTCACGAAACCGTTCAGCCCCAAGGAACTCGCGTTGCGCGTGGCGTCGGTCCTGCGGCGGGCGCGGATGCCGAGGCCCGAACCGGCGGCGCGCGTGATCACCGACGGCGACCTCGCGTTGCAGATGACGGCCCGGCAGGCGGCCCTCGGCGGCGTGGAACTTCCCCTGACGAGCCGGGAATTCGATCTGCTCGCGTTCTTCCTCACCCATCCCGGCGTGGCGTTCTCCCGCGCCGATCTGCTGGAGAAGGTCTGGGGCTGGGACTTCGGCGATCAGTCCACCGTGACCGTCCACGTGAGACGGTTGCGGGAGAAGATCGAGAAGAACCCGGCGAAACCCGTCCGCGTCGCCACCGTGTGGGGCGTCGGCTACCGGTACGACCCGGTGCGGCGATGATCGGCTCCGGTGAGTCGTTCGGCGAGATGCTGGCGCACGCCTGGCATATCCTGCCGTTCGCGCTGATGTTCGCGCTGCCGGTGATGCTGCTCGGCGGGCTGGCGCTGTACCTGCTCCGGCGCGGCTCGCTGGCCAGCACGATGACGATCCTCGTGCTGATCCCGGTGCTCGCGACGCTGATCGCGGTGCTCGGGATCAGCGGGTTCATGTTCACCCCCGCGCTGACCACGATGACGCTGGTCTGTGTGCTGGTCGCGCTGGTGACCGTGCCGGCGGCGCTCGTGCTCGGCCGCGCGATCGCGCGCCGCAGCGTATGGGAGCGGGAGGCGCGGGAACGGGAGCGCGCGGCCGAGGCGTCGCGGCGCGAACTGGTCGCGTGGATCAGCCACGACCTGCGGAGCCCGCTGGCCGGGATCCAGGCGATGGCCGAGGCCGTCGCGGACGGCGTCGTCGCCGACCCGATCGAGGTCACCGGCTACGCGCGGCGGATCAGCGGTGAGACCACGCGGCTGTCCGGCATGGTCGGCGACCTGTTCGAACTGTCGCGGATCACCGCGGGCGCGCTGCGGCTGACCATGGCCGCCGTGCCGTTGCGCGACGTCGTGAGCGACGCCGTCGCCGCGCAAGCGCCGCTCGCCGAGCAGAAACGCGTGCGGATGATCGAATACGCCGAAGTGTGGCCGGTCGTCTCCGGCAGCGACCCGGAACTGGCGCGGATCGTGCGCAACCTCGTGTCCAACGCCGTACGGCACACGCCGCCGGACGGGACGGTCGCGGTCCAGATCGGCATCGACGGCGGCGAGGCGCTGCTCGCGGTCTCCGACGGCTGCGGCGGGATCCCCGAGGACGAGATCGGCCGGGTCTTCGACGTCGCGTTCCGCGGGACGACGGCGCGCACCCCCGAGCGCGGCGGGCTGGCGAGTGGCGGCGGGCTCGGGCTCGCGATCGCGAAAGGCCTCGTCGAAGCCCATCGCGGCCGCATCGGCGTCCGGAACGACGGCCCCGGCTGCCGGTTCGAGGTCCGGCTTCCGCTCGCCATGCCCTGACCGTGTCAGCGGCGTGTCACCGCGGTGTCAGCGCGGACCGCGATCGTCGCAGCCATGACGACTTCAGCGAAGCGATTCTTCCGACGGGCCGGGATCACCGCGGTGGCGGCCGCACTGCTGGCCGGGGTCGCGCCCGGCGTGGCCGCCGCGAGCGACGGGCGGGACCGGCCGGATCTGCGGGCGATGGCCGAGCAGATCGCCGCCTCCGGCTTCGCCGGGACACAGCTGCGGGTGCACGACGCGCGGGGCGACTGGACCGGCAGCGCCGGGGTGCGCGAGCTGGGCTCGGCCGCCAAGCCGCCGACGAACGGGCGGTTCCGGATCGGCAGCAACACCAAGACCTTCGTGTCCACCGTCGTCCTGCAGCTGGTGGGGGAGGGCAAGGTGGGCCTGGACGCGCCGGTGACCGGATACCTGCCCGAGTTCGGCCTCGACCGGCGGATCACGGTGCGGATGCTGTTGCAGCACACCAGCGGCCTGTTCGACTACACCGGCGCGATGCTGCCCGACGGCACGATCGTGCCGGGAATCCCCTTGACCGGTAAGGAGTTCCTGGACAACCGGTTCCACACCTACCGGCCGGAGGAACTGGTGCGCTTCGGGCTGTCCAAGCCGCCGCTGTTCGCGCCGGGCACGGACTGGACCTACACGAACATCAACTACGTCCTGGCCGGGCTGGTGATCGAGAAGGTCTCCGGCCGCCCCTACGGCGACGAAATCCAGCGGCGGATCCTGCGGCCGCTCGGACTGCGGGACACCGTGGTGCCCGGTACCTGGCCGGGCATCCCCGGGCCGCACGCGCACGGCTACTACCGCTACGAGGAGAAGCCCGGGCAGTGGAAGACGGTCGACATCACGAACCAGAACCCGTCGTGGGCGTCCAGCGCCGGTGAGCTGATCTCGACCACGAAGGACCTCCACACGTTCTTCTCCTCGCTGCTGGGCGGAAAGCTCCTGCCGGCCCCGCTGCTCGCCGAGATGCGCAAACCGCACCCGAAGGGCGGCTACGGCCTGGGCGTGTACGTCCAGGAAGCGAGCTGCGGCACCGTCCTCAAGGGCATGGGCGGCTTCCACGGTTACGGGACAGTGATGGCCAGTACCCCCGACGGCAGCAGGACCTTCGAGCTCTCCATGACCTACGGCGACTCGGACGCCGATCTGGGGCAGGCCTACAACAAGGCGGACCAGCTGCTCACCGACAAGGTGCTCTGCGGCAAGTAGGTCAGAGCCGCAGGAACCCCATGTCCGGGAAGTGGGCCGGCGCGATGATCGCGCCGGTCTCTTCCGCTTCCGCGAGGAACCGCTGCCGGGTGCGGAGCGCGAGTTCCGGGTCGACGTCGCCGAGGAAACCCACGCGCGTGTCCGTCAGCTGCGCGGGCGTGTGCAGGACGTCGCCGAGCAGCAGCAGGCGCTCGTCGTCCGCGGTGATGTCGAGGACGTAGTGGCCGGGCGTGTGACCGGGGGCGTGCCGCGCCACGATCCCGGGCGCGATCTCGACGACGTCGCCGCTGATCGCCTCGGTCAGCCCCGCGCCGCGAGCGGTCTCCATACCGACACGGCTCCATTCGCCCGTCCCGGCGGGCGCGATCAAGGCGTCCCAGTCGAGTTGGCCGAAGACCACCTGAGCGCCGGGGAAGGTCAGGTCGCCTTCGGGGGCGATCCAGCCGATGTGGTCGTTGTGCAGGTGGGTGAGGAAGACGGTGTCGATCTCGTCGACCGGGCAGCCCGCCTTGTCCAGCGCGGCAGCGAGGTCGCCGCCGGTGCCCATCGGCGGGGTGGGGTCGCCCTTGGCGGGCGTCATCCCCGGCGGGAAGGCGAATTCGCGCGGGCCGAGGCCGGTGTCGACGAGGATCGTGCGGCCGTTGCCGCGGATCAGGTACGCGCCGGTCGGGACGTGCACGGTGCCGTCCTCGTCGAAGACGTCCGGGTGGGCTTCGGGGTCGAGACCCGGGAAGAACGCGAGCGGCAGCCTGATCAGACCGTCCCCGATCGCTTCGATCTCGATGTCTCCGACGGTGATGCCCACCAAAACCCCCAAAAAAAGTCGATTCCGTTGCCGGGAACGACAACCCAGCGGGGGCCGGGTCTGTTCCCGGTTTCAGAGACCGACCGGTTCCCGCAGCTCAGCGGTGGCGAACCCGGCGATGCCTTCGGTGAAACCGGTTCGCGCGGTGAAGCCGAGCAGCCGCCGGGCGCGGGCGGGGTCGGCGACGACGTGCCGGACGTCGGCGGGCCGGGCACCCCCGGCGATCTTCGGAGCCGGTCCTCCGCAGGCCTTCGCGAGTTCCTCGGCGAGTTCGCCGACGGAGTGGGGTTGCCCGGAACAGATGTTCAGCGGAGTCAGGTCACCTTCGGGCCCGTCGGTGCCCAGCGCCAGGACGTTCGCCCTCGCCACGTCGTGGACGTGCACGAAGTCGCGCTGCTGTTTCCCGTCCTCCAGCACGATCGGCGCCTCACCGCGCAAGAGCGAGGACCGGAACAGCGACGCGACGCCCGCGTACGGGGTGTTCTGCGGCATCCGCGGCCCGTAGACGTTGTGGTAGCGCAGGGCCCAGACCGTTCCGCCGGTCTGCCGGGCCCACGCCGCCACCAGATGTTCCTGCGCGAGCTTGGTGGCCGCGTAGGTGCTTCGCGGCCGCAGCGGCGCGTCTTCGGGGACCAGCCGCCAGCCGAGCTCGGCGCCGCAAGCCGCGCACGTGGGCTCGAAGCGTCCGGCATCCACATCGGACTGTTTCCGCGGCGACGGCGGGACGATGCCGTGGGCAGGGCATTCGTAGCGACCTTCGCCGTAGACGACCATCGACGAGGCGAGCACCAGTTTCCGGACCTTCGCCCGGTGCATCGCCGCGAGCAGCACGGCGGTCCCGTAGTCGTTGTTCAGCGCGTACGACGGCGCGTCGGACGGATCGACCCCGTGCCCGACGACGGCCGCCTGATGGCAGACCGCGTCGACACCGTCCAGCAGTTCCGCGACCAGCTCCGTGTCGGCGACGTCGCCCCGAAGGAACCGGTGGCGGCCGGTGTACCCCGGCGGGTGCGACGAACCGTGCGCGGTGCTCAGGAGGTTGTCGAGGACGACGACCTCGTGACCTTCATCGGACAGCAGATCGGCCACGTGGGAGCCGATGAACCCGGCCCCGCCGGTTATCAGTGTTCGCACCACTCCGACGCTAGGGGCGATTTCCGGCGGTGAACCCGGATTACCGGCTCACGTCAGGGAATCGTCACAACTACGCGGCACCGCCGGAGCGAAGATCAGCCGAAACCGGATACGGTGTGCCTATGGAACGGAGCGCACAACGGCTGGGCCGCGCACTGGTGGTCATCGTGGACGATCGCGTCGCCCACGGCGAACACGAGGACAACACGGGACCGCTGGTCACGGAGCTGCTCGAAGAGGCCGGGTTCATCGTCGACGGCGTCGTCGTGGTCGAGGCCGAGACGGCCGCGATCCGCAACGCGCTCAACACCGCGGTGATCGGCGGTGCCGACCTGGTGATCACCGTCGGCGGCACAGGGGTCTCCCCGCGCGACCGCACTCCCGACGCGACGGCCGGTGTGCTCGACCGCCCGATCCCGGGCATCGGCGAAGCGCTCCGCGCGTCCGGCCTCGCCGCCGGCGCGGTGGACGCGGGCATCTCCCGCGGGCTCGTCGGGGTCTCCGGCAGCACGCTGGTGGTCAACCTCGCGGGTTCACGCGCGGCGGTCCGCGACGGCATGGCGACGCTCTCGTCGCTGGTGCCGTACGTGATCGACGAGCTGTCCGGGCTCGAAGAGGCCTAGTTCTTCAGTTCTTCGGGGCGGGTCCGGGTTCGGTCCCGGGCTCGCCCTTCTTGTCCTGGTGCAGCACTCCTTCCACTTTTTCGGTGACCTGGCCGATCTTGTCCTCGAACCGGCCGCCGGTGACCTTGTTCGCCCCAGCCGACGCGGCCGAGACACCCTTGGCCGCGACGTCGCCCGCCTTCTCGGCCAGCGGCCCGGCCTTCTCGCGGACCTCGCCCGCGACCTCTTCCGCCTTGTGGATGGCCTGCGCGGCCAGCCCCTTCGCTTTGTCGACGATGCTCATGCGCTGATGGTCCCACCGGCGGGCGGCCCCCGCGACCGGTGCGAAAATGGACGTCATGCCAGGTGAACACGAAGACAAGCGCCCCTCCGCGGCGGAGAAACGGCGGGTCGACGAGATCTTCGGCGACGTCCTGCCGGACACGACCTCCGACGAGCGAGAGCCGGGGCAGCGCTCCCCGGACTCCGACTCGTGGTTCCTGGAGAACCGGCCGCCTCATCACGACCGGTGATCCGGCTCAGCTCGCGCGGTTCTGCTGCGCGCGCAGCAGGTCGCGGATCTCGGTGAGCAGCTCGACATCGGTCGGCTCCGAGGGGCCTGCCTCTTCACCGCGCTTGCGCCGCTCCTGGACGTGCTTGACCGGCAGCACGATCACGAAGTAGACGACGGCCGCCACGATCACGAAGTTGATCGCCGCGTTGATCACGCCACCGAAGTCCATGAACGTCGAGTCGTTCGCGCTCAGGATGTTGAACCCCAGCCCCTTGGCGGCGTCCGAACCGCCGATGGCGTTGATCAGCGGTTTGATCAGGCCGTTCGTGAAGGCCGTGACGATCGCTGTGAACGCGGCGCCGATGACCACCGCGACCGCCAGGTCGACGACGTTCCCGCGCATCAGGAAGTCCTTGAAGCCCTTGATCAAGACGCTCTCCTCTTTCACCTGGGACGGTTCGCCGACCGTCCCATCTCCATACCGGGGGGACGCAGGCGCCCGCCGCCACAGGGCAGGCGCGAGCTAGCGGAGAGTAACCGTTATGGACCGTTCCAGCGAGGTGGCCGCGACTCGTGTCGCGATCGCGGACGGCAGGGAAAGCAGCACCAAAGGTCCCTTGCTCCCGGCACCGGAGGACTTCGGGTCGCGGGTGCCCTGCTCGCCCACCGCCGCCACGACGGCCGCGCTGGCCAGCACAGACGCCTCGTTCCCGGCTTCGGCGGCCGCGACGACGTCGACCCGACGGCCCGGCCTGAGTAACTCCGCGACACCGGCGTCGGCGAGCCGCACCGGGACAGTTGAATTCTCGGGATCACCCGATCCGGGGATACCCGCGTCCAGCAGGCGGACGTCCGTCAGCGGTTCACCCGCCCGCGCCGCACCGACGAGCATCCGACCCTCCACCGAGGACGGCAGGCCGGTGGCGCCCAGGGGACGGACGTCGTCCGGGAGGTCGACGAGTCTGACGTCCCCGGCACTCAGCAGCGAACCCGCCGGGAGGTCGCGGGCGGAGACGACGGTCGCGGTGCCGGGCGTGCCGCGGGCGGACGCGGGCAGGAACAGCGTGATCAGGCCGCCGAGCAGCAGGGACAGGGCGAGCCAGCGGCGGAGCAGCCGGGCGGGCCTGCCGTGGAGTCTTCGCAGGACGGGCAGATGGTGGAGCACGGGATCCCCCCTCGTCGATCGGTGATGATCTCGACGCTAGGGGCGGGTGCGCTGCCCTGGAAAGTACGAAAACCCCCGGCTGTGGATAACCGGGGGCCTGTGGACAACTCGGGACGTCAGGAAGCGGCGGCGGCCGTTTTCGTCGTACCCGCGGAGGAGGATGCGGCGCTCTTGGTCTCCGGCTTCGACTCCGACTTGGTCTCGGTCTTGGCCGGGGCCGAGGTGGTGCTGGCCTTCGAGTCACGCGAATCGGTGCGGTAGAAACCGCTGCCCTTGAAGACCACGCCGACCGAGCTGAAGACCTTGCGAAGCGGCCCCGAGCACTGCGGGCACACGGTCAAGCTCGCGTCGGAGAACGACTGCACGGCCTCGAAAGCGTGGTCGCATTCCTTGCAGGCGTATTGGTAGGTGGGCACTGCTGCTCCTTCGTGCATTGGCACTCAGCCGACAAGAGTGCTAACGCCACACGGTACCGGGGCATTCCGACGCAGGTCAAACAAGGTTTCCCAAGGTCACATGACGACCTGGTCACGCTGTTCGTTTCGCACCTGGTCCGCGCCGGTGTGCGGTGACCCGGTCGACCGGGGCGAGTCGATCTTGACCGGCGTGGGATGTGGTGGCGCGCGATCGGATGCGGTGAGATGACCTCATGACGTCACAGGATGGGCAGGGGGAAGCGGCGGAACTGGGGCAGCTGAAAGAAGCCATGCATTCGCTGCCCGTGATCGAGCAGGCGAAGGGCATGTTCATGGTGTTGCGCACCTGGGGGCCTGACGAAGCCTTCGAGGCGCTCGTGAGCATCTCGCAGCACACGAACGTGAAACTGCACGACGTGGCGGCGGTGGTGGTCGCCGCGGGGAGCGGCAGCGGGGTGTCCGGGGTTGATCCGCTCGTGTACGCACGCGTTCTCGAAGAGGTTCGGCCGCTCTTCGGCGGACTGGCTGAAGACAGTGCGTAGGGCAGGCCAACGGCGGTCACCCGCGCCGCGCCGGGAGCGGTCTACGATCCGGCCGTGACGTGGACCGACCGCGTGGACCGGTGGACGCGGACACACCCGATCGTTCCGGACGTCCTCTTCGCGCTGGCCGTCGCGGCATTGCTGGGGCCGCCGTCGCTCGACATCCTCCTGGTGGCGGACTCCCCGGCCTGGGTGCTGTGGGTGGCGGGTCTTTGCGCATTCACGGTGCTCGTCAGCGTCGCGTTGCGGCGGTTCGCCACCGTGGCCGCGTTCATCGCCGCCGGACTCGCGATGGCGGTGACCGTCGCGCTGCCGAACACGGAGGTCCGGCCCGCGCCGCTGGGGCTGGCGAGCGCGAGCGACAGCATGGAGATCCCGCTGTGATTCTTCAACACGGTCACGCTGGCCCCTTCACCCGACCGGCTTCCCATGGCCGAGGCGTTCTGGTTCGGCCCGGGCAGTTTCGGGGTGCCGTTGCTTCTGCTCGGCGCGCTGGTGCTCCGGCAGACCCGGCGCGGCGATCGCGTGCCCGGCTGGCTTGGCTCGGGCGTTGTCGCGTGGGCGGTCCTGCTCGGACTGCTGGGTGGTTTCGACGGCGGAACGCTCATCCTGCTGCTCATCGGCGCTCTGTTCCTGGCAGGCGCCTGGTTCGGGAAGAACCCGCACGCCGCGGTCGTGGAATCATGAACGAATGACGGAAGAGGGTCGTCGGATGACCGAGTTGCGGGATCTGCTGGCCGACGTCGCCTCCCGTGTCACCCGTTACCGCGAAAACGTCGCCGACGCCCCGGTCTTCCCCGATGACACGACGGGTGTCCGGGAGAAGCTCGGTGACCTGCCCGAGAAACCCGCCGCGCCCGCCGACGTGATCCGGCGGCTGGCGGACGCCGTCGAGCCGGCCCTGGTGGCGAACACCGGCCCGAGGTACTTCGGTTTCGTCACCGGTGGGGCGTTGGACGCCGCGACGGCGGCCGACATGCTGGCGACCGGTTGGGATCAGCCCGCGTTCAACGAGATCACCTCGCCCGCCGCCGCGATCGTCGAGGAGGTGGCGGGCGAATGGCTCAAGGACGTCCTCGGCCTGCCGTCCGGTGCCTCGTTCGGTTTCGTGACCGGTGGGCAGGGCGCGAACACGGTCGGCCTCGCCGCCGCCCGGCATCACGTCCTCGCGCGGGCCGGGTGGGACGTCGAGCGCCGCGGGTTGCACGGGGCGCCGCCGCTGCCGGTCGTCGCCAGTGAGGAGCGGCACGCGACGATCGACCGGTCCCTCCGCTTGCTCGGCCTGGGCACCGACGCCGTCCGGCCGGTCCGCGCGGACGGCCAGGGCGCCATCGACATCGCCGATCTCGAGCGGCAGCTCGACGGACCCGCAATCGTTTGCCTTCAGGCCGGGAACGTGAACACCGGCGCGTTCGACGACTTCGCCGCCGCGTCGGAGATCGCCCACCGTCACGGAGCGTGGGTGCATGTCGACGGCGCTTTCGGGCTCTGGGCGGCCGCCGCCCCCGCGCTCGAACGGCTGACCGCGGGGCTGGAAGAGGCCGACTCCTGGGCGGTCGACGGGCACAAGTGGCTCAACGTCCCCTACGACTGCGGGTACGCCTTCTGTGCCCATCCCGAGTCGCACCGGGCCGCGATGGCGCTCACCGCCGCGTACCTGACCGGCCAGGGAGAGGGCGGGGTGAGGGCGCCGAGCGACTTCGTGCCCGAGTCCTCCCGCCGGGCACGAGGGTTCGCGACATGGGCGGCGCTCAGCGAACTCGGCCGCGCGGGGATCGCCGAGATGATCGAACGGTGCTGCGCGCTGGCCAGGAGGTTCGCCGAGAAACTCGAAGCGTGCGAAGGCGTCACCGTCGTGAACGACGTGGTGCTGAATCAGGTGCTGGTCAGCTTCGGCGACGATACGGACAGGGTCGTCGAGGCCCTTCAGCGTTCCGGCGAGTGCTGGATGGGCGCGACCACCTGGCACGGCATGCGCCTGATGCGCGTCTCCGTGTCCAACTGGAGCACGACCGAAGCGGACGTCGATCGCAGTGTCGCCGCGATCCGGGCGGCGATGAAGAGCGATCAGGAATCGAGAAGCGTCGCGAACCGGTCTCACCTAGCGTGACCGTCATGGACATCGCCATTCACGGGAGCTTCCTCCCGCAGACCGACCCCGAAGCCGCTCTGGCCTTCTACCGCGACACCCTCGGCTTCGAGGTGCGCAACGACGTCGGCTACGACGGCATGCGCTGGATCACCGTCGGCCCGCCGGGGCAGCCGGTGTCGATCGTGCTGCACCCGCCCGCCGTCGACCCGGGTATCACCGAGGACGAACGCCGCGTCATCGGCGAGATGATGGCCAAGGGCACCTACGCGAGCATCCTGTTCTCCTCCGACGACCTCGACGGTCTCTTCAAGCACCTGCAGGAGTCGGGCGCCGAGGTCATCCAGGAGCCCACCGACCAGCCGTACGGCCTGCGTGACGGCGCCGTCCGCGACCCGTCGGGGAACCTGATCCGTATCCAGCAGCGCGTCTGAGAGCTCACCGGGTGCGGGCGCGGACGTGGACTCGTTCGCCCTGTTCGCCGAAGAGGCTCAGCACCTCGACCCGCCCGCGGCCGGTGGCGCCGAACCAGTGCGGCGTCCGGCAGTCGAACTCGGCGGCCTCGCCGGCGCCGAGCACGACGTCCTGGTCGCCGAGCACGAGCCGGAGCCTGCCCCTCAGCACGTAGAGCCACTCGCGTCCGCCGTGCGATCGCGGGCGGGGTTCGTCGTCGCTCGCCGGGATCGTCATCTTGTAGGCGCGGGGCCCTTCCTCGTGCCGGGTGAGCGGGATGAGGACCCGGCCGTCCGCGGGCGGTTCGAGCACTCTCGGTGAGGAGACGATCTCGTCGACGCGCAGGCCCAGCGCGGCGATGACCGGCAGCAGCAGTTCGAGACTCGGTTTGCGCTGCCCGGATTCGAGGCGGGACAGGGTGCTGGTGGAGATGCCGGTGGCGCGGCCGAGTTCCACCAGCGTGGTGCCCTTCTTCTCCCGGGCGCGGCGCAGCCGGGGCGCGATCTGTTCGATCGCCGCGATGACGGTGGGTTGGCTCTCCATGCCGCCAGCACAGCACCTCGTCCCGGTTCCGGCAAAGTTCTTTGCCGAAACAGCCAGAAGCTTCCGATGCTGGCGGCATGATCGAGACGAAACGCCTTCCCGCCGGGGTCTACCTCCTCGCTTTCAGCCTGTTCGCGATGGGGAGCGCCGAGTTCCTGATGGCCGGGGTCCTGCCCGCGGCCGCCGCGGACCTCGGCGTCTCCCTGTCGTCCGCGGGTGCCCTCATCACCGCGTTCGCCCTCGGGGTCGTCCTCGGCGGCCCGCCGTTCGCCGTGCTGAGCCTGAAGTGGCCACGGCGCACGGCCTTGACGACGACGCAGGCCGTCTTCGCCGCCGCCATCGCGGTCGGCCTGCTCGCCGACGACTACTGGATCCTCCTGATCACCAGGTTCCTCGCCGGTCTCGCCTACGCCGGTTTCTTCGCCGTCGCCGCCGTGACCGCGATCAGCCTGGTCACCCCCGACCGCAACGCCCGCGCTTCGGGTGTCGTCGTCGCCGGGCTCAGCGTCGCCATGGTGGCCGGGGGACCGGCGGGCACCCTGCTGAGCAACCTCACCGACTGGACCGGCGGCTTTTGGGGCGTCGTCGCGCTCACCGCCCTGGGCGTGGTCGCCTGCGCCGTCGGCCTGCCGGCCACCACCTCCGCCGCCCCGAGCCTTTCGGGTGAACTGCGCGCCATGCGGACACCGAGCCTCTGGGGCGTCTACGCGATCACCATCCTGAGCACGGCCGCGTACATGGTGTCCTTCAACTACTTGGCGGCGATGCTCGCGGACGTCCTGCCCGCGGTCTGGATCCCCGCGGTCCTCGCGCTGTTCGGGATCGGAGCCTTCGCCGGCCTGTCGCTCGGCGGCCGGATCTCGGACCGCCGTCCACACCAGGCGCTGCTGGGCGGCGGCGCCGGCATCGCGGTCTTTTCGGCGCTGCTCGCGCTTTTCGCCACTTCCGCCTGGGTGGTCGTGCCGACGGTGTTCCTGCTGGGTGTCGCGGCCTTCGTGCTCAATCCGGCGCTCTACGGGCGGGTCTTCACGATCGCCGCGTCCGCCCCGACCCTCGCCGGCGCGACCACGGTCTCGGCCTTCCAACTGGGCATCAGCCTCACCCCGGCCTTCGCCGCCGGTGCAGTGAACCTGGGAGCTTCACTGACCGCGATCCCGTGGATCGGCGCGGCGCTGGCGCTGGCCACGATCCCGCTGGTGCTCTTCGACCGCTCGCGTGATCGCATGCTCACTTGCTAGCATGCGAGCATGTCCCAGGTCGCCAAGCGGCAATTCAACGTCTATCTGCCGAACGACCTCATCAAGCGGGTGAAGCACGCGTCCGTCGACGCCGACGAGTCGCTCTCGTCGTTCGTCGAACGGGTGCTGGAGGAGTACCTGCGGCGGACCAGTGAGGAACGTGAGCGATGAGAGTCATGCCGATCCGCTACAGCGCGGACGTCGAGGCGATGACACGGTTCTACGAGACGCTCGGCCTCCGCGTCGGGCCGGTGTCACGGCCCGGAGGCTGGGTCGAGATGCCCGCCGCGGGCGGGATGCTGGCCATCCACCGGTCCTCCGGCGACGACGTGGGCCGGTGTGAGCTGGCCTTCGAGGTCGAAGAACCGTTGGAGGACGTCGCGGAACGCCTGCGAGCGGCCGGATTCGAGCCGGGCCCGCCGATGGACGAAGGCTTCGGTCACTCGTTGCGCGTCCAGGACCCGGACGGGGTGTGGGTGCAGCTCAACCTGTACGACCGCGACCTCTACACGTGACCGAGACCCGGCGCGCGGGTCCGCTGTTCCTCGCGGTGGGCATCGTCGCGCTCGAGTTCGCGGCGGCCGTCACCGGTTTCGTCGCTTCCAGCCTGCTGCCGATCGTCGCCGCCGATCTCGGCGCGAGGAACGACCTCGGGCTCCTGATCGCCGGCTCGACACTGGGATTGTTCGTCGCGCTTCCCTTGGCGAGCCGGGTTCTCGGCAGGCTGGGCCCGCGCGGCACACTCGCCGTCGGGATGGCCGCTTACCTCGGCGGGCTCCTCCTGGCCGCGACGGCACGGACGGCATGGATGTTCGCCCTCGGCCAGTTCGCCGCCGGGCTCGCCGGCGGGCTGTTGGCGATTTTCGGCATCAGCTCGGCGATCCGGCATCTCGACGACCGGCTGCGGATCCGCGTGGTCGCGGCGTCCTCGGCGATGTGGATCGTGCCCGCGCTGGTCGGCCCGGCCGCGACCCTCGGCCTGGAACATCTCGTCGGCTGGCGGTGGACCCTGCTGCTCCCGGTGCCGTTCGTCCTCTTCGGACGGTTGCTGGTCGTGCGCGCCGCTCGCGGCGAACCGTCCACAGAGGACGGACAGCGACCGCTCGCGAAGACGCTGACCGTACCGCTGGGCGCGGCACTCGTCGTGTTCAGCGCGGGTTCCTGGCCGCTCGCGCTCGCCGGGGCGGCGATCACCGTCGCCGGGATGACCGCGATCCTGCCGCCGGGCACCGCGCGGCTCCGGCCGGGAACCCCAGCCGCACTCGGCGCGATGGTGCTTTTCGCCATCGGTTATTTCGGCGCGGACAGCCTGATCACCGTGCTCCTGACGAGCGGGTTCCGGGTGAGCCTCGGGCAGGCGGCGATCGTCCTGAGCGCCGCCCCGCTCGGCTGGGCGGTGACCAGCCTGGTGACCGCCCGGTTCACCTCGGCCCGCTTCCCCGTCGTGGGCTTGGGCCTGACCGCCCTCGGCACCGCCGTCCTGACCTTCGGCGGTTCGTTCGTCACGGCGCTCGCCGCCTGGACCGTCGCCGGAATCGGCGTCGGACTCGCCTATCCTGGCCTGTACATCAGAGCCACCACCGCGGGTTCGAGCGGTTTCACCGCCGCGGAACTGGCGACCGCCGTCATCACCGCGGAATGCGTCGGGCAGCTGCTGGGCCGGGCCGTCGGTGGCGCCTTGAGCTCCTCCGGCACCGGATTGCTCGCCTCGTACACGCTTTTCGCGGTCGCCCTGGCGGCCGCCACCTACGCCGCGGCGCGCCGGGAATGAATCAGCCGGCCCGGAGATGGCGCCATGCACGTCCACGAGCACGCCGTCGGCGCCCACCGTGATCGCGGCCCGGCCCAGCGGCAGCACGAGATCGCGGCGACCGCCGGAATGCGACGGGTCGATCATCGCCGGCAGATGCGAAAGATGCTGGACCACCGGCGGCTGCGGCCTCATCTGCTTGTGCACTCTGCGCTAGCTCGACTTGGGTGCTTACTCGACCAAGGTGACCACGGCCGGGGGCCCCGATTCTTCTCCCGTCGTGCTCTCCCTTTTCTCTTGAGCAGTCGAGGAGATGCCTCGCGTGCGAGGCGGCCGAGAATCAGGGCATTGCCTGACGGCGACCCGGGGAGGACGAACGTTTCCGCATTCGCAAGTAGCTTTCCGCCTGAAGGCCCCAAAGATCGGGGGAGAGACGTGGTCGAGAATATGTCCGGCAATTCCGCAACCATCCTGGCGGAAATCTCGCGGATGGCCCCGCCGGGGCCGGGCCTTGACGAGGCGGTGCTGCCCAGGCTGCGAGAGCTGTCCGCGGCTCTCGTCGCCGCGTCCGGTGAAAGTGCGGCCGAGTTCCGGCGCTACCTGTCGGTGGCCGAGCGAAGTATCGAGGTGCCGGACGACGGCGTGCGGGAGTACCTCGCCGGGCGCACGGTCCTGGTCACCGGAGCGTCCGGATGCATCGGAACGGCGTTGCTCCGGCGGCTCGCGCGAGATCGGCCCGGCCGCCTTGTCGCCTTGGACCTGGTCGCGCCGAGGGCTCCGGTCGCGGCGTACCACCAGGTGGACGTGCGGGACCGGGACGCGCTGGTGAACACGGTCACCGAGATCAAGCCGGACGTGGTGTTCCACGCGGCCGCGCAGCGCGACCCGAGCCTTGCCGAGCGTGCCGTGCACCGAACGGTGACGACGAACGTTTTCGGTACGCGCAACCTGGTCGAGGCGTGCGCGCAGGCCGGGACAGACCGGCTCGTCCTCGCCTCGACCGGCAAGGCGCTGCGGCCCTACACGCCCGATGTGTACGCGGCCAGCAAGCGGGTCGCCGAGCTGATCGTGGCGGACGCCGCGACTCGGGGTGTGCTCCGGGCGTCAGCCGCCAGATTCACCCACGTGGTGGACAACGCCATCGTGCTGGATCGCTTCCGGAGCTGGTGCCGTCGCGGCGAGGTGGTTCGGCTGCACTCCGTCGACAGCATGTTCTACGCCCAGTCGGCCCGGGAGTCCGCCCAGCTCATGCTGGTCGCCGCGGTCACCTCCGCGGAGGACGGCCTCGGGCTGCACGCGATCAGGAACCTGGGCTGGCCGGTCGCGCTGCTGGACGTGGCGCTCGGGGCGATGGCCGAGCAGGGCGTGGCTCCGCTGCACATCTCCGGCTACGACCCCGGCTACGAGGAGCAGGCCTTCCCCGGCTTGTACGACCCGACGTTCGCCGGCGACCTGAGCCCGTTGATCAACTCTTTCGAGGCGCCCGGAGCCCGGGCCAGCGCCTCGCCGGACGTCGACCTCGTGGTCAACAAGGTCACCCTGCCGGAGGATGCGCGCCATCGCCTGGACGAACTGGACGCGTTGTGTGAGACGGAGCGCGACGCCGAGGTCGTGCGGGACGGCTTCGATCTGCTGTCCCGGACACTGCTCGAGGTCACGCTGGCGAGCGTGCCGCAGGACGTCCTGCGGCGGGTGGTCGACCTGGCCAGACCGCATGTGCACCGGATGAACGAAACCAACATGTTCATTCACCACCGGGTCCGCATGCGCGCGGGCCAGGTCACCCGGCCGTCGTCCGCGCCGGTGGGGATTCGGAACGAAGCCGCGTCGTAGTGACCGGGATCCCTGGAACAGAACTGCGCCGTTCTCCTGCGACGAGGTCGCCGCTGTACCACCGACGGCTGGTGCTGTTGTGCGTCAGCCAGGCGGTGGGGTCGATCGGGCTGGCGGCCGGGGCCGTCGCCGGACCTTTGCTGGCCGAGACCGTCACCGGCTCGGCCGCCTATGGACCGCTTCCCTTGGGCCTGTTGGTGATCGGTGCCGCGTTGTCCGCACCGGTGGTCACCGGGGCGATGCGGTGGGTCGGCCGGGCCAGGGGCCTGGCCGCCTGTCATGTGGTCGCCGCCGCCGGGGCTGCCGTCGTCGTGCTGGCCGGCGCGCGGCACCTGGCTCCGCTGCTGTCAGGCAGCTTGCTGCTGGGAGTCGGCAACACCGGGGTGATGCTCGGCCGGTACGCGGCGGCGGATCTGGCCACCCCGGAACGCCGGGCCGAGGCGATGGGTGTGGCCATGGCCGCGGTGACCGTTGGCGCCGTGGCCGGTCCGGCGCTGCTCGGCCCGGCCGGTGTGCTGGCCGCCCAGCTGGGCTTGCCCGCCGCGCTCGGGCTGTTCGTGCTGGCGCTGGCGCTGTTCCCGGTGACCGGGGCGATCGGGCTGCTGGCCGACCGCGGTGCCGAGGACCGGTCACCGGCCGCTCGGGCGCGCACGGTGACCGCGGCGAGCCGCGCGCGGCTCGCCCCGTTGCTGGTGCTCGCGGTCACCAACCTGACGATGGTGTCGGTGATGGGTGCGATGCCCAATCACCTGCGGCACCACGACTGGGACCTGCACGGGGCCGGCCTGGTCATCGGGACGCACGTTGCCGCCATGTTCGGCCCCTCGCCGCTGACCGGGCGGTTGATCAGGCAATTCGGTTACCGCAGGGTGTCGTTGTCCGGCGCGGTGCTGATGGTGGCCGCGATGGTGGTCGGTGTCTTCTGGACCGGCGAGGGAGATGTGGTCCTGCTCCTGCTCCTCGGTCTGGGGTGGAATCTGCAGTTGCTCGGCGGCACCGCATGGCTGATCGACGTCACGCCGGATGGGCTGCGGCACCGGGCGGAGGGGCTGGGCGAGGTGGTGATGGGCATGGCGGCCGCGACCGGCACACTGCTCGTCGCCGGTCCGCTGCTCGCCATCGGCGACCTTCCCATGCTGTGCCTCGCTTTCGTGGCGCTCAACGTCGCGGCCACCGCGGCGTTCGCAAGGGGTGGGCGTCGATGAGCCGGGCCGTGCTGTTCGACTTTTCCGGCACCCTGTTCGACGACACGTCAGTGCTCACCGGAGCCCGGCTGGCCGCCCGCTGTGCCAGGCGGGACGTCCGGCTGACCATGGCCACCGCGAACGCGTTCCTCGCCGCCATGCAGTCCACTGTGGACTCTCCGGCCGGACGGTCGGCCTTGCGCGGCGCGGACGGCGACTCCGGTACCCACCGCGCGCGGTGGACCGCCCTCGCGGAGTCGGTGCCAGGGGCCGGACCGGCGATCGCCGCGGCGTACTACGACTGTGTCACCGACGTGCGCGCCTGGCTGCCATACCCCGACACGGCCGCCACGCTCGGCGCGCTGAGGAGGGCCGGGGTTCCGGTCGCGGTGGTCAGCAACACCGGCTGGGACATCAGCGGTTCGTTCAGCGAGGCAGGCCTCGCCGGGCTGGTGGACGCCTTCGTGCTCTCCTGCGACCTCGGCCTCGAGAAGCCGGATCCGCGGCTCTTCGAGACCGCCTGCCAGAAGCTGGGTGTCCAGCCTGCCGACGCGCTCATGGTCGGCGATGATCCGGTCCGTGACGGTGGGGCCGCGGCGGCCGGTGTCCCGGTCTACCTGCTGCCCCGGGACCGTGCGGGCGACCGGCCCCGGGGCCTGTCCGCTGTGCTGAGGCTGGTCGGAGTGGAAGGAGTCGCATGACCATGACACCTGGGCGGGCGCCGCTGGTCGTCGCCTCGAACCGCGGCCCGGTCGAGCTGCGCGTGGACGAAGACGGCCGGGTGGTGGAGAACCGCGGCGGCGGCGGGCTGATCGGCGTGCTCGGACCGGCGTTGGCCAGCCGGAACGGAACCTGGGTCGCCGCGGCGCTCACCGAGGAGGACCGGCGCGCGGCCCGAACACGGGAAAGCGGGACGGTTGTCGAGCTGCCGGAAGGCGCGGTCCGGCTGCGGTCGCTTGACCTGGACCGACAGGACTACGACGGCTACTACCGCGACATTTCCAACGGGTTGTTGTGGTTCCTGCACCACCAGATGCTCGATCCTGCCCGTGAGCCGGTGATAGACGCGGGGCTGCGCGAAAGCTGGCGGGCCTTCCGTCGGATCAACGCGCGGTTCGCGAGCGCGTGCGCGAGCGAAGTCGCACCGTCCGGCCGGGTCCTGCTCCAGGACTACCACCTGTCGCTGGCCCCGCGGCAGCTCCGCACCGCGCGGCCGGATGTCGGAATCGCCCACTTCACCATGATCCCGTGGGCCGATCCGGCCACCTTCCGCGCGCTGCCGCCGGACCTGGCCACCGAGCTGCTCGACGGCATGCTCGGAGCCGACCTGCTCGCCTTCCTCGTGCCCCGCTGGGCAGAAGCGTTCGTCGCGACCTGCGAGGCCGCCGGCTACCCGGTGGATCGCGGCCGCGCCACGGTCACCGACCGCGACGGCAGGCGGGTCGGGATCTGTTGCCTTCCGGTCGGTGTCGATCCCGACCGGCTACGCCAGGCCTCCGCGGGCGCACCCGCGGAGGCGCACCGCCGAGAGCTGCGGCGGCTGGTCGGCGACCGCCGGCTGGTCGTGCGCGTCGACCGGATGGAACCCTCGAAGAACCTGCTCCGCGGGCTGGACGGGTTCGCCGAACTCATCGGCAGGGACCCGTCCCGGCGCGAACGAGTGGTGCACTACGTCCTCGCCTACTCCTCGCGCCAGGGCGTTCCGGCCTACCAGGCCTATGACCGCGAGGTCCGCCGTCGCGTCCAGCTGATCAACGAGCGGTTCGGAACGCCGGATTGGCAACCCGTGGTGCTGGAGACCCGCAACGACTTCGAGCGTGGCCTAGCCGCGCTTACGCTGGCTGACGTCCTGGTGGTCAACGCGGTCCGGGACGGCATGAACCTCGTGGCCAAGGAGGGCCCGGTGGTCAGCCGCCGTGATCTCGCGCTCGTGCTGTCCACCGAGGTGGGCGCGGCCGACGAACTCGGCGATGCCGCGATCATGGTGCACCCCTTCGACGTCAGCGCACTGGCCGACGGCATCGCGGCGGGGCTGGACATGCCGCGGGCCGAGCGGTCGGAGCGGCTGACCCGGCTGCGCAAGGCGGCGGGCGCGCTGCCGCCCCGGCAGTGGTTGGCCCAGGCCGTGCACGAACTCGACCAGCGGTTGGCCCGCACCGAAGATCCGCGGACCGATCAGGAATCGGAAAGCACCGGAAACCGGCCTCACCTCGCGTGACCGTCATGGACATCAGCATTCACGGGAGCTTCCTCCCGCAGAACGACCCTGAAGCCGCGTTGACGTTCTACCGCGACATCCTCGGTTTCGACGTGCGCAACGACGTCGGCTAGAGCGGGATGCGCCGGCTCACCATCGGCGCAGCTGACCGGGACCGTGGCCCCTTAGAGCCTGTTGGCGGAGCTGCGACGTGCCTCGCGAAAGGGACATAACGCGTGAACCCGCCCCGGCCGAAGGCCCCGCTATCGCGGTGGCAGGGCGCCTCTGTCACCAACGTGAGAGGTATGACCAGGTCGCGCCCTGCCGACGCGATCGCGGACGCGGGTTCACCAACAGACACTTACACTGCGTGGCATGACGATCTACCGGATGGATCACGCCGGCATTGTGGTCGAGGATCTCGCGGCCGCTATCGCGTTCTTCGTCGAACTCGGCCTGGAACTGGAGGGCGAGTCAGTGGTCGAGGGTAAATGGGTGGACCAGATCCTCGGGCTTGACGACGTCCGAGCGGACATCGCCTTCGTGCGGACCCCGGACGGCCACAGCCGGGTCGAACTGTCGGCCTTCCGCACGCCGGTGGCCACCGGTGCCGGGCCGAGGATGCAGCCGAACACCCCGGGCATCTCTCGCCTCACGTTCGCCGTCGACGCCATCGACGACCTCCTCGGCCGCCTGCGCGCCCACGGCGCCGAACTCGTGGGCGAGGTGGCGCAGTACGAGGACTACTGCCGGTTCTGCTACATCCGCGGCCCCGGGGGCATCATCATCGGGCTGGTCGAGGAGCTCTGAACAACACGCCGAGTGCCGGCGTCACCGGATGCAGGCCGCGATGGCGGCCTGCAAGTCCGCGACGCTGCCTGTCGAGGAGAAGCCGCCGACCGCGGAGATGACCGCGACCGTCTCGGCGGGCGTGCATGCCGAGCCGTGCGCACACGACGGGACAAGCCTCAGCCGCTTGAAGTCCGCGATCGCCGCCCGCTGGTATGCCGGATAGTCGGCGGGGCGTGCGTCACCGCGAGCGGGGATGGACCCCTTCCTGGTGTTGAAGGCCAGCTGACCCTCGAGGCTGGCCACGGTCTTCAGCCAGTCGTTCGCTCCCGCCGCGTTGGGGGCGTTCTCGGGCTGGACGAATGCGTCGCCGAGCCACTGGAAGGTCCCGTCGGCACCCGGGAACGGCTGGTACGAATAATCGGTGAACCCGTTGCGCTCCAACTCGCCGACGACCCAGTCGCCCATGAACAGGTAGCCGGCTCTGCCGCTGCTCAACAGCTTCGCCGCCTCGGTCCAGTGCAAGTTGTCGCGGTCCGGGTTCGAGTACGACAGCAGCCTCTTGTAGTCGTCGAGCACCCCGGTGACGTCACCTTTGGACCAGTCGGCCTTCGCGGTCCACAGCGCCTCGAACCGTTCGGCTCCGAGTTCGGCGAGCAGAAGCCCCTCGAGAAGTTCAAGCTGGGTCCAATTCGCGCCGAGCGCGAGCGGGTGATCGACGCCGGAGGCGCGGAGCACGTCCAGGTGGTGGATGAACTCGTCGAGGGTCGTGGGCTGGTCAGTGAGTCCAGCCTTTGCCAGCGCCTCCAGGTTGCTCCACAGCAACAAGCGGTGGATACCCGCGGGCACACAGTAGATGCTCCCGTTCACGGTGATGGCGTCGAGCAGACCCTTTGGCAGGACATCGATCAGACCCCACTGCGCGAACTGGTCGTTGAGATCCGCGAGTTGTCCGGCGTCGATGTAGTCCATCAGTTCCCCGCCGGGATGCACTTGGAAACTGTCCGGCGGGTCGTTTTCCCGCAACCGGGACCGGAGTGCCGCTACCGGGTCCGCCTGCCCACCTCTGGCGAGGACCGGATTGACGAATTCCCGCTCGGGACACCGTTGGGCGAACACCCCTGCGAGGGAGTCGACCGCGGCCTTCTCGATGGCCCTCTCGGGATCGTCGTCGGTCGCCCATGCGAAGACCTCGACTCTGTGGTCCTCTCGGTTCGAGGGCTCGATACTCATGCCGCGCTACGTTCCTCGCTCGCGTCAGGAGACTTCAGATCGGCGCCGCGCGGCTGAACCGGCGCCGCGGGCTCGCCCGGCTTGCGGCCGAACCGGCGCATCATGGGTGTCTCCACGAAACGGAACAGGAGCCATCCACCGAGCAGGGTCATGGCGAACATGCCGAGCGAGAGCAGCAGGGCGCCCGCCAGGTCGTACTTCGGACCGCCCGTCACGGCCCGGAAGTAGAAGACCGTCACAGCCTGGCACATGTAGAAACCGAAGGAGATCTTCCCGAGGAACACCATGCGCTTGCCGCGGACAAGGGTTCGCGTTCCCCGCAGGTCCGCGTTGGCGAAGGCGGCCACCACGATACCGATCGGGGCGAGGGTGATCAGGTTGAGTGCCAGCTGCACCGGTACGAACAAGGTGGCGGCGTAGCCGACCGCCATGATCAGTGTCGCGACCAGCGGGCCGAGCCGGGCAGGCCACTGTCCCGTGATGACGATGCGAGCAAGGAACATGCCGAGCAGGAACTCGAAGATGCGCCCGACCGGGAAGAGATAGGCGAGCCAGTACTGCGTGTCGGACATGGGCACCCCGGAACCGGCGGCCGGGCCGGGGATGAAGGTGGAGACGGCCAGCTGGTACAACCCGAGGCCGACGACCATCGCCGCCGCCCCGATCCACAACCCGCGTGAGGACAGCCGGAAGAGCGGCTTCACGAGGAAGGGGAAGGACAGGTAGAAGAGCAGCTCGGCGCACAGCGACCAGGCCGGCACGTTCATGGACTGGCTGATCGTGTAGGTCGGGAACCACGACTGCACCAGGAAGAGGTTGGGCAGCCACACCTGCCAGCTGACGACGCCGCCGGCGAACAACAGCATCACCGCCGCCCACATGACCAGGTGGTTGGGGAAGACCTTCACCAGCCTGCGGCGGATGAACGCTCGCGCCGACGTACCGGGCTTCGCTGACCAGGTGATCACGAATCCACTGAGTACGAAGAAAAAGGAGAGTCCGATGTAGCCGCTGTAGCCGAAGAACCAGTAAATCGACTCCGCGAGGCCGGTGTCGGCGAACGGACTGATCGCCGGCCAGCTGAAATCGAGCGGGTTGACCAGAACGGTGATGTGGAAGAGGAACGTCATAAGGGCGGCGACAAAACGTATCCCTGTCAACGAGTCCAGCGTCTTCGACGGCTGTGTTGTCGCACTACCGGAGCCGGGGCTGACCGGCACAAGCCTCGCCCTGTCGCCGTTGCTGTCACTCACGACCTACTCCTTCGCGCTGGTCGGCTGATTCTCTGGTGGAACCGTACGGTTCGACGATCCGGATGGACGTCTCCGTGCTTGCGGCCATCGGGGTGGTGGGGCGGGAGTCGTTGGCGGGCAAGGATTCGCGGATCCTCTTTGCCCGCGGTACCGCCTCGCTCACGCCGCCCGGTCCGCGGGGGCGGTCGTCCGCACGACGCCGGCCAGGGCGCGCAGCACCGTTTCCTTGTGCTGCCGGAAATAGAAGTGATCGCCGGGGAAACAGCGAACGCCGATCTCACCGGTCACGTGCCGTTGCCATGCGCGCAGCGCATCGGCGCCGATCGCGTCTTCGCTGCCGCCGAACACGGTCAGCGGCACGGGCAACGGGGTGTCGGCGCGCCATTCGTAGGTTTCCAGGATCTGGTAGTCGGCCCGAAGGTATCGGGCGACCCTGGTCTTCCGCTCGGGATCGGCCAGAACCTCGCTGGACAGGCCGCCGTGTCGCCTGCCCACCTCGTTGAGGAGGTCGTCTTCGGGCAGATGGTGGATGGACGGCTCGGTACGCGGTATCGAGGGTGCCGGGAAGCCGGAGACGATCAGGTGGTTCGGCAGCCCGCGCCCGGCGCGGCGCAGTTCCCTGGTGACTTCGTAGGCCACCAGTGCGCCGAAGCTGTGTCCGAACATCGCGTACGGCGCGCCGGCCGGCATGATGCCGACCACCTCGGCGACCAGTTCGTCCATTCGCGTCAGTACGGGTTCGGAAAGGCGGGAACCGCGACCGGGCAGTTCGACGGCGCTGATCTCGACGTCGGGAAGAAGGCGTGACCAACGGACGAATTCCGCCGCGGCACCTCCGCCGTGCGGGAAACAGAACAGCCGTGGCCTGCCGGGCCGCGCTGGGCCCCGGATGAGCCATCGGCCGGTCGTGCGCGCGTTCATCATCGTTGGCCTCCTGCCCACTCGGCGGTCACAAGACGAGCTCGCGTCGCCGGTCGGTGCGTCCCGCGGATCGACGATGTCGACGGTGAACCGGGTGACATGTCCTTGCCGGCCAGCATGGTCGGTGGTGAGACACCGGACGCCTTCCGGCGTGCTCTGTGCTGAGCATGGCGTGAGGAAGGCTGCCGGCGGGCCGATACCGCATGTGACGAGACGTGCTCGCTGTCGCGTCTGCGGGATAGTCGGCTCCGTCCACGTGAGCCGATGCCGGGTGTCCTCGAGCGACGCGCCCGCGGACGGACGTGATCCCACGACATCGGGAGTGATCTGCGTGACTCAGGAATCGATCGAGGTGCGCGGGGGCGCGCGCCCGGCGCTGACGAGCCTCCGGTTCTTCGGCGCCTTGCTGGTTTTCATCACCCACGCCGCGTACCTGGCGCCGTTCGCGAGCGTTGCCCTCGCGGGCGGCTTCATCTTCATCGGCATCAATGCCGGGCACTTCGGTGTGTCGTTGTTCTTCGTGCTCAGCGGTTTCGTTCTCACTTGGTCGACCGGGGCGGGGGTCCGGTGGCGCGACTTCTACCGCCGACGCTTCATGAGGATCATCCCGAGCCACCTCGTGGTGTTCGTCCCGGCGCTCGTCGTGACGTTGCTGGTCGCGGGGATCGGGCTCTTCCCGCTCCTGTTCAATTACCTGTTCCTGCTGCAGGCTTGGGTCTGGGACTTCGGTTTCGCGTCGCAATCCCCCAACCCCCCGACGTGGACGCTGGGGGTCGAGATCTTCTTCTACGCCCTGTTCCCGCTGTTCTACATGCTGGTGCGGCGGATCCGGCACAACCGAGTGTGGCACTGGTGGGTGGCCACCGGGCTGCTCGTCCTCGCCATCACGATCGTGGTCGGCGCGATCCTCCCGAGCGGCCCGCCCAGCCCCGCCTTCCCCAGCGGCACCTGGCTGCAGCACAAGGCGCTCCTGTTCTTTCCCGTCACCCGGTTGCCCGACTTCGTGATCGGCATGCTCACCGCGCGCCTGGTGCAGGAGGGTCGGTTCTTGAAGATCGGTGTCGGGTGGGCGATGGCCTTCACCACGGTTGTCTACGTCGCCACGCTTTTCCTGCCGCCCATCTACGGGTACTCGGGAATGTGGGCCTTCCCGGCGGCGCTGCTGATCGGCGCGGCGGCCACGCGCGACCCGCGCCGGCCGGGGTTGCTGGAGAGCCGCCCCGCCCTTTGGGCAGGCGAGACCACCTACGCGTTCTACCTGGTGCACCTGCCGTTGCTGTTGTTCGCGCTCTACGTGGCCGGGAACGGGTCACTGGCCGGCGCGAAGATGGGCACGGTGCCGGGGATCCTCTTCCTGCTTGGCATGTTCGTCGTCTCGCTGCTCGTGGCCCGGCTGTTGTTCGTCACCGTCGAGCGGCCCGCGATGCGGCGCTGGGGGCGCTCGCGGCGCACCGGCCCCGGCCTGCGGCCCGTCACGGTGGGCGGCGAGGACACCGTGCGGTCCGACGACGGCGAGCCCGAACGCCCTGGGCGTGCCGCGGCCTGACAGACCGCTGCCCGGCGGGCGAAGAGGCCCGCCGGGCAGCGGTACCGGCACCGTGACATGGCGACACCGAGCCACCTCGATCCGTTCTCCGGCCCGGAGGCGGCAGTTCCGGGGCCGCAGTTCAGGAGACGAGCGAGAGCGGTAGCGGGCCGGACAATGGACAGGCTCCGATCCGGCGGTCCGGATCGGAGCCGTCAGCCCACATCGACCATCGCGAGATTCCGCGTCGGCACTCCTAGCACGGGGGTCTATACCCATGCATGTCGCCATTGTCGTCCAACCAGCTCATGGTCACGTCAACCCGATGCTTCCGCTGGTCCCGGAGTTACTTTCTCGTGGCCACCGCGTCACTTACGCGACGGGCCCGGAGTGCGTACCCGCGGTCACGGCCGCCGGTGCGAAGGTCATCACCATCCCGGCCCGGGTGCCCCCCATGTACTGGCCGGAGGGGGCGAACGACGAACGTGTCGACGGGATGCTGAGCGCGCTGTCCACTGGCGTCGGGGAGAGCCTTCCGATCCTTTTGCGCGAGTTCACACAGGACCCGCCCGATGTGCTGTGCTACGACCTGACCACCGAGGTCGGGCGGATCCTGGCGAAGATTCTCGACGTGCCGTCGGCGGCGTTGGTGCCCCATTTCGCGTTCAACGAGGACCTCGGGATGCGTGACGCCATCGCGATCGAGGAGGATTGGAGTTCGCAGGACCCTGGGTGGCCGTGGCACCGCTACCTCGCGGCGATGGAGGAGATCGCGGCGAGGTATGGCGTGACGTGGAAGGACGACGCCCTCGACGGAACCGCGCCCGCTGATCTGAATCTTGTGCTGATTCCCAAGGATTTCCAGTACAAGGCCGAGACGTTCGACGAGCGGTTCCAATTCATCGGGCCGCTGGACAACAGCCGGGTCCAGATCGGGCAGTGGGCGCCGAGGAACCCCGCCGCGGAATTGTTGTTCATTTCGTTCGGCACGTTGTTCAACAACAATCCTCAGTTCTACCGCACTTGTTTCGAAGCGTTCGGTGATCTCGATTGGGAGGTCGCGATGGCCGCGCACAAGCTGGATGTCGCCGAACTCGGTCCCATTCCATCGAACTTCGAGGTGCGTCCGCATTTCCCGCAGCTCGACGTCTTGCGAAATGCCTCGGCGGTCGTGTCGCACACGGGGATCAAGACCCTTATGGATGCCACGACATGCGGCGTCCCGATGGTGATCGTGCCACCGGTGCCGATGTGCAAGCTGATCGCGCGGCGTGCCGAGGCTGTGGGCCTGGCCCGATGCCTCGACCCCGTCACCCTGGACGCCGAGACGCTGCGGAACGCCGTCGAACAGATCCCGCACGACGAGGAGATCCGTCTCGGTGTCAAGCGATACCAGCAGCTCATCGCCGACTGCGGTGGCGCGAAGGCGGGGGCGGACGCACTCGAGGCGTACCGAGGCTGAACCGCGCTGCCAGCTGGCTGCCTGCCCGACCGGGAGGACGTTAATGAGCGACCGCAAGGAAAAACTACTAGACGACGTGGCCAAGTACCACGCCGATGTCAGCACGTCCCGACCGTTCGTTCCGGGGCATACCGAGATCTGGCCCGCGGGCGCGGTGCTGGATGCCGCCGACCGCACCGCGCTGGTCGAGGCGGCTCTCGACCTGCGGATCGCGCATGGGCGCTCGGCGCGGGAGTTCGAGTCGGCGTTCGCGCGCCGCATCGGGGTCCGCAAGGCGCTGCTGACCAACTCGGGGTCTTCGGCCAACCTGCTGGGGATCACGGCCCTTACCTCGCCGTTGCTCGGAAAGCGTCGCCTGCGGCCGGGGGACGAGGTCATCACCGTCGCCGCCGGCTTCCCGACCACGGTGAACCCAGTGGTGCAGAACGGCTTGGTCCCGGTGTTCGTCGACGTCGACCTGAAGACTTACAACGCGACGGTGGAACAGGTGGCGGCGGCCATCGGTCCGCGGACGCGGGGGATCGCGCTGGCACATACGCTGGGCAACCCCTTCCCGGCCGCCGAGATCGCGTCGCTGGCCCGTGAGCACGACCTGTTCCTGCTCGAGGACAACTGCGACGCCGTCGGCTCGCTGTATGACGGCAAGCCGACGGGCACTTTCGGCGACCTCGCGACTACGAGCTTCTACCCCGCGCACCATCTCACGATGGGCGAGGGTGGCAGTGTGCTGACGTCCAGGCCCCTGCTCGCCAAGATCGTCGAGTCGCTGCGGGACTGGGGCCGCGACTGCTGGTGCGCGCCGGGCGCGAGCGACACCTGCTGCAAGCGATTCGTGCAGCAGAAGGGCACGTTGCCCGCCGGCTATGACCACAAGTACGTCTACTCCCACGTCGGTTTCAACCTCAAGTCCACCGATATCCAGGCCGCGCTCGGTCTCTCCCAGCTCGACAAGCTCGACTGGTTCACCTCGGTCCGGCGGGAGAATTGGGCCCGGTTGCGGGCGGCGTTGGAGGGAACGCCCTACCTGCTGCTGCCCTCGGCGACCCCTGGCAGCACCCCGAGTTGGTTCGGCTTCGTGCTCACCCTCACCGCGGACGCCCCCTTCGGCAGGCCGGAGCTGATCCGGTTCCTCGAGGAACGCAAGATCGGCACCCGTCACCTGTTCGCGGGCAACCTCACCCGGCACCCCGCCTACCAGGATGTGCGCTATCGCGTCGTCGGGGAGCTCACCAACAGCGACATCATCACCGAGCGCTCCTTCTGGGTCGGGGTCTACCCAGGGCTGACCGCCGAGATGATCGACTACATCGCCGCGTCGATCCGATCCTTCGCCGAGAACAGGGGCAGAGCCGTTGCCTGAGGTCCTCGTTCCTTCCGGCTGGTCCGCAACCTCGAAGTGGTGCGCGGGCTCGGCGCTGGAACACCATGAGTTCGGAACAAGGACAGCTCGATCCAGCGCTGGCCGGAGCATCGGGGTCTGCGCCAGGGGCCTCTGAAGCAGGATGACTGGCCGGAAACGATCACTTACCGCTCGAGATCTTTCATCGAAGCCATTCGTATTAGGAGAACACTCGTGACGACAACCGGACCGCTTCCGTCCTGTTTGACCCCTGCCGAGCTCGAAGCACTCGACCGGCGCCACCTGATCCGCTCGATGCACCGCGGCGACATCGCCGACCGCGTCATCATCGTGCGTGGCAAGGGCTGCACGGTCTGGGACTCCGAAGGCAACGAACTGCTCGACGCGGCAGGTGGCGGCGTGTGGCACTCGCCGATCGGTCACGGCCGCGAAGACCTCGCCGAGGTCGCCGCGAAGCAGATGACCGAGCTGGAGTTCTTCACCAGCCTGCTCGAGTTCTCCAACGACAAGGCCATCATGCTCGCCGCGCGCCTCGCCGAGCTCGCCCCCGAGGGGATCAACCGGGTCGCGTTCTCCAGCGGTGGCTCCGAAGCCGTCGAGACGGCGATCAAGTCCGCGCGCCTGTTCCACTTCCGCAGTGGCCGCCCCGAAAAGACGTGGATCCTTTCGCGACAGTACGCGTTCCACGGCGCGACCTACGGTGCGGGCACCGCGACCGGCTTTCCCCCGATGCAGTACGGCGTCGGGCCGAACCTGTCGAACTTCGAGCACCTCTCGCCCGCCACGACGTACCGCGGCCAGTTCCTGTACGGCGGCGAGAACGCGACTGACTTCCTTGTGCGCGAACTGGAGCAGACGATCGAGCGCATCGGCGCCGACAACATCGCCGCCTTCATCGGTGAACCCATCATGGCCGGCGGCGGGGTGCTCGCGCCGCCGGAGGGCTACTGGCCGCGCGTGCGCGAAGTCCTTTCCAAGAACGGGATCCTGCTGATCGCCGACGAGGTCGTGACCGCGTTCGGCCGCACCGGCGCCTGGTTCGAGTCGGACCGGCTCGGGATGAAGCCGGACATGATCACCGCGGCGAAGGGAATCGCCGGCGGGTACGCCCCGCTCGGCGCGACCCTGATGACCGACGAGATCGCTGACGTCGTGATCGGCGAGAGCGGCTTCTTCCACGGCTACACGTTCCAGGGTCACCCGGTCGCCTGCGCGCTGGGCCTGGCGACGCTGGAAATCATCGAGAAGGAGGGCCTGATCCTCAAGGCCGACCTGATCGCGGACTGGCTGAAGGCCGGGCTGGCGCCGGTGAAGGACGTGCCGCTGGTCGGCGACCTCCGTGTCGAAGGGTCGCTCGCCTGCCTCGAACTCATCGCCGACCCGCAGACCACGCAGCCGGTCGAGTGGCAAGTCTGCGAGAAGGCGGCGTTCGAAATCCGCAAGCAGCACGGCGTGATCGCGCGGCCTTACGGTCACAACCTCGTGCTCGCCCCGCCGCTCGTCATCAGCCAGGAGGAGACGGCCCGTGCGACGGCAGCGGTCGTCGACGTGGTGTCGCGGCTGTCCGCGGACGGCACCCTCGCACCCCGCCAGTAGCCCACTGTCCTTCGGCTGCCTGAATCAGGAGAACGAAGAATGTATGACTATGTGATCGTCGGCGCGGGCTCGGCGGGCAGTGCGCTCGCGGCCCGGCTGAGCGAGGACCCCGACGTCAAGGTGTGCGTGGTCGAGGCGGGCGGCCAGGACACGGTCGAGAACATCCACATCCCGGCGATGTTCGGCGACCTGTTCCGGACCAAGGTCGACTGGGACTACGACTCGGCGGAGGAGCCCGAACTGGGCAACCGCCGGATCTTCCTGCCGCGCGGCAAGGTGCTCGGCGGGACCAGTTCGATCAACGCGATGCTTTACATTCGAGGCCACAAGAGTGACTACGACGGCTGGAACCAGCCGGGCTGGAGTTACGACGAGCTCCTGCCGTACTTCAAGCGGTCCGAGGACAACGAGCGCGGCGCGTCCGAGTTCCACGGCGCCGGCGGCCCGATGAGCGTCTCGGATGGCCGGTCGAACAATCCGATGTCGAAGGCGCTCGTCGAGGCCGCGATCGAGGCAGGCCATCCGTTCAACGACGACTTCAACGCCGGTGACCTGGACGGCTTCGGCTATTTCCAGTTGACCCAGCGGAACGGCAGGCGCTGGAGCACCGCGCAGGGCTACCTGCACCCCTCCTCGGATCGGCCGAACCTGACGGTGAAGACCAACGTCGAGGTGCACAAGGTCCTGATCGAGAACGGCCGTGCCGTCGGCATCGTCGGGGAGCGCTTCGACGAGCCGGTGACCATCCGCGCCGAGCGGGAGGTCATTCTCAGCGCCGGCGCGTACAACTCGCCGAAGCTGCTGATGCTGTCGGGAATCGGCCCGGCCGACGAGCTTAGCATGCTCGGCCTCGACGTCATCCTCGACCAGCCGCACGTCGGGCAGAACCTGCAGGACCACGCGTTCGTGCCGATGATCTTCTCGCACTCGCAGCCGGTCAGCCTGCTGATCGCGCACACGCCGGAGGCGCATCGGCAGTTCGAGGAGAATGGCGTCGGACCACTGACGTCGAACGGCCCGGAGTGCGGCGGTTTCGTCCGGACGCGTCCCGGTCTCGACGCCCCCGATGTGGTGTTCTTCGCCGGTCCGCTGATGTTTCCCGACAGCGGCTTGAGCATGCCCACCGCACACGCGATCACGTACGGCCCGATCATGCTCACCCCGCGCAGCCGCGGCCACGTCTCGCTGATCGCGGCCGACCCGACCACCAAGCCGAAGATCGAGCACAACTACTACGCCGACCCCGATGACCTGCAGACCGCGGTCGACGGTGTCAAGATCGGCATGGAGATCGCAAGGCAGGCACCGATGGCGCCGTACACGGAGACGTACTACCAGGCGCCCGAGTCGGACTCCGACGCCGACGTGCGCGCCTTCGTCCGCCGTCGGACGCACGCGATCTTCCACGCGTCCGGGACGTGCGCGCTCGGCACGGTCGTCGACGAGCAACTGCGTGTCAAGGGGATCGACGGCCTGCGGGTCGCCGACGTCTCGATCATGCCGAAGGTCGGGCGTGGTGCCCCGAACGCCACGGCGATCATGATCGGTGAGCGCGCGGCCGACATCATCGCGGGCGCGGTCAGCCGAGCGAAGGCAGCGTAAGCCCGGGCGGGTCGTGAGTGGCGATTCGGTTATTTCATGGAATACGAATCGCCACTCACGGCCTCCTTGCGTGGCTGCGAAGACCGCACGATAGGAGATGCGCTCGGTGATCGCCAGGCCTGACAATGCCGGATTGCCGCCGCTGATCCGGTTCCCGGTATCGCGAGAAATCGGATTCAATCCCGATTTGTAGGAGAAATGAGCGCTGCTATAGTTGGAGCTATGCGTAAACTCATAGTTCAGCAGTGGGTTACCGTCGACAACATCGCCGCCGAAGAAGACGGCGGCCTGAGCTTCGTGGCAGGCGAACCGTTCGACGACAACACCCAAAGTGCCTTCAAGGACAGCGTGATGGGTTTCATCGACTCGGTCGACACGATGATCCTCGGCGCCAACACCTACAACCAGACCAAGGGGTACTGGCCCTACGCCGAGGAGCAGGGAAAGTACGGCGAGAAACTCAACAACCTCACCAAGTTCGTCGCTTCGTCGAAGCTGGATGAGGCCCCATGGGGCGACTTTTCCGCCGCGACCGTGACGCGCGACCCGGCCGCCACCATCCGGGAGCTCAAGGGGCAGAGCGGCAAGGACATCTGGCTGTGGGGGAGCTTGACACTCATGCGCTCCTTGCTGGACGACGGCCTTGTCGACGAAGTCCAGATGCGGGTCTGCCCAGCGTCACGCGGTAAGGGAACGCGCGTTTTCGAGGATCGGCAAGACCTGGAGCTGCTCGAAGGCACCGCGTTCGAAAACGGCGTGGTACTCCTGCGTTACGGGATCAAGAAATAAGCGAAAAGTCCGCACTTTCGAATAAATCGGACGCCGGGCGATACCGCTCGTTTCGGTATCGTCGGCGTTCGCTCTTCCGTCACCGTTCACCGGTCACCGACATATAGCTCCGGCTGCTCCGTCGCGGCGCCGAGTGCCTCGTTATCCTCGTCGCTGGAGAACTCTCCGTAGCAGGCGTCCACCGGGGCGCGGCCAATGGCTCGTAGCTTAAGTTGATCTTGGACGGGAGGGGTCGTGAGTGGCAAGGTCGTTCTATTGAGGGGTAAGGCAAAGGTGGCAGGTTGCGAAAGCGGCTTTCGCAGCGTCGAGCGACAGGTGCGGTAGCGAAGTGGGTCTTCGCTGAACCCAAGGGTCGAGATGCGTCGCGAAAGTGGCTTTCGCGACACGGCAACCCAATGGCCGCGAGTGAACCTCGCGACCCGATATGCAGGACCTTGCCACGAAGGCCTCTGCCCACCATGAAGCCACCGAAAGAGTCCCTCGCCGAAGGCTCGGCTCGCCACGTTCACCCTTCGGCACACAACCCGGCGACCCCGTATCCGGCCGGCGCCGAAGGCTCCTTGCGCTGCATCAGACGCGGCGAAGGGAGCCTTCGGCCCACCGCGGGCCCGCCCACGATCACGCCACCTTCGACTTACCCCTCAATAACGCTCATTGCCACTCACGACCCCGTGTCGCAGCTGCGCAAAGCCCCGATCGGGCACCTGGATCCAGACTGGCGTCCCGCGTGAACAGTCGCGCCTCGGGTCCGCTGCCGGTGACTTGTCCGGCTTGATCGAGCAGACCGGCAGCCGCTGAAGATCCTCGTTCAAGATCAACTTGAGCTGCGTGGCATTGGCGCGGTCCCCGGCCTTCGCGCGCCGATCATCTCTTCGAGATCAGACCGAATCGGCCGCATTCTCGGCACGGAATCTCTCTTGACGACCTGTCGCGCCCATGGTCGTGGCCGCGCTGTCGGATTCGGAGGCTTTCGAGGAGTAGACGCCTCCGGCGGGGGTCAGAAGAATCAGTCACAGCCGGGCAGGCTCGACTGTGCGGGTCCGGAGCTTGGAAGTCCATTGAATGACTGCGATATCCACCGCTTCGTGCGCTTGGGAGTTCTGCTTCCCCCGACGCCGGTGGCCAGGTCCCGGCCGGCGCCCGCGACCTGAAACGCTGAGACTTGGGAGTGGACATGACGCTCGTGACGGAAAGCCCATCGTCGTCCTCCTGCACCGTCGGCGAGGCGCCGGTGAGGGTGCCGCTTCTTGGCGGCGTGCCCAGGCGGTGGCGCCGGCCCCTGGAGTTCCTGACCGCGCTGCCGGCGCACGGTGTCGCCGTGGTGGCAGGCCTCGCACCGGTCCGCGGTGAAGTGGCCGTGGGGAGGCGGGCCTGATGGCCTCGACCGAAATCGCGGTCCACGCGCAGTTGTTGGACTGTCTTCAGGCCAACCTCGCGGTCCTCGCCGACCGGCACCACGGCTCGGGCACCCATCTGGCGCTGGGAGCCGCCCTGCGGTTCCGGCCCACCGCCGGCACGGGCGAGCTGCCGACCGTCGAGCCGAGTCTGGCAGACCATCTCACCGACGCGGGGCGGTTCCTTGGTCTCCTGGTGAAGGCTCAATGGCAGCATGTCACCCCGGTGCGGCTCGCCGACTTGAGCTCCCGGCACGGCGAGCTTTACGTGGTGGCCGACGCTCACGATCTGCCATGGACGCCGTATTACGGGCAGCTGCACCTGGAACACAGCTTCTTGGTCGGCAGCGGCCCGGACGGCGCCATGATCACCGACGCCTACCGGAACCTGACGCCGTGGGGCAATGCCGTGCCTGGCCGCTGGGAGGTGGACTGGGCCGAGCTCCCCACCGCCGACCACGTGGTGGCACTGACGCCCACCGCGACCGTGCCGTCGGCGACCCCGGTCGTCGACATGGCCGACCCCGACCACTACCTGGACGCCTACGCCCGGCACGCCGACCGGGTGGCGGCGCTGCGCCAGCTCACCCTGGAGACCTGGCTGCTGGTCCGGTCCCGCCGGCTGCACGCCGGGTTCCTGGCCCGATCGGGCACACCGGCCACCGGCGAGGTCGAGGAGCACCTGCGCGGATGGGACCAGCTGGCCGAGCAGGCGTACCTGGCGGCGCGCCGGGTGGAGCGGGGGCGCCGGGAGCCTGCCGGGTTGCTGGGCCGGTTGGGGCAGGCACTGGCCGCGGACCGGGAAGTGTTCGCCTGCGGCACCTCGCCGGGGCAGATGCGCGACACGGTGGCCGGGATCGTGGCCGCGGCGCTCGGCACAAGAACCGAGCGGGTGCTGGCCGAGCCGGAACTCACCCTGCTGCCGGGGTTCGACTCCATGCGGTTGGTCGCGGTCGTGGCACGTCTCGAAGACCGGCTCGGCGTGGAGTTCGATCCGGACGACCTCCTGCCGGAGAACCTTCACCACCTCGACGGCCTATGCCGGTTGGCCGCCGGATCGATCGGTGCCATGGGAGAAGCCGCGTGAACCCTCAGCCCACTTTGCTGGCGCACCTGCTGGACGACGCCGCCGCCCGATGGCCCGACCGGCTGGCGGTGACCAGCGGTGGGACCACCCTGACCCACGCCGAACTGGCGGGTGCGAGCCACCGGCTCGCCCGCTGGCTCGCGGACCGGGGCCTGCGGCGCGGCGACCGGATGGTCGTGGTGGCAGGCTCCACCCCGCTGACTCCCGCGCTGCTGTATGCGGCGGCGCGCGTGGGGGTGGTGTTCACCCTCTTGCACGAGCAGGTGCGCGGACGACCCCTGGCGCACGTGCTCGACGACTCCGAACCCGCGCTGGTCGTCGGCGCCGACCGATCGGTGGTCGACGACGCACGAGCCAAGGCGATCGACGCGATCGACGCCGCGGCTCTGGCCGACGTCGGGTTCACCGGCGAACCGCGGTCCTGGGCCCCGCCCGCCGGTCACGATCCGCTCCCGGTGGACCCGGTGTGCCTGATCTACACCTCGGGCACCACCTCGCTGCCCAAGGCCGTCGTCAGCACACACCAGCAAGCCGTCTTCGCGGTGCTCGCCATCCAATCGCAACTGTCCTATCGAGACGACGACGTGGTGTATTCGCCGCTGCCACTGTCCTTCGACTACGGGCTCTACCAACTGTTCCTTGGCGCGGCCAGCGGGGCGCACGTCTGGCTGGGGCAGCCGGCGGAAGTCGGGCCTGCGTTGGCGCGCAACCTCGTGCGCGCCGGCGCGACCGTCCTGCCGGCGGTGCCGGCGGTGGCGGAGGCGTTGGCCCGGCTGCTGGCCAGGGGCGGTCCCACCCCGGCCTTGCGGCTCGTCACCAACACAGGCGCGGCGATGCCGTCAGAGGCGCTTACCGCTTTGCGAGCGGCGATCCCCGGCCTGCGGGCGCAGCTGATGTTCGGGCTCACCGAGTGCAAACGGGCCACCATCATGCCCCAGGACGAAGACCTGGTCCGCCCGGGATCGTCCGGTCGTGCGCTACCGGGAACCGAGGTGTTCGTCGTGGACGGGTCAGGTCGGCGCCTGCGGACAGGGGAGGTCGGCGAGATCGTCGTGCGCGGGCCGAACGTGATGGCCGGCTACTGGCGGAGGCCCGAACTGACCGAACAACGGTTCCCCAAGGCCAACGGGTTGTTCCCGGAACTGCGCACCGGAGACTACGGCTGGCTGGACAAGGACGGCTACCTCTACTTCGCGGGCCGCCGGGACGACATCTACAAGGAGCGTGGCTTCCGGGTCAGCGCGACCGAGGTGGAGGCCGCCGCGCGCAGGGTGCCTGGCTGCGCGTCGGCCGCGGTGTTGCCGCCGAGTGAGGGGGAGCCGGCCGCGCTGGTGGCGACCGGAACGGTGACGGCCGAGCAGGTGCTGGCCGGCATGCGGGATGAGATCGAAGAGTTCAAGATTCCTCGCCGCTGCGTGATCATCGACGAACTTCCCTTGTCCCGCAACGGAAAGGTCGACCGCGAAGGACTGGCCAACCTGCTCAGGGAGGCGCGGCATGTCTGAGGCGGTGCTGGACCAGCGGATCACCCTGTCTCCCGCGCTCCAGGAAGCGCTTCACGAGGTGGGCACCCCTGCCTACGTTTACGACTTGGCCGAAGTGCGGCGCAATGCGCGCCGGCTGCGGGCCGCGCTGCCCGAGGGGTCCGGCCTCTACTACTCGCTCAAGGCGAACCCCCACCCGGAGCTCCTGCGTGAGCTGCGGAAAGCCGGGGCGAGGCCCGAGGTGTGCTCGCCGGGTGAGCTGGACGCGACGCTCGACGCGGGCTGGCCTGCCGCGGATGCCCTGTACACCGGGCCTGGTAAGCGGGACGCCGACGTGGCGGCCGCCCTGCGGTCGGGTGTCCGGGAGTTCTCGGTGGATTCGCCGGCGGCGTTGGACCAGCTGGACAGGATCGCCGCGGGTCTCGGCGTGAAGGCGCAGTGCATCCTGCGGATCAACGACGACCGGCCGACGCCCGGCCAGCGGCTGGCGATGACCGGCGTGCCGTCCCAGTTCGGCGCGGACACCGGGTGGGTGCTCGACGAGCCCGCGCGTTTCGCGGGCCGTCCGAACGCGTCAGTGGTGGGACTGCACCTCTACATGGGCACGAACCTGGTCGCCACCGAGGACCTCGTCGCCCAGTTCGGCCACGCACTGCGTACCGCGGGGCGCCTGGTCGCGGCGCTGGAGGCGGCCGGGGCCGCGATCAAGGTGCTCGACCTCGGCGGCGGCTTCGGCGCCCCGTTCGCGCGGGCAGGCGCCGCCGTCGAGTTCGACGGGCTGCGCGAACGGCTGGAGGACCTGTTCGACGACGGCGTGCCCGGCTGGCGTGCCGGGCACCCGGCGATCGTGTTCGAGTCGGGCCGCTACCTGGTCGGCACGGCTGGCACGCTCGTTACGGCCGTGCTCGACACGAAACGGTCACACGGCAGGGAGATCGTCGTCCTCGAGTCGGGCATCAACCACCTCGGTGGCATGTCCGGCCTGCGCAGGCTGCCGCCCTTGGTGCCCCACCTGCTCACCGTCGGCCACGCGTCCGGTCCTGCCGACACAGCCGAAGCTACGGTCGTCGGCCCGTTGTGCACTCCCTTGGACACCTGGGCGCGCAGCATCCCGCTGCCAAGGCTCGCGCCGGGAGACCTGCTGGCGGTCCCCAACACCGGGGCCTACGGCCTGTACGCGAGCCTGCTGGCCTTCCTCGGCCACCCCGCCCCGGCGGAGATCGTCATCGACAGCGACCTGCCCGGCTCGCCGGTTGTCGACGCCTCCCGCCTACACCTCACGCGCGCCCCGGTTCGCCATGGTGCCACAGGAAAGGAATGATCCATGGACCAGCGATTCACCGAGCTGCTCACCCGATTCCTGAAGTTCCTGGACGGACGGGAGATCACCCCTGAGTCGAGGCTGTGGGACCTCGGGCTGGACTCGATGCAGTCCATCGAGCTTTTGTTCGCCATTGAGGACGTCTTCGATGTCTCACTTCCCGACGAAGACCTCACCGACGCCACCTTCACCACCGCCGGTAGCCTGTGGGGGGCGGTGCAAGCCGCGATCGGCACGCCCGGCGCGCGAGCGGCATGAGCGACGCGATGGCCCTGGCCGAACCGGCGCCGGAGAGCACCACTGCCTGCGCCGGCCGCGTGGCCGGGGTGGCTGCCGAGCACGCCGCGCGCCACGACCGGGAAGCGACGTTCCCGGTGGAGGCGTTGGCCGAGATGCGGGCGACCGGACTGCTGGGGCTGCTGGTTCCCAGTGAGTACGGCGGCCTCGGTGGCGGCATCACCGACCTGCTGGACGTCGCCATTCAGCTCGGGCGCGCCGACATGTCCGCGGCGATGATCTTCGCGATGCACTGCCAGCAGGTCGCCGCGGTGGCGGGGCACGCGGGCGCTCGACTGCGCGAGGAGCTGCTGCCCGAGATCGCGGCGGGCCGGGTGTACCTGGCGTCGGTGACCACTGAGGCAGGCAAGGGCGGCCACCTGCGCACCGCCCAAGCCGAGCTCGCCGTCTCCGACGGCGAGCTGATCGTCGATCGGTTCGCGCCGATCGTGACCGGCGGGACGCACGCGGACGGCTTCCTCGTCACCATGCGCAGCCCGGGCGCCGTGTCGCCCAACCAGATCTCGCTCGTATACGCGCATCGGGATCAGCTCCAGCTGACCGCGTCCGGCGACTGGCAGCCGATGGGGATGCGCGCCAGTCACAGCGCGCCGCTGCGGCTGGACGGGCGGATGCCCGGCCACCAGATCGTCGGAGAGCACGGCGGGTTCCCCCGGATCGCGTCCGAGGTCTTCGCGCCGCTGGCCCATCTCGGCTGGTCGGCGAGCTGGCTCGGCACCGCCTGCGGCGCGCTGTCGCGGGTGTTGACCCTGTTGCGTGCCAAGGAGAGTCGTCAGCGGTTCAACCTCGACTCCGAGCTGTTGCTGAGCAGGCTCGGTTCGGCACGGCAGCGGGTGGACGCCGTGCACGCCCTGCTGCGGCGGACCGCGCACATGGTGGTGGAGGCGGACGACCTGTCGCGGCCGCGCAACCAGCTCATGCTGAACACGCTGAAGATCACCGCCGCCGAGCAGTGCCACGCCGCGGTGGAGGACCTGATCGACGCGGTCGGCCTGCAGCACGGCTACTTGAAGGGCTCGCCAACCGGCCTGGAGCGGGCGTTGCGCGACCTGCGGTCCGCGGCGCTGAACTACAGCAACGACCGGCTGCGGCTCGCGGACGGCCGATTGGCCCTGCTCGACCCGGAGGTTCGCCTTGCCTGAGTCGCCTTATACGTGTGACGCGCCGACCGGCGGGCCCGAGATCTGGGCCGCGCTTGGCGCGGCCGACGCTCTGCGCTCGGCGTATCGGGGCGGCGATCCGGCCCTTGGCGTGGATCCCGCGGGCATCGGCCACCTGCTGTCCGAAGTGGACGCCCAGGCGAGCGTGGGGGCCACTCTGTCGCTGTGCGTCCAGCTAGCCACCGCCGTGCCGCTGCTCGCCACCGGCTCAGGCCCGTCCGAAGCGGCGCTGGCGGACGCGCTCGCCGGGAACTCGGTGACCGCATTGGCCGCCACGGACACCAATGCGGGATCGGACCTGACCGCGCTCGGCACCGAGGTGACCATCGGCGACCGCGAGCTGGTGCTCAACGGCGGGAAGCGCTGGATCACCAACGCCACCCAGGCCGACCAGATCCTGGTGCTGGCCCGCCACCGCCCAGGACGGCATTTCACCAACTTCACCTGGGTCCTCGTACCGGCTTCGGCCCCTGGGGTGACAGCGCGCCGCGCGGACACCGAACTGTTCGCGGGCGCCGGCGTCGGTCAGCTGACCTTCGAGGACGTGCGGTTGCCCCGCGAGCACCTGGTCGGCAGGCCAGGCCGGGGACTGGCCGCCTTCGCCCGCCAGATCGCGGTGGAACGGCTCGCCGGTGCCCTGTGGGCGGTCGCGCTGTGCCGGCGCGCGCTGGCCGCCACGAAGACAAGGCTCGAGGACTCCGCGCGGTCCGATGAGCCGCTGTGGCGACACGACGGCATTCGGCAGCGGTTTGCCACGTGCGTGGTGGCGGTGCGGCAATTGCACGCGCTGTGCCAGGAACTCGGTGACCGGGTGGCGAGCGGGCATGACACCGCGGCCGCCGCGTTGCTGAAGGCCGGCGCGGGGATGACCGTCGAACGGGTGCTGGCGGAATGCGCCCAGCTGCAAGGAGCCGACGGATTCGCGACCGGCGGCGCGCAGTGGCTTCGCGCCCAGGCCGCGGTCTTCGGGATCGGCGGCGGGGCCACCGAGGTCGTGCTGTCCGCGGTCGCGGACTCGGCGGACATGCTGCTGGCGGAGACAGCCTAGGAGGGATCTCGATGAACGACGCCCGTACGCTCGATGACTGGTTCACCGCCACCGTGGCGGAGTTCGGTGACCTGACCGCCTTGGAGGTGGCAGGCGAACGGTTCAGCTATACCGAGCTCGACGCCTTGGCGAGAGGGCTGGCCGGGGTGCTGATCGCCGAGCATGGCGGTGCGCCGGCGAGGATCGGGCTGCTGGCCGCGCGCTGCCCGCTGGCCTACGCGGGATATCTCGCGGCGCTACGGCTCGGCGCCACGGTCGTTCCCTTGAACCCGGCGTTCCCGGCGGCCCGTAATGCCGCGATCACCCGAGCGGCCCGCCTTGACCTGGTGCTGGCGCAAAAGGACACGCCTGGGTATGACGATTTGCCGGTGCCCGTCGTGTGGGCCGATCCCCGGTTGGACACGTTCCGTGCGGGCGCCGACCCCGTCCTGCCCAGCTCGACGGCCGGTCCGGAGGATCTCGCTTATATCCTCTTCACCTCGGGTTCCACTGGGACGCCGAAAGGTGTGCCGATTCAGCACCGCAACGTTTCCGCCTATCTCGACTACGTGATCCCCTTGTACGGCTTGGGTCCGGGCGCGCGGGTCTCGCAGATCTTCGACCTCACCTTCGACCCGTCCGTGCGCGACATGTTCCTCGCGTGGGGCTCGGGTGCGACGTTGGTGGTGCCCAGCGGCAACGACATTCTCGCGCCGGTGCGGTTCGTGAATCGGGCGCGCTTGACGCATTGGTGCTCGGTGCCCTCCGTGGTTTCGTTCGCGATGCGGCTGCGCGGCCTCGCTCCCGGCAGCATGCCGACCTTGCGGTGGAGCGTGTTCTGCGGCGAGGCGCTGACCACGAGCCAGGCGGAGGCGTGGCAGGCCGCGGCTCCGGACAGCGCGTTGGAGAACAGCTACGGCCCCACCGAAGTGACCATCACCTGTACCGGATACCGCCTGCCGGAACAGGTCGGGCGATGGCCGCGCACGGCGAACGGCACCGTCCCCATCGGAACCATGTACCCGGCACTGGAGACCTTGATCGTCGGTGACGACGGGACGCGCTCGGAGGACGGCGAACTGTGCGTGCGCGGGCCGCAACGGTTCCCGGGTTACCTGGACCCCGCCGAGAACGTCGGCCGGTTCGTCACGTTCGACGGTGAACGCGCCGGCGTTTACGACGGCTCGGCGCCCTTGACCGAACAGCACTGGTACCGCACTGGAGACCGGGTACGAGTCGAGGACGGCCAGCTCGTCCACTACGGCAGGCTCGACCACCAGATCAAAATCCGCGGCTACCGAGTGGAGCTCGGCGAGATCGAAGCAGCTCTCCGGGCGCAACCAGGCGTGCGAGACGCGTTCGTCGTCGCCGTGGCCGGCTTGAACGGTGAGTTGGACCTCGAAGCCGCATACACCGGCGTCGCACAGGATGCCGAGGTACTCCTCGCCTGCCTGAGGACGAGGCTGCCCAACTACATGGTGCCGCGTGGTGTGACGGCATTCGATCGGCTGCCGCTCAACCCGAACGGCAAAGTGGATCGAGCCGCATTGGCCGCCAGCCTCGGCGCGGGCGACTGAGGCGCCTTCTGGGTATAGGTGACGGGCGAGGGTCGGGACACCGGGTCGAAACGCCACTCACGACCCGACCCCTTGCGGTTCCGATGGTGACCACTATTTGACGGGTAGGTCAACTATGGCGTGGCGGTCTCCCTTGTCACGTCGCGGCTGGCCGTGAAGGCCTCCTTGCCTACCCTCAGGGTAGGGAAGGAGGCCTTCACGGACGTACCGTCGGCACGAGACACGTTTGCCTTACTCCTCAATAAGCGACCAGATACGCCCTGATACTCCAGTCGAGGGAAGGGGCCATTACGTACCTACTCGCCACCGCCACGGGGCAGTGCGGCTCAAGATCCACAGAGGACAGCGCGCAGCGCCTCGAGAACGGCCGGATCCTCGATCGTCGGAGGCACCGGGTCGGTACGCCCATCCGCGATACCACGCATGGTTTTCCGTAAGATCTTCCCGGACCGTGTCTTGGGCAATGCCTCCACAATGGACACGTCGCGGAAGGCGGCGAACGGCCCGATATCCTGTCGTACCAGTGCGACCAATTCACTGCTCAGCGTGCTGTCATCGATGTCGGCTCCGGTTTTCAGAACCACGAATCCCCGGGGCAACTGGCCTTTGAGCTGGTCTTTGATGCCGATCACGGCGCATTCCGCCACGGCAGGGTGAGAGGCGAGCACCGCTTCGATCGAGCCGGTCGACAGCCGGTGACCTGCGACGTTGATGACGTCATCCGTCCGGCCCATTACGAACAGGTACCCGTCCTCGTCGATGTACCCGGAGTCGCCGGTGAGGTAATAACCGGGATGCTGTGAGAGGTATTCCTCACGGTACCGCTCGTCGGCGCCCCACAGCGTTGGCAGTGAGCCCGGCGGTAGCGGCAGGGTGATCACAATTGCGCCCTCTTCGCCGGCGGGGAGCTGTCCACCGGCCCGGTCCAGAATGCGCACGTCCCAGCCTGGCACGGGTTTCGTCGAAGAACCGGCCTTGACCGGCATGGGTTCGAGACCGCGCGGATTCGCCGCGATGGGCCAGCCGGTCTCGGTCTGCCACCAGTGATCGATGACCGGAACGCCCAGTTTCCCGCTGGCCCAGTGATAAGTCTCCGGATCGAGCCGTTCGCCTGCCATGAACAAGGTCCGGAATCGTGAAATATCGTATTTGGCCAGTTCGGTCGCGTCCGGATCAATTTTCTTGATGGCCCGCAATGCGGTCGGTGCGGCGAACAGCGCGTTGACCCCGTGCTCGGCGATCACCCGCCAGAAAGCGCCCGCATCGGGCGTACCGACCGGTTTCCCCTCGTACAGAACGGTCGTGGCGCCGATCAGCAGTGGCGCGTAGACGATGTAAGAATGCCCGACGACCCAGCCGACGTCCGAGGCCGCCCACCAGACGTCGCCGGGGTGGATGTCGTAGACCGCGCCCATCGACCAGGCCAGCGCGACCGCGTGGCCGCCGGTGTCGCGCACGACGCCCTTCGGCTTCCCCGTCGTGCCGGAGGTGTACAGGATGTACAGCGGATCGGTCGCGGCGACCGGCACGGGTTCCGCCGGCGACGCGTCCCGGATGACGTCCGTCCAGTCGAGGTCCCGCTCGCCGAGTTCGGCGCGAGCGCGCTCACGTTGAAGGTAGACGACGTGATCCGGTTGATGCGAGGTGACTCCGAGAGCCGCGTCGATGATCGGCTGGTACTCGACGGTCCTGGTCGGTTCGATCCCGCACGAGGCCGCCACGATCACCTTCGGCTTGGCGTCGTCGATCCGCGCCGCCAGCTCCTTGGGCGCGAATCCGCCGAACACCACAGAGTGCACCGCGCCGAGCCGCGCGCAGGCGAGCATGGCGATGACGGCCTCGGGCACCACCGGCAGGTAGACGAGCACGCGGTCGCCCTTCGCGACCCCGAGCGAGGCGAGGGCTCCGGCGAATCGCGCGACTTCGTCCAGCAGTTCGGCGTAGGTGTACCGCCTGGTGGAGCCGGTGACGGGCGAATCCCAGATCAACGCCGTCCGGTCGCCGTGGCCCGCGTTGACATGCCGGTCGAGTGTGTTGAACGAGGTGTTCAGCTCGCCGTCGGAAAACCAGCGGTACATCGGCGCGTTCGCGTCGTCCAGTGCCTTGGTCGGGGGGCGGGTCCAGTCGATCGCTTTGGCGGCTTCGAGCCAGAAGCCATCCGCATCTTCCAGGCTGCGACGGTAGGTTTCGGTATACGTGCCCATGGTTCCGGCTCTCCTTTTGATCGGCTGGCCCTCGTAACCGGCAGGGCGCTCTACCGTCACTCACGACCCGCCCCTTCGCACCGGCCGGTCGGTTCTCCGGTGAAAACGTTACGGTTCCCCGATCCGTGCGGACGTCTCCGTGATTGCTCCGGCGAACCGGTGTGACCGCGAAAGTATGGGGCGATTTTCCCGACGGAAACGGTCGAGTGTCCGATTAGGACTGGCCGGGATCACGGTGCGACCGGTCCGGACAGGCCATAGAGGTCGTTCCCCGCCCAGTTGACGATGTCGCGTACCGGTTTCGACGGCGGTGCCGGGACGAAGTTGGCCGCGTCGTCGATGCTTCCGGTTCCGGTGTACTTCGCGCGGAGCGGGTACGGGAACACAGGGCGGGTGCGGAACACCTTGCCGTCGGCGTCGCGGCCGGTGGCGATGGTGCGGTCGGGTGAGGCGCCGCGTTCGACCCAGGCGACGAGCTCGCGTAGTGGGTCGTACTCGGTGAGTTTGTCGCCGTGGTAACAGTGGTAGAAACCGGGGACCATGAACAACCGGGCCCAGCTCTGTGTCGCGGCGGGACCGCCGGAGGCGCGGGTCAGCCGCTGGTAGTAGTCGGTGGTGCCGGGCGCCGGGATCGCCTGGTCCGCCCAGCCTTGCCAGAGGACGAGTTTCCCGCCGGAGCGGCGGAATTCGCGCAGGTCGGTCGACATCGCGTTGGAGCGGACGCCTTCGGGGATGAGGCGGTCGAATTCACGAGCGGTGAAGGTGAACTTCTCGACCGACGAGTGCGGTGTCCCGTTCGGGTAGGCCATGTACCTGAGGTAGTTGTCGGCGAGCGCGTACGCGTACGAGACGCCGCCGAGTTCCGGGGCCGGGATGATCCAGCCGTACCAGGCGAGTTCGGAGCCGACGGCCTGACCGGCCGGGTACAGCTTCCGGCCGCGCTCGTCGGTCGGCGGCGCGTAGAGCCTCTTGGTGGCCTCGACCTGTGCGGTGGTGAGACAGTCGGCGTTGTCCGTGCCCGGCGGGCAGGTGAGGGAGGCCGGGTTGAAGCGGCAGGCGCGCGGGTCGTCGATGGCTCCGTCGGCGAGGCCGTCGGACCGGTCGCAGGAGGCGACCGCGGCGGCGTGCAGTGCGGGGAGTTTGCCGGCGGTCAGGATCGGTTTTCCGTCGGCGCCGGTGTTCACTTTGGCCAGCCAGGTCTGGTAGACGCCGAAGAGCGGCCCCCAGAGGCCTGCCGGGGCGCCGGAGACGATGCCGTCGAAGTCGTGGGGGTAGCGCTGCGCCAGCAGGAGTCCCTCACGCCCGCAGCCACTGAAGTACGACTTCCTTGGCGGGGCGCCATAGAAGGCGGTGATGACCCGCTTCGAGGCGAGGGACACCACGTGGGGTGCGCGGAAGGCGAAGTCGTCACGGGCGGTTTGGTTGTTCTCCGCCCATTTCCCGTCGTCGAACACGAGCGGGGTGGTGCCGACGTGGCCGCCGTCGGTGGACGCGACCGCGACGTCACCGCCATGCGGGAGCCCGCAGTCCGTGAATGGCGGGGCGGTGACGCCGCCGCAGAAGCCGCCGCAGCCGACTTGCACGTACCGGCCGGCGTAGGTCGTGATGGGCAGCCTGAGCTGGAATCTCACGGCAGGTTCGACATAACCGCGGACGTCGCAGTTCTCGGGTTCGGTCGCCGTCGCCGGCACGACCGTGGCCGCCGTGACGTGGGTGACCGCGCCCGGCAGGTCGTAGGTGCGCACGAGTTCGGCGCAGGCCCGCACAGGGCGGAGTGTCGCTACGTCGGCTGCCGCCGCCGGTATCGGTATCAAGCCTGTCGTGATAAGCATCGCTACGCTGAGTATTGCCAACCGTCGCATGTCTCTACCCAGTTCCCTCGTGTCCTGAGTTGGAAGTCCGCGTTCATTTGAGTCCATTATGGACAGTTGTGGGTGAGGTAGGTGTGACAGGTGAGGCGTTGGTGCGGGGCCGTGAGCGGCGTCTCGGTTCTCTTGACAACCCGAAACGCCACTCACGCCCCCCGCCCGGCAAGCGGGGAGGCCCTCTCGGGAGTCAGCCCTTGATGGGGCTGCTCTGGTGCGAGAAGAGGCTCAGCTCGCCGTCTTCGCCGCGAACGACCGTCCACACCGCACGGATCTGGTTCTCCGGCGCGATCTCGGACTCGCCCGCCCGGATGATCCCGCCTTCGGTGATGACGATCGCGACGTTCGGACCGAGGAACTTGACCTCGAGCGGCCAGCCGTAGACGTGCGCTCCTTTGAGGCCGCCCTGGAAACCTGCGCGCATGAAGTCGCGGATCTGCTCCCGGCTGGTCAGCTGGTTGTCCTGCAGCAGCAGGCTGCCGTTCTCGGCGAAGACGTCGGCGAACGTGTCGGCGTCGTTCTTCAGCCAGGCGTCCTGAATGCGCTGCGGTACCGTGAGGACGGCCTTTTCGTCTTCACTGGTGAATGAACGGTAGAACGCCGTGTCCTCTTTGACCGCGTGGTCGGCGAGAATCGACGTGGCGTTGCCCCACGAATTGGTGGTCGGCACTGTGATCTCCCGTTAGTAGTCGTTACCAGCGGAGCGTTGCGCCGGCGCCGCGGGGGCTGTTCTGATAGACCGCGAGCTGCCACTCGTCGTCCTTCTTCACGACGACCCAGGTGGAGCGCACCGCGAGCTCTTCGTCGATTTCGGTCTCGCCGGGGGCGAGAATGCCGCCGTGGGTGCGCAGCAGTGCGACGGTGTCCGAGACGAACCGGACGTCGACCGGCTTGCCGGTGACGCCGCTGTCCTTGAACGGGCCGGCGTAGGCGGCGGTCATGAACGAGCCGATCGCGTCCCGGCCCTTCTTCAGCACGTCACCGGGGAGGATGAGGATGCCGTCCTCGGTGAACTGCTCGGCGACGCCGTAGCCGTCGTTCTTCGCCCATGCGGCGATAAGGCGCAACGGGACGTCAAGGGCTTCCTTTTCCTTCTCTCCGACGAAGGGGCCGTAGTAGTCGTCCAGCCTGGTCTGGTCGTCGTCAGTGGGTGCAGACACTGTGTTCTCCTTCAAGTGATCGGCTAACCAACGGCACAAATACGATTGGCCCCATACGCCCTTTACCTTCACACGCGCGATGGCCGGGGCACGTCTCCTGTTTTGCCACGCCGGACGTGCTTCTCACGCGCGATTCTTTGGTGTGCGCTCGCCGGATACGCGGGTTCGGCGCACTCGAGGAGACGCACCCGAATCTTCGCTGCGGAGACCATTACGACTCGGTACGGGTCCCGTGCCTGGCGGATCGTTCAGGTTATCAGGTAGTCGATCAAGGAGAGCCGGATGTCAGAGAAGGCCGCAACCCTCGTCGCGGGGGCCAAGCAATGGGCCACCTATTACGGAAAGTTCACACAAGGCGAGGAGAGCGTCGCGCTGACCGCTCCGCTGCGCGCCAGGGCCGCGTGGGACGCGAATGACGCCGACGCCTTCGCCGATCTCTTCACCGCCAACGGCAGCATCCTGGTCGACGACACGCAGTTGACCGATCCCGAGGCGATTCGGCTGTTCTTCAAGGAAGCCTTCGCCGGGGCGCTGCGCGGCACCACGCTGGTCATGGAGCCGGTCGACGTCAAGATCCTCGAGCCGGGCATCGCCGTGGTGATCACGGACGGCGGCGTGCTGTACGAGGGTGAGACCACGGTCCCCGTGGAGCGCACCGTGCGCGGCACCTGGGTGACCGTCCGGGTCGACGGCGAATGGCGGCTCGTTTCGCAGCAGACCAGTCCCATCAAGGGCTGAGCTCGAAGGAGAACGAGCCGATGAACGTCATCGTCGGGGTTTCGTCCGTGTCCGCCGCGGCGGGCACATCGCACGACATCGGGAGTGACTTCTCATGAGCAACCTCCAACGGCGGAACCCGGTCCCGGTAAGTCTTTCTTCGCCTTCCGGCCCGCGAGAAGGCACAGAGCCCGGCCTCGGGTGGGCCGGCGGCGGACGGGTCACGGGAACGACCGCGTCGCGTCGGGGGAATGGCGTGCCGGCATGACGGGGGAGGGCCTCGTGTCCGATGGCCCGAGCGCGCTGACTGCCGGCGAGGTCATCGTCCGCCGGTACTTCCGCGGGCCCCACCTGAGCATGGCCCAGGCCGCCAGGGTGGTGCGGCGGTCGGCGCACGGGCTCCTTCTGTGGGTCCCGATCGGGTCGGGCTTCGCGTCCCTTCGCTGCCCCGATGGGTCCCCCATGCGGGAGGAGCCGATCGATCGTGTCGCGGAGGCGCCGCTCGTCACGACCTCATGGCGCGACCGCGACGTGCTCATGCTCGTGCCGCCGGGGCGGGCGCACTCGGTGTGGTGGTTCTTCGACCGCGGTCGCTTCGAGGGCTGGTACGTCAACCTTGAGCGGCCGGCGGTGGGCTGGGCCGCCGGGACCACGGCCGGCCTCGACACGGTCGACCACACCCTCGACCTGCTTGTCGCTCCCGACGGCACCAGCCGGTGGAAGGACGAGGACGAGTTCCACTGGGCGACCGGCCGTCCGGGCTACTGGTCGGCCGACGAGGCGCGTGCGGTGCGCGCGGAGGGTCGCCGCCTGCGGCGCGCCGCCGCCGCGGGCCGGTTTCCCTTCGACGGGACTTGGTGCGATGTCCGGGTGGACTCGCTCGCTCCACCCATGCTGGACGGGGAGCTTTGGCGCTTGCGGCCCGCGGCGTGGACCCTCGCCGCCGCCGCGTGAGGAAGGCCGGTGCCCGTGCGCGTTCGTACGGTCGTGAAGGGCCCCTTCACTACCCTGAAGGTAGTGAAGGGGCCCTTCATTCACGACGTCGCCGTGATGACGACCGGAATTAATCATACCTGGGGACGTGTATTCCACACTTCCAGCGTCGGGTCGCGGCTCGGTACCGTCGTCCCCAGTATCCGGAAAAGGAGAGGCGAACACCTTCGAGAGCTACTGGCGAGCACGCGCGACCGGTCGACGCCTTTATTCGTGCTCTGCTCACCGCAATTCTGAGGTGGTCCGCCCGGGTGTCTCAGGCACTCCGTGGCGTCCGACGCGATCCAGACCGAGGTAACGTTAAGGAGTTCCACATGCGCGTAGCTTTCGTTATTTGGCCGGCGTCGGCACATCTGTATCCTTTGGTCCCGCTCGCGTGGGCGCTCAAAGCGGCGGGGCACGAGGTCTGTGTCGTTTCCCATCCGGCGATCGCGGCGGAGACCGCGTCGATGGGCCTGACCCCGGTGTCGGTATGCGACGCCGACAGCATGCCCGCGCTCATGGGGCCCGCGAGGCCCTATGTCACCGAGCGGGCCGATCTCGCGCGGATCACCGCCGCGTTGGACTTCGACTCCGACGACCCGGATCGTGAGCACTGGGACGTGTTGACCCAGTACTACGTGCCGTCGATGTGGGACTTCCTCCCTTACAAGGGCGACGCGAGCACTCCGCTGCCCGCCATGGACGGCTTGGTGAACTTCGCCCGCACATGGCAGCCCGACCTGGTGCTGTGGGATCCGACTGTCCCTGGCGGCGCGGTGGCGGCGCGTGTGTGCGGTGCGGCGCATGCCCGGTGGTGGACGGCGCCGGATGTCTTCAGCCGCAGCATGGACAGGATCGCCGAGGCCAACAGCAGACCGGGCGCCCCGCCGGTGGACAATCCGGTGGCCGAGACCGTGCGGCCGCTGGCTGATCGCTACGGCGTCGAGGTCGACACGGAGCTGTTGTTCGGGCAGTGGACGATGAATGTGCAGCCGCGAGCGGTGGGACCGGCCGTGTCCGCGCGGACGTTGTCGATGCGCTGGATTCCGCACGCGAGGCAGGAGGTCATGCCCGAGTGGATGTACCCGGTGCCGGACCGCCCACGGGTGGCCCTGTCGCTGGGTCTGTCCGAGCGGTCGTTCATGGCGGACGGATGGGCTCATATCCCGGCGCTGCTGGAAGCCGTGTCCGTGCTGGACGTCGAGGTCGTGGCAACGCTCAACGACAAGCAGTTGTCGCAGGTCGACAAGATCCCGGACAACGTGCGGGTGGTGGATTTCGTCCCGCTCAACCAGTTGATGCCAACCTGCGACCTGCTCATCCACCACGGCGGTATGGGCACGGTCATGCCCGCGATCGCCAACGGTGTGCGGCAGATCGTGGTCGACTTCGTCGGCCACGAAATCGTGGCGACCCCGTCCTCCGGCGAGGAGAAGCTGGGCCGATCGAGGTACAGCCTGGGGCCGGCACTGGCCCGGTACGTCACCGATTCGGGGGCCGGCCTCGTCATGAACGTCAGTAAGCCCGATGCCCTGGAGATGCGGGAACAGATCATGCGGGTGCTGACCGAGCCGTCGTTCCAGGAGGGAACGGATCGGTTGCGCAGAGATCTGCTGTCCACGCCGGGCCCCAGCGAGTTCGTCCCGATCCTGGAGCGGCTGACCGACGAGCACCGGCGCCGGTAGGCGCGCTGACGGACGGGCGGCAGTAAGCCCACCGGCCGGTCGGGCGCGACGTCGCCACCGGCTTCGCGATCATCTGGATGGAGATTGATCATGACCACAGAGCTCACGGGCGGCTCCCGCCTCGGTCCGAGGCAGGCGGGAGCCCGCGAATGGATCGGCCTCGCGATACTGAGCCTGCCGACGATGGTGGTGTTCCTCGACCTCACGGTGATGTTCCTGGCGCTGCCGCACATCACCGTGGACCTCGGTGCCAGTGCCTTGCAGAGCCTGTGGACCGTCGACATCTACAGCTTCCTGATCGGCGGATCACTGGTCGCGATGGGGCGGCTGGGTGATCGGGTCGGCCGGCGCAAGCTGCTGCTGATCGGCGCCGGCGCGTTCGGCCTGTTGTCGATCGCCGCGGCGTTCTCGACGAGCCCGGCGATGCTCATCGCGATGCGGGCGGGGCTGGGGGTGGCCGGAGCCACGTTCATGCCCTGCACCCTGGCGCTGATCAGGACGATGTTCCCCGACCCCAAGCAGATGGCCAGGGCCATGGCGATCTGGTCGACGGTGGGTATGGCAGGACTCTGCCTGGGTCCGTCGGTCGGCGGACTGCTGCTGAACTCGTTCTGGTGGGGCTCGGTCTTCCTGATCGCGGTCCCGCTCATGGCGCTGCTGGTGCTGACCGGCAAGGTGTTGCTGCCGGAGTCCCGCGACGAGAACGCCGCCCGCCTGGACTTCGCCAGCGTGGCGCTGTCGCTGGCCGCCATCCTCGCGGTCATCTACGGGCTCAAGGAACTGGCCAGGAACGGGTGGGACCCGGTCCCGGCGGTGGCATGCGTCGTCGGTGTCCTGCTCGGCGTGCTGTTCGTCCGCCGTCAGGCTCGCCTTGCCGATCCCCTGCTCGACATGAGCCTGTTCCGGATCCCCGCGGTCGCGGGGGCGCTGACCCTGTTCATGGTCACCGGTATCGCCCTGGCCGGTAGTGGCCTGCTCGTGTCCCAGTATCTGCAGCTGGTCCAGGGACTCAGCCCGTTCGCCGCGGCGCTGTGGCTCATCGTCCCGTCGGTGGTGGCGATCGCCGGGGTCCAGTTGTCCGTCCCACTGGCCACGCGGCTGCCCCCGAGCCTGGTGCTCATGGGCGGGCTGCTGCTCAGCGCCGTTGGCATGGTCGTCATTTCGCGGGCCCCCTCGGCGGGCGGTCTGGCCGTCCTCGTCGTGGGGTTGTGCATCATCTACGCCGGGGTCAGCGCGGTCCCCGCGATCAGCAACCAGCTCACCATGATGGCGACGCCGCCGGAACGCAGCGGCTCGGCCGGGTCCCTCTCGACCACCAGCGGCGAGCTCGGCAACGCACTCGGCATCGCCGCCATCGGCAGCCTGTCCACTGTGCTCTACACCAGTTGGGTCGCCGTACCTCCAGGCGTCCCCGCCGGTGCCTCGGCGGCCGCCAAGGAGGACCTCGCGGGCGCGGTCGCCACCTCCGGGACGCTGCCTGCCCCGCTGGGCGATCAGCTGGCGACGGCGGCTCGCGAGACGTTCACCAGCGGGCTCAGCACCATCGCGATCGGATGCGCGGTCACGCTGGCGGCACTCACCGTCGTGGTGTACGCCACGATGCGCCACGTCAAGCCCATCGGCTCCGAGGCGCCAGAACCGGAACCGGAGGACGGTCCCGCCGTGCCCCGTGAAGCGGAGGTCGCCGCGGACCGAGCGTGACCGGCCGCGCCGCGCCTGCCCGATGAGGATTCGACATCGAGACGCCCAGCCACCCCGGCGCGCGCCGAGCCGTCGCTCGACGACGNCTCGACGGCACTGAGGCGGAAGAGACCGTCGAGTTCGGTTCACCCCGGCGCGCGCCGGGGTGGCTGGGCGTCTCGATGTCGCCGTTCCTGGTGGACGACTTCGCCCATCCGCACCCGTGTGACACGAAATCGCGCGCCGTCCGAGCAGTCACGGAGACGTCCGGACGGATCCGGGAATCGTACGGTTGGCTACCGGAGAACCGACCGGCCAGCGCGAAGGAGTTAGTCGTGAGTGATGGTTTGAGAGGGGCGGAGAACGTAACGCTCTGCCAGACGTGCCGGGACATCAAGGTCCGCAAGTTCCTGTCGCTCGGCATGCAGCCTTCGTTCCATTTCCCCGCGAACCAAGAGGAACTGGACAACGAACAGCTCTGGCCACTCGAGCTGGGGTTCTGTGAACAGTGCAGCCTGGTGCAGGTCATGGAATGGGTCAGTGAGCGCATCCTGTTCTCAGGCGACTACCACCACCTCGCGGGTCTGACCGCCGGCTACCACGTGCACTTGGAGGAACTCGCGGACACGCTCGCAGGACTCTATGAGTCGGGCCCTGCCGGCCGATCCGTCGTCGAGTTCGGGAGCAATGACGGCAGTTTGCTCGACAAGCTGGCCGATCGCTCGTTCGACGTCCTCGGCGTCGATCCGGTCGGTTCGTCGGCAGCCGGAAACCCTGTGGTCAAGGACTATTTCAGTTCGACTGTCGCGGACGAGGTGGCGTCGGCCCGCGGGAAGTCGGACATCGTGGTCGCGCTCAACGTGTTCGCGCACGTCACCAACCTGCACGACGTGCTGGACGGCATCACGACGATCCTGAAGGACGACGGGCTGTTCGTGAACGAGTCGCACTACCTGCCGGATCTTCTCGAGACCCTGCAGTACGACTTCGCCTATCACGAGCACTCGAGGTACTACTCGCTGACGGCGCTGGACGAGGCGTTCCGGCTCCACGGTCTCGAAGTCGTCAAGGTCGAGCGGATCCCGACCCACGGCGGGTCGGTCCGGGTCTACGCCGGTTTCGCCGGTGCCCACGAGATACACGAGTCGGTCGCGGAGATCCGCGAGTACGAAGACACCCTGAAGCTGCGGGACTCGATGATCTACTCCGCTTTCGCCACCAAGGTGGAGGAGCACCGGGAGAAGTTGCGCGACCTGGTCGCGGAGCTCAAGAGCACCGGTGCCACGGTCGCGGGGGCTTCCGCGCCGGGACGTGCGGTGACACTGTTCAACTACTGCGATCTCGGCACCGACGACATCGACGTGGTCTCCGAGATCAGCCCGCGCAAGATCGGCAGGTTCTTTCCCGGCACCCACATCCCGGTCATCAGCCAGCAGGAGCTGTGCGGGGAGGACCAGCCGGACTACGCCATCCTGCTGTCCTGGCACATCGCCGACGAGGTGATTACCAACCTGCGTAACGAAGGCTTCCGCGGAAAGCTGATCGAACCGCTGCCCGAGCCACGGATCCTCGACCGATAGTGTCCCGAGTCGTTGATTCGCACCATAGGTCTGCGGGAGGGCTGAAGGGGACTTTCCCCTCGTCTCTCGCGGTGAAGGGCGCTTTACCCGCATCGCATGCGACGAAAGTCCCCTTCAGCGCATCGACCCCACAGGAACTTATGGCGCGAGTTCGTGGCGGCGTTTGGCTACTTGTTGTCTGGCCTGGCTAGGTGACACGCCAGGTGAAGTACATGAAGGCCTCCTTCCTTGCGCCTAGTGTCGCGTGATCCTGCTGCCTTGCGTCCGCTGTGGATCCACGTGGATCATGGCAAGACGGAGAAAAGCTGGTTGTACCAGGGGTTTTCTCCGACGCTGCCAGGGCCGCGTGGGCCGCAACGGCGTAAGGCAAGCAGGGTCACGCGACACTAATGCAAGGAAGAAGGCCTTCATGTACTCGGGGAGGTAGTGCGCGCGGCGCATTCCGGCCCGAGTGGCGCACCTCGAACGTAGCGAAAGGAGATTGGTCGATAAACGCGCTGGTGAACGCGAAAAGACCCCCGGTCACGGAGGTCCTTCTCACCCGTTCGGCCGGGTGGTTGGCTCACTCGTCCTTGTACTGGTAGTGGCGGCGGATCGATTTCACCGGACCGGTGTAACGGTCGGCCGGCTTTTCCCATCGCTCTTGCCTGCCAAGCGCCGTCAGGTCGAGCAGGTGGAACGTACTGAGGAACACCTCGGTACCCCGCGCATACGTCGAATACGTGTGGAAGACCCGATCGCCGTCCCGTAGGAAGACGCTGGCGCCGGGCGTCTCCATGCCTTTGAACTCGGTCAGGCCCCGCCGCTCGAGGGCCGCGCGATCCTCGTAGTTGTGCTCGACGGGGGCCACCCGGTCGTCGAGGGTCACGTGGAAGTCGTAGTTGAAGTCGCTGTCCCCCGACGAATGCCAGTCGAAGTCCCACCCCATCCGGTCCCGGTAGGCGAGCAGCTTCGACAGCGGCGCCCGCGACACCACCGCGAGCGAAGTGTCGCGCCGGTGCAGATGGGAGAGGCTGCCGAAGTTGTCGACCAGGAACGAGCAGCCCGCGCACCCCTCGTCCCAGTCGGGGTGGAACATGAAGTGGTAGACGATGAGTTGACGACGACCCTCGAACAGGTCGATCAGGCGGCGCTTGCCCGTAGGACCCTCGAAGACATAGTCCTTCTCGACTTCGATCATCGGCAGCTCGCGACGGGCGGTGTTCAGCGCGTCCCGCGCCTTCGTGGCCGCCTTCTCCTTGGCGAGGAAGTCCTTGTGAGCGGAATGCCACTCGTCACGAGAAACTATCTTCGGCAGGCTCATCGTTCGCCCTCACTTTGTCTCGTCATTCGTATCCTGATCCGCCTGAAACCAACGGAACCCGGAAAATCGCGGCTGCGCGCGTTTCCGCGCGGGTCGTCGTCCGTTTCCTTTTCCCGGTTTCCCTGATATTCGGAAACCGGTTCACCGGCGGCCTCCCCGACATCGTCGGGCGAGGCGGCCGCCGGCGCATCTCCTATCGTGCGGTTTCGCGGATCAGTTCGGCCGCCCGTTCCGCGATGGCGATCACGGCGGCGTTGGGGTTGCCGCGCACGCCGGTGGGCATCACGGAGGCGTCGGCGACGCGGAGGCCGTCGATGCCGTGTACGCGCAGCTGCGGGTCGACCACCGTGCCGATCGCACAGGTGCCTGCCGGGTGATACGTCGAATGCGCGTACGCGCGGATGTGGGCCCGTAGGTCCGCGTCCGACTCGGAGGCGGGCACGGTGTGCGGCGTCGTCGTATACGGTGCCAGGGCGGTCTGGTCGGCGATCTCGAGCGCGATCCGCAGCGCGTCGACCGCGGCGGCCAGGTCTTCGGGCTCGGCGAAGTAGTTGTGCACGATCTTCGGCTTCGCCGTCGGTTGTGGCGAGGCGAGCGACACGGTGCCGCGGCTGAGCGGAGTGAGCATGCTCGGGCCGAACGTCACCGCGTGCCCGGTCGGTGAGCCCAGGCCGCCGTCGGCGAACATCACCGGCGCGGCGAGGAACTCGACGTCCGGTGCGGTCAGCGTCGACCGGGTGCGGATGAACCCGCCGGCTTCCGGACCGTTCGAGGTGAGCGGTCCGCTCGCGGACTCCATGTACCTCGCGACGTTCTCCGGCGTGCCGGCGGCGAGCAGGCTGATCGGGTGCTCGTGGGTGTAGACGAGCGGGATCAGCGCGTGGTCCTGCAGGTTGGCGCCGACGGCAGGCAGGTCCGCGACCACCGGCACACCGAGCGCGCCCAGCAGCGCGGCCGGCCCGATCCCGGACAGCTGTAGCAGGTGCGGGGAGTTGTAGGCCCCGGCGGAGACGATGACCTCTCGCTCGGCGCGGACGGTGACTTCCTCGCCGTGGCGCCCACCGGTGACCCCGACCGCGCGGCCGGCTTCGACCAGCACGCGGTGTACCCGCAGGTCGGTCTCGACGGTGAGGTTCGGCCGGGCGGCGGCGGGGTGCAGGTAGGCGGTGGCGGTGCTCTCGCGACGGCCGTCGCGCTGGGTGACCTGGAACTCGCCGAAGCCGTCCTGCTCGGCACCGTTGAAGTCCTCGGTGCGCTTGTACCCCGCCTGCGTGGCCGCTTCGACGAAGGCGGCCGACATCGGGTTCTTCGAGCGGCCGTCGGAGACCCGCAGCGGGCCGCCGGTGGCGTGGAACTCCGACTCGCCTCGCTCGTTGTCCTCCGCGCGCAGGAAACAGGGGAGAAGGTCGGCGTAGCTCCAGCCCGGCTGTCCCCAGCCGTCGAAGTCGAGGCGGTTGCCGCGGACGTAGATCATGTTGTTGGTGGCGCTGGACCCGCCGAGGACCCTGCCGTGCCCGAGGTAGACGCGCCGGCGCCGCAGGTGCGGCTCCGCGTGGGTGTCGTGGTCCCAGTCGAAGTCGGTGCGGAACAGCCGGCCGAAGCCGACCGGTACGTGGATGTCCTCGGCCGTGTCCCGGCCGCCGGCCTCGACCAGGCAGACGCGGACGTCGGGGTCTTCGCTCAGCCGGGTGGCGAGCACGGCGCCGGCCGAACCGGCGCCCACGATGACGTAGTCGTACATGCTTGTGCTCCTCGAAAGAACCCCCTGCTGACACGAAGACGGCCTCGACATGCCGGCGAGGCCGTCCTTCGACTTCCGGCTACCTCCTGCTGTCCAGTGAACCCACGAAGGTCCGCAGGTCGCCGACGTACAGTTTCGGCTGCTCCATCGCGGCGAAGTGGCCGCCCTGGTCGAACTCCGACCAGTGGGTGATGGTGGAGTAGTCACGCTCGGCGAGCGACCGGATCGGGAGCCCGGGATCCTGCCCGAAGACCGCGACGCCGATCGGGACGGTGACCGGGTCCGGTGCCGCGCCGGGAGTGAACATCTTGCCGAGGGTCGCGGCGGACTCGTAGTAGAACTGAGCGGACGACGTGGCGGTTCCGGTCAGCCAGTAGAGGGTGGCGTTGGTCAGCAGCCGGTCACGTCCGACCTCCTCCTCCGGCGTCTTGACCGCCTTGTTCCAGTCGTGGAACTTCTCGACGATCCACGCGAGCTGTCCCACCGGAGAATCCGTGAGGCCGTACCCGATGGTGAGCGGACGGGTCGTCTGCACCTTCATGTAACCCGACAGCTCGGCGTCGAACCGGCCCAGCTCGGCGAGGCGGGCGAAGTCCGATTCGCCGAGCTGCGACAGCTCCTCCGGATCGCCGGAGGGCAGGGTCAGCAGCATCGACAGGTACGCACCCCGGACTCGTTCGGGTGCGAGGCGGCTGAGCTCGAGGGAGATGATCGAACCCCAGTCCCCACCCGCGGTGACGTACGAGTCGTAGCCGAGGCGCCGCATCAGCTCTGCCCATGCCCCGGCGACACGCTGGACGTCCCAGCCGGGCTCGGTGACCGGACCGGAGAAACCGTGCCCGGGGATGGACGGAATGACCAGGTGGAACGCCAGGGCAGGGTCGAGGCCGTTGGCGCGGGGGTCGGTGAGCGGACCGATGACGTCCAGGAACTCGACGATCGAGCCAGGCCAGCCGTGGGTGAGCAGCAGCGGCGTCGCGCCCGGCTCCGCCGAGGTGATGTGCATGAAATGGACGTCGGCGCCGTCGATCTCCGTGATGAACTGAGGGTGCCGGTTCAGTTCCCGTTCCGCTGCTCGCCAGTCGTAGGTGGACTGCCAGTACGTGGCGAGCTCACGGAGGTAGTCACCGGGGACGCCGCGCTCCCAGCCCGGGACCGACACCGCGGCCGGCCAGCGGGTCGAGGCGATTCGCGCGCGTAGGTCCGCGATCTCGGAATCGGGTATGTCGATCCGATAGGGCCGCATCGAGGCCACCTTTCCTCAGCCGGGGGTATGGGTGGTCCCCGCGTCCCCCGTCCGGGAGCCGTTGAGACCCGAGGTACATCGTGGTCATGGATGGCAGCGCCCGCGTCTTCACGGTTGCTCGGCCTCCGGCGCCACGGACTCCCGGTGCGCAAAGGAGGAGACGATCGAGCACCGGCGGCCTGGGATCGTCGTTGCGAACGTGCGAGTGAGGCAGCGACGGCGACATACATATTTGGAGGACGCCTTGTCCGGATACGCCATACTGTCGGCGGACGAGCTTCGTAAGCGGGCCGAGGACCTGGTGCCGCTGATCGAGTCGAAGGCGCTGTCGGCGGAGCAGAACCGCACCCTGGACGACGAGGTGGTCGAGGCGCTCGCCGAAGCAGGCCTGTTCGACTTGCGCCGGCCGCAGCGCTACGGCGGCCACGAGACGAGCGCGCTCGACACGGGCGACATCGTGTCGATCATCTCGGCGGCCGACCCGTCGGCGGGCTGGAACACGGCGGCGTGGGCGATCGGTGACTGGTTGGCCGCGGCGTTCCCCGACCACGTGCAGGACGAGGTGTTCGCCACGTCCGCCACGCGGATCTGCGTCTCGCTGAGCCCGACGGGGGTCGCGACCGAGGCCGGGGACGGACTGGTCGTCAACGGGCGCTGGCATTTCGTGAGCGGCGCGCGGCGCAGCCACTGGCAGGCCATCATGGCGATGGCCCCGGCCCCGGACGGCAGCCAGTGGCCAGTGGCCGCGCTGGTGCCGATGTCGGAGCTGACGATCGACGATGACTGGCACACGTCGGGCTTCGCCGCCACCGGCAGCGTCGACACGATGGCCGAGAACTTGTACGTCCCGCGAGAGCGCACGCTACCGATGGTGTCGGTGCTCCAGGAGCAGTACGCGTCCGAGCTCAACGCCGCCTCGCCCGTGTTCCGCACCCCGATGATCCCGACCGGTGCGGCGGGGTTCATCGGCGTGGCGATAGGGATGGGCCGAGCGGCGCTGGCCGAGTTCCACCGGAACCTGTCGGGCCGGCCGATCACGTTCACCGACTACAGCCTCCAGAGCGAGGCTCCGGTCACACACTTCGAGGTCGCCGAGGCGGCGTTGAAGCTCGAGGAAGCGGAGTACTACGCCTGGAAGATGGCCACTGTCCTCGACCAGAAGGGCGCAGCGGACGAGGCGTGGACACTCGAGGAGCGGATGCACAACCGCGGACGTCTCGGCCGACTCGTGCGGCTGGTCGAGGAGGCCGTCGACGTGCTGGCATCCGCGAGCGGGGGCTCCTCGATCAAGCTGTCCAAGCCGATCCAGCGGATCCGGCGCGATATACACGCGTTCAGCCTGCACGGCCTGATGCACCCGAACACCAATTTCGAACTGTACGGCCGCTCTCTCTGCGGGCTCCCGCCGAACACGCAGTACCTCTGAATCGCTGAGTTCCACGACGCCACTCCACGGCAGGCCTTCGCGCGACTCCACGCCGTCCAGCACGGCGATGATGGCCGCGACAGCGGCAACGGCGATCTTCATGGGGTCACCTCCGGAAGCGGCTGGTGCCAAGGGGTGGCGGGAGCGGGTCCGGCGCCGCCAGGTCCGCGGGCACCTGCTGGGCCTGAGCCGCGGTCGACGACGGCGCCGTGGTGGGCGGGTCGGTGTGGGGCTCTCTACATCGAAGACGACAAGATCACAGACGGTGAGCTCCGTGAGCCCTTCGGCGAGCTCCACGCCATCCAAGCTCAGCGGATCGCAGCGACCAGCGCGGAGGGCACAAACAAAAGGACCACCCGCGATGCGGGTGGTCCTTGCTCGCCTTCAGGCGTAGCGGTCCTACTTCGCGGCCTTCATTCAGGCACTTGTTCTAGTAAGACCTCCAGGGTGGAGCTGAGGGGAATCGAACCCCTGACCTTCTCGATGCGAACGAGACGCGCTACCAACTGCGCTACAGCCCCTGGTGAAGCTTGCCCCTTGTTGGGAGCTCCGTGAGCCTATCAGTGGCTCATGGAGCTCCCAACAAGGGGGGTCACTCTCCGGAGGCCCGGCGGAAAGGCCTGGTCCCGGGCTCGTCGAGCTCGTGGAAGGCCGGGTCCTCGTCGTCGATGTCGACGACGACGGCTTGGCGCCGCAGGCGGGACATCGGGGACGGCTTGCGTTCCACGACGGCCGGGCGTTCGGTGGCGACGACCTCGATGTCCTCAGGGGACTCGTGGGTTTCGTCGTCCTCGACCGCCGGGCGGCGCGGGGCGCGGGTGCTGTTGAAGCGGGCGAGGCGGCGCTGCCGGATCTCGTTCTCGATGCGGACCTGGCGGCGCAGGTACACGAGGTAGCCGATGAGGACGGCGTCGACGACACCGTTGGCCCACCAGACCGTCGGGGTCAGGAAGCCGGCGACGGCCGCGGTGGTGACCACCAGCACCAGGAGGGCGATGACGATCCGCTGCCGGAACGCGTACTTGGCGCGCGCGGCGATGTCGGCCGCCTCCGGGTCGAATCCGCCCCGGCCTGGCCGGTAGCCGGTGCTTTGGCGTTCTCTTTCGGGCCGGGCCGTGCGCGAGGGCTGGGGAAGCGGCTCGGCCTCCGGTGCCTCGTCTTCGAGGTCGGCGTCGAGTTCCGCCTCGAGTTCCGCCAGGTCGTCTTCTACCGATGGTTCCGTGTTCTCCGCCATCGCGAACTCCTCCGGTCCCTCGTGGCGTGTGCTCCCGCTCCGCACGACTCGCGCCGCCAAGGCCGAGTCCGTCGTCCGTGCGACCTGCTGGCGCTTGCGGGCGACCATGGGCACGAGAACGACGAGCCATGCCGCTGCGAGCGCGACGATGATCACCGAACTGGGCATCTCCCGTCACCTCCCCCGATCCACTGCTGTAGTCACGCTAGCCACAACAGTCACACACGCCGCGCAGACTCGCCGGTTCCGATCACGGAAAATGCATCACCAAATTAGGTGAATCTCACAGCTTGTGGTAACGCGGTCACCGGAACGTCCCGGTAACGGGGTCAAACGCGCTCCGCGAGGCCCTTCGCGACGAGCCGCGAGACCAGTCCGTCACCGGTCTCCTCCTTGGTGACGGCGTAGCAGAAATGGTCCCGCCAGCCGCCCGCGACATCGAGGTAGCGCTCGAAAAGTCCCTCTCGCCGATAGCCAGATTTGGCGAGAACCCGCAGGCTGGGGGTGTTTTCGGGGCGGACGGTCGCCTCGAGCCGGTGCAGCCCGCCGAAATCGAAGACATGGTCGGTGACGAGGGCGACGGCGCCGGTCGCGACGCCGCCGCGGACGATGTCCGACGACACCCAGTAGCCGATCCAGGCGGAGCGGAGCGACGCCCGGATGACGTTACCCACAGTGATCTGTCCGGCGAAGCGTCCATCCACCGTGATGGTGAACGGGAGGCATTGCCCGCGCCGGGCGAGGCCGCGCAAGGCCAGCCATTGGGACGGCCACGACCAATACGCGTTGCGCTCCGGCCACGGCCCGACGCCGGTCGGTTCCCACATTTCGAGGTGCTCGCGGTCCCGCAGCCGGACGCGGCTCCAGTCGCCGGCGTCCCGCAGCCGGACCGGCCGGACGGCGAGGATCCCGGCGGGCACCCGGAGCGGGCCCAGCTTCGCGGGCCAGCCCGGATGCCTGCTCTCGATCGGATACGCGACGCCGGAAATCGGTGCGCCCATTACGCCCGCTGGGCCAGGAAGGTCACCTTGACCTGCTCGCCCGCGGCGACCTCGGTGAGGTCTTCGTCGATGTTGATCAGGCAGTTCGCCTCGGCGAGCGATGCGAGCAGATGCGCGCCGGAGGTGCCGAGCGGCTGCACCAGATACTCGCCGTTGCCCTCGTCGCGCAGCAGCTGGCCGCGCAGGAAACCCTTGCGTCCCTTGGTCGAGGTGATCGGGGAGAGCAGCCGCGCGCCGACGATCCGGCGATGCGGGTTGCGGGTGCCGCGCGCGGCGCGGATCAGCGGGCGCACCAGGACCTCGAACACGACCAGCGCGCTCATCGGGTTGCCGGGGATGAGGAACGTCGGCACCGAATCGGGGCCGAGCCTGCCGAAGCCCTGTACGGAACCGGGGTGCATGGCGACGCGGGTCATGTCGATGTGGCCGAGGTCCGACAGTGCCGCGTGCACCTCGTCGCCCGCGCTTCCGCCGGCGCCGCCCGCGACGACCACGATCTCCGACATCAGCAGGCGGCCTTCGACGACCTCCCGCAGGCGTTTCGGGTCGCCGGGGACGATGCCGACGCGGCTCACCTCGGCGCCCGCGTCCCGTGCGGCCGCGGACAGCGCATAGGAGTTGACGTCGTAGACCTGCCCGACCGACGGGGTGCGGTCGATGTCGACCAGCTCGTCGCCGACGGACACGATCGAAACCCGGGGCCGCGGGTAGACCAGGACCTTCGCCCTGCCGACCGCGGCGAGCAGGCCGACCTGTGCCGAGCCGATGGTGTCGCCCTTGCGCACGGCGACGTCGCCGATCTGCACGTCCTCGCCGGTCCGGCGCACATAGGCCGCCGACGGCACGGATTTGTGCACGGTGACCTTGGCCTGGTGACCGTCGGTGTAGGCGGTCGGGACGACGGCGTCGGCGAGCGTCGGCAGCGGCGCGCCGGTGTCGACCCGCACGGCCTGGCCGGGCTGCAACCGCCGCGGCTGGCGGGAACCGGCGGCGATCTCGCCGACCACCGGCAGCTGCACCGGCTCCTGGCCCGCGGTGCGGACGTCGACGCTTCGTACCGCGTAGCCGTCGACGGCGGCCTGGTCGAAACCGGGCAGCGCGTGTTCGGCGACGACCTCTTCGGCGCACAGGAGGCCTTGGGCCTCGGAGATGGCGACCCGGACCGGGCGCGGGCGCACCGCGGCGTCCAGGGTCAGCGCGATCTGATCCTCGACGGAACGGAACTGTCCCGCGTCTTCGGTCTCGGCCGCTTCGGCGATGGGCTCCGTCATGACTGGGGGATCTCGATCCGTTCGTTCGACCAGGCACGCGATGAAGGCCCGTCGGTGAACTGAAGTTCACCACCGTTACCAGGAGTGATGCGGTCCGAAGCCGCGGAAATCGCCCGATCGGGCAAGCTCCTCGTGGTCCGTGCCGCCGGGGTGGTCGCTGCGCCTGTCATAGGCGTGAAGCCTAACCTGACCACGTGGGCGAGCCTGGCAATGAACACCTGAGCAAAGCGGAGTGGCGTTCCCGGATAACCGCCGAACGACGTTCGCAGGTGTCGGAAGTGCGGATGCGGGAGGCGGTGGCGCTCGCCGCCGCGGCCGCCCGGTTGCCGGGGGAAGTCCTGTGCGCCTACGTCCCCTTCGGTACCGAGCCGGGTTCGACGGCGCTGCTTGATCAACTTCTCGACCAGGGGAAACGCGTGCTGCTGCCGATCGTTCCCGACACGCCGGGGCCGCTGGAGTGGGCCGCGTTCGAAGGCCCGTCGAGTCTCGGGCCCGGCAGGCTGCGGGGACTGCTCGAACCGACCGGGCGCCGCCTCGGTCCCGACACGCTGGGAACGGCCGATCTGGCGCTGATCCCCGCGCTCGCCGTCGACGACGAAGGGGTCCGGCTCGGCAGGGGCGCCGGGTACTACGACCGGTCGCTCTCCTTCGCCGCGCCGGGTGCCGCGCTGATCGCCGTCGTCCGGGACGCCGAACTCGTGCGTGAATTGCCGGCGGAACCGCATGACGTCCGCATGACCGGGGTACTGACCCCGGAGCGCGGCCTGGCGCCGCGCCCGGTAATAGACTGACGCCTGTTCGCGGAGCTGAGACGTAGCCGGGAAAGTGACCCTGAGCGTGAACCCGCCCCGGCCGCAGGCCCCGCTATCGCGGTGGCAGGGCGCCCTGCTCGTCACCGTGACAGGTATGACGAGGCCGCGTCCTGCCGACGTCGATCGCGGACGCGGGTTCACCAACGGCACTGACGCCCCGACGCAGTGGTTCAGAAAGGGCACAATGAGCTCTGACGCGCACCTGTCCGATCAGTTCGCCGAAACGCTGTCGAAAATGCGTTCCGCGGGGGCCCACGCCATGGAGCTGGCCGCCCTGCGGCGGCGTCTCGAGCAGCTGTCCGAACCCGGCGCCGGTCAATTGCTGGGAAACGAACTCGAACCGCTCGAGGACATCAGCAGGCTCGTCGACCTGCCCGAGCCGGACGCCGAAGAAGCGCGCCGGGTGCTGGACCGCACGGCCGTGCTGAAGCTCAACGGCGGGCTGGGCACGAGCATGGGGCTCACCGGGCCGAAGTCGCTGCTGGAGATCAAGCCGGGCAAGACGTTCCTCGACGTCATCGCCATGCAGGTGCTCTCGACCCGCGAGAAGTACAACGCACGGCTCCCGTTGATCCTGATGAATTCGGCGGGCACCCGCGAACCTTCGCTGGAGTTGCTGAAGAAGTATCCCGATCTCGCCGACGACGTCATCCCTGCCGACTTCCTGCAGGGCCGCGAACCGAAGATCACCGCCGACGGGCGGCCCGCCGAATGGCCGTCGAACCCCGAACTCGAATGGTGCCCGCCGGGACACGGCGACATCTACATCGCGCTCGCGGTGAGCGGGATGCTCGAAACGCTGCTGGCGGAGGGCATCCGCTGGTGTTTCGTGTCCAACGCCGACAACCTCGGCGCGCTGCCGGACGCGCGGATCGCCGCGTGGCTCGCGACCGAGGACATCCCGTTCGCGATGGAGACCGTGCTCGGCACCGCGGCCGACCGCAAGGGCGGGCACCTCGCGCGGCGCGCGGGCCGGATCGTCCTGCGTGAATCCGCGCAGGTCCCCGACGGCGACGACTCGTTCGGCGATGTCGGCAAATGGCGGTTCTACAACACCAACAACATCTGGATCGACCTCGAACGCCTGAAAGCCCTCCAGGACGCCGACCCGGCCGCGCCGCATCTGCCGCTGATCGTGAACCGGAAGACCGTCGATCCGGCGGACGCGGCCAGCACACCGGTGATCCAGCTCGAAACGGCGATGGGCGCGGCGATCGGCTCAGTCGAGGGCGCGCGGGCCATCGAAATCCCGCGGACCCGGTTCGCGCCGGTCAAGACCACCGACGACCTGCTCGTCGTCCGGTCCGACGCGTACGTGCTCGACGAGAGCGGGGAGATGATCCCGGAGTTCACCACCACCCCGCCGGTCGTGTCGCTGAGCAAGGAGTTCTACAAGCTCCTGCCGGACTTCGACGCGCGTATCCCTTCCGCGCCTTCGCTCAAGGACTGCACGAGCCTCGCCGTGGACGGCGACGTCACCTTCGGGAAGGGCGTCGTCGTCCGTGGCGACGTGAAGATCACCGGGCCGAAAACCGTTCCGGACGGCGAAATCCTCTAGTCTCGCCGGGCGATGAACACGTACTCGCGTCCTGGGCGATCCGGGGCGTCCCGGACGTCCAGGACGCGAAACCCGTGCTCCGCCAGCAAGTCTTCCAGTTCATCGCGTTCGCGGAACCACAGCGTCGAGTCCGAGGTGACGACCTCGCCGTCGGGGAACCGGTAGCTGTACCGGAACGACACGAACGGGAGGTTCACCCCGGTGACCTCACGCCACTGCTCGACATCGCCGACGCCGGGGACGTCGATGACGTCGTGCGCGGTGTCGGCGGCCCAGTCCTCCCACACGCGGCGACCGGGGCGCCGGACCTCGAAGACCAGGTGACCGCCGGGCACCAGCGCGGTACGGATACCTTCGAGCGTCCGGCGCCATTCGCCGTCGGTCAGGAAGACCTGGGCCACGTTCCCGGTCATCACCGCGAGATCGGCGCAGGCGTCACCCGCCGCTTTCGCGTCGCCGTGGATCCAGGTGATCTTCCCTTCCGGGTCTTTGGCCTTCGCGACCTCCAGTGACGCCTCCGCGGGATCGACTCCCACGACCTCCATCCCGCGTGCGGCAAGGAGAACGGCCAGGCAGCCGGTGCCGCAGCCGACGTCGAGCACTCTCTTCGCCCCGAGTTCGCCGATGATGTCGAGGTAGTGCTCCAGATCGTCGCGAGCGCCGTCGAAGGCGTCGTAGATCGGTGCGAGCCGGGCGTGGGCGAAGAGCGCGTCAGGCATTCGGCGACGATAGTTCCGGGACGCGTTCGCGGGCCACGGATTTACGGTCACGCCGCCAGGCCCGTTCTCCCAGTGCCGCCAGGAAGGCGGGCAGTAGCACGCCGCGGATCAGGGTGGCGTCGATCAGGACGGCGACCGCCATCCCGACGCCCATCATCTTGTACTCGATCGCGCTCAACGTGATGAAGACGCTGAACACGCCGACCATGATCACCGCCGCCCCGCTGATCACCCCCGCGCTCGTGCCGGTGCCGCGGACGATCGCGGTGACGGCGCCTTCGGCCCGCCGTTCGCGGATCCGGCTGAGGATGAAGATGTGGTAGTCCATGCTCAGCCCGAGCAGCAGGACGAACATGAACATCGGCAGCCAGCCCACCACCCCGCCGTACGGGGTGAAGCCCAGCAGGGAAGCGAAATGGCCATCCTGGAAGATCCAGGTGAGCACGCCGTAGGCCGCGCCGATCGACAGCAGGTTCAGCACGATCGACACCAGCGCCACCGGCACGGACCGGAAAGCCCGCAGCAGCAACAAGAACGCCGCGAGCAGGACGAACCCGAAGACCAGCGGCATCCGCTCGATCACCCGGTCGGCGAAGTCGCGGGCGCTCGCCGTGCGGCCTGACACCGCGAACTCGACACCGTCCACCTTGCCGACCGTCTCCGGGAGTACTTCGGTGCGCAGTTTCGCGAGCGCGGCGTCGGCTTCCGCGTCGCGGCCCGCGCCGGACAGCGGGACACGGACGACCACGGCCTGGTCGACGCCTCCGACGGCGATCGGCTTGTTCAGCACACCGGAGGATTCGCCGATCCGCCGTTCGAGATCCGTGATCGCCGCTCGTAGCGCCGGGCTGTCGACCGGGCCGCCGCGCTCGGCCGTCAGTACCACCGTGGCGGGGTAAACGACTCCCGGAAAGGCTTCCTGGGTGCGGACAGCGGCGTCGATCGTCGCCATCGAGCGCGGCAGGCTCTCCGCCGGCGTCGGATCCTGCAGGCGCATGCCGAGCGCGGGCAGCGTGAGCAGGAGGAGCAGCGCGGTCGCGAGCCCGCCCCACAACGCCGGCCGCCGGGTGACCACGCGAGCCGTCGCGGACCAGAACCGCGAGTTCTCCGCGGCGGTGCGCCGCTTGCCCAGCCAGGGAATCCGCCCGCGATCGACCTTGTCGCCCAGCAGGGAGAGCAGCGCCGGCAGCACGGTGACCGCGCCGAGTACGGCCAGCCCGACCACGAACGCCGTGCTGATCGCGAGCCCGGTGAAGTTGTCGAGACCGGTGAACACCAGCCCGCCCACGCACAGGACGACCGTGACGCCGGAGACGACAACGACATGCCCGGAGGTCCGCGCCGCGATGAGGATCGCGCCGTCGACGGAGTGGCCGCGCGCGCGTTCTTCCCGTTGCCGCCTGAGGAAGAACAGCGAATAGTCGACGCCCACCGCCATTCCGATGAGCAGGGTGATCACCGTCGTCGCGCCGTTGATCGGGGTGAAGTCGTCGACGACGGAGAGGAAGCCGAACGTCGCCGCGACACTCGTGCCCGCCAGCAGCAGCGGGACCGACGCGGCGGCCAGCGCTCCGAAGACGATCAGCAGGATCACCAGGGTCAGCGGCAGGGAAAGCAGTTCCGAACGTTTGACGTCCTCCCGGATGCCCTTGTCGACCACGGACGACAGGCTGAGATCCCCGGACAGGCCCAGCCGGACCGAGGGATGCCGGGCGGCGACCGCGTCCACCTGTGCGGTGGCGGCCTCGAAATTCGGGCGGATGTCCTTCTCCCCGCCCGCGATCGCGAAGCCGACGAGCCCTGACGCGCCATCGGCCGAGATCCGCTCGGCACCGCCGGCGTCCAGCGGCGAGCGGAGGTCGGTGACGGCGCCGGACCCGGTGAGCGTGGTGACCAGATCTTCGGTCGCCCGCCGGAGTTCTTCGTTCGCGGCGAACGGCGGTGAGCCGGGCTCCTTCGCCGCGACGAGGACGTTCTCGCGTAAGGGGTCGAAGGTGCTTTGCGCGTTCAGCGCTGTCTGCGCGCGGCCGGACTCGCCGGGATCGGTGCCGCGGCGGCCTTCGCCGTCCAGCAGCATTCCCGACAGCAGGGCGACGACCACGAGGGCGACCCAGCCGGCGAGGGTGAGCGCGCGATGCCGCAGGGACCACGCGGCGATCTTTTCGGGCAGCATGAACTACAGTCCTTTGCGTGAAGGAGTGAGATGCCTCGGGCGAGGTTTTTGCTTCTTCTTTCCTGGGCCGCCGAGTTGCCGCTCGGCGGCCCAGGGTCTTTCACCGGCCGGTCAGTCGACCTCCTTGAGGATCCGTTCGACCGTGCCCACGCTCTTTCGCAGCTCCGCGAGGCGTCCGTCGAGTTCGGTGAGTTTGCGTTCGGTTTCTTCCTGCGCCTGGACGGCCTTCTCGGCGAGCCTGCGGTATTCCTGTTCGCGCGCGAGCGCGCCCTTGGCCCGGATGGTCGCGCCGAACTGCCACACGACCACCGTGATCACCACGGTGAGGAACACGAAGATGCCGATCAGCCCGGCGACCTCCTGCCATTGATGCCAGTTCACGCTCGTTCCCCCTCGTCACCCGGTGGCGGTGTGCTGAGTGTCGGCGCCGCGGCGGCGATGGTGTCCGGGCTCAGCTCGACCAGGAACGGTTTCACCTCGTAGAACTTCATCGCCTTCCCGTCCTCCGACAGCTCCAATGCGGCCGAAACGAGCCCGGCCGCCTCCAGTTTGCGCAGGTGGAGCTGCAACAGCGCCCGGCTGATGCCGAGCTCTCGCGCCAGCTGGCTGACATACGCGCGTTCCGCGCGCAGTGCCGCGACGATCCGCAGCCGGTGCGGATTCGCCAGCGCCGCCAGCAGGCGCAGCAGCTCGTCGCCGGACGGTCCGGTGGCGGTCACGCCGCGCTCCTGCACATGCCAAGGAAATCTAGCAGGTGCTGGCTTCGTCTGTCAGGTGCTCGAGCCAGACGTTCGGCTCGACGTAGACGCCGACGTCCTGCGCCGAGGAGGCGAGCACCGGCGCGATCCCGCCCGGTACGGCCGTGAGGCCGTCCCGGAGTTCGACGCCGGTCCACGCCTTCCACTGAGCGAAGGTGCCGGTGACCGTCATCGCGAACGGCGCCACTTTCACAAACCGGGCGCCGAGCCGTTCATGCGTGCGCAGCCACGGATCCTCCGGCAGCCCGTCCGCGCGACGGCGGGCGATATAGTCCTCAAAGGACAGTCTTGGTTCGTTCTCCTTCCCGGCCGGGCGGACCGGCACGACGAGCTTGCGCATACCCGTATCCGTGGCGCGTTTTCTCAATGCTTCCAACGCTTTTGTGGCCAGGCCGCCGCCGCGACGACCTGGCGCGACCATCACTTCGAGTGCGACCAATGTCTTTGTCTCACGGGTGCTCATCAGATCTTCCGCGGCCCAGATCAGGGCGGCGTCCCAGCCGTGGTCCGGCAGTTCCGGGCGTTCGGCCGTGGGGAAACCGACCGGGACGGCGGCGGTTCTCGCCACCGGTACGCCGTCTTCCAGCAACACGAGGAAGTATTCCGGCCAGCGGGCGGCCAGGTGGGACGACTTCGCCAGCAGGCCTGCCAGGCCGTGCTGGAGGAATTCGCCGCCGACACCGCCGAGGGCGAGCGCGGGCTCGCGCAAATCGGGCCGGGTGGCCAGGTCTTCGATCACGATCATGTCCTCAGTAGACCCGAGGACACGCGATTCTCACGAGGTGGATTTTCGCCATGCGAGCGGAATGCGGGGCAGACGACGGAGTGCACGCCTGTCCTTGCTGTGGCTATCTCACGGTGGGCGAGCGCGGCGCGTACGAAATCTGCCCTGTCCGCTTCTGGGAGGACGACGGGCAGGATGATCACGACGCGGACGTCGTCCGAGGCGGCCCCAACGGGCGCCTGTCACTCACGGTGACTCGGTTGAACTTCGATCTCACGGTGTATTCACCATGTCCGGCCGCCGGAACCGGACGAGATCCCTCCCGGCGGGAGCGCTGACTAGCGCACGGGCAGTGCGCGGCGCCGTCCGGTGATACCGGTGGTGTTGAGGTTGGCGCGCTCGCCGGCGGAGTGCCCGTCGAGGTAGCCGCTGCCGGACAACCGTCTCGGCGGCGCCGAGCGCAGGTCTCCGTATTGCTCGTCGTACGCCTGCTTGACCATCGCCGTCCGGTCCTGGATCACGAGTTCGGCCGAACGGTGGCCGGCCGCGGCCGGATGGGTCCGGGCGGCGGTGTCCTCGCTGTTGCGGAGCCGTTCGTAGACCGCGCCGGAGAACCCGTGCAGCCAGGTTCGCCGGTACGCCGCCAGCGATTCGCCCGCGAACACCCGGTTCTCCGGGCGGACCCGGGTCAGCTGGGTGGTCGCCTGCAGCAGCAGGCTCGTGTACAGCAGTTCCGTGCGTTCCAGATCGGAGCGGAAACCGAACACCGTCACCGCGGTGACCGACTGGCCGAGCCGGTGCAGCAGGGCCCGGCAGCGCAGCGGATGCGCGATGTTCGTGAGCAGTCCCGCCTTGTCCCGGCTGTACGGGTTGTCGAGCGGGATCATGATCTGGGTGATCTCGTCCGCGGTCGCCCCGGAGGCGGCCAGGAGTGCCTGGTCGATGCCGTACCGGGCGATCAGTTCGGCGGCCTTGGTGTTGTACGACTCGGCTTCGGCCTCGGTGACCGCCGGGTCCTCCGCCTTCGCGAGGAGTTTCCGGACGCGCGCGAGCAGCGTGTCATGGTCGGGCATGGCCCTCCTTCCTGATTGGGTTGGAGCGGATCAATCTAGGAGAGAGGTCCGACAATATTCGGGTGAGCTGTCGCCGATCCCGGCAAGGGGGCACTATGGCGGTCGACGTGTCGGTGGTCGGTTCCGGCCCGAACGGGCTCGCGGCCGCGGTCCTGCTGGTCAGAGCGGGGCTGACGGTCGAAGTACACGAGGCGGCGGAGGAGATCGGCGGCGGGACGCGCACGGCTTCGCTGTTCGAAGACGAAGTCCGGCACGATATCTGCGCCACCGGGCATCCGCTGGCAGCGGCGTCCCCGTTCTTCCGCTGGTTCGATCTCGCCGCGCACGGCGTCGATCTCCTGCGGCCGGAGATCGCGTACGCGCATCCTCTGGACGGTGGCCGGGCCGGGCTCGCTTACGAAGATCTCGACCGGACCTGTGACGCACTCGGCGCGGACGGCCCCCGGTGGCGCCGCCTGCTGGGGCCGCTGGCCGAACACAGCCGCGAGCTGGCCGAAATCCTGCTCGGGGACCTTCGCCGACCTCCCCGCGATCCTCGGGTCGCCGCCCTTCTCCCGGCCAGGATCGCGATGCTCGCCGCCGGTCTGGAACGCCGCCTGTTCACCGGCCCGGAAGCGCCCGCCCTCCTCGCCGGAGTCTCCGCGCACGTGATGGGCCGTCAACCTTCGCTCGTGGCGGCAGGCGCGACACTCCTGCTCGGCCACTTGGCGCACTCGACCGGCTGGCCGATCGCCCGCGGCGGCAGCCAGGCCATCACCGAGGCGCTCGCCGCCGATGTCCGCGCGCGGGGCGGCCGGATCCACACCGGCAGCCGGATCACCGATCTGCGGCAACTCGCGACGTCGCGTACGGTGATCCTCGACGTCGCCCCGCGCGGTTTCCTGCAGATCGCGCGCGATCTGCTGCCGCCGAGATACCGGACGGCGCTGGAGTCCTACCGCTACGGACCAGGCGTGGCGAAGGTGGATTTCCTGGTTTCCGAACCGGTTCCGTGGGCGGTCCCGGAGGTCGGCAAGGCGGGCACCGTCCATCTCGGAGGCACGCGGGACGAGGTGTACGCCGCCGAAAACGCCGTCGCGCGCGGGGAAGACCCGGACGACCGGTTCGTGCTCGTGTCGGATCCGATGGCGCTCGACCCGTCCCGCGGGCTGCCGGGCAAGCGGCCGGTGTGGGCGTATTGCCATGTGCCGCAAGGGGATCCGCGAGACGCCACGGAGCTGGTCCGGCGGCGGATCGAACGGTTCGCGCCCGGATTCTCCGACACGGTCCTGGCGAGCCGCTGTCTCACCGCGCCGGAACTCGAGGCGTACAACGCGAACTATCCCGGCGGCGATGTCGCCGCCGGCGCGGTGGATCTGCGGCAGGTGCTCGGACGCCCGGTCGCCCGGTGGAATCCGCATCGGACCCCGCTCGGCGGTGTCTTCCTGTGTTCGGCGGCGACGGCGCCGGGGCCCGGTGTGCATGGGATGGGCGGCTGGCATGCCGCGAAAGCCGTACTGGGCGAGGATTTCCCGGTTCAGCCCAGATAGGCGTCGAGGGTGACGGCCAGCGCCCTTTCCGGTGAGGGCGCGAAGCTCGCGCCCGCCAGCCCGCCCCAGAGCCACAGCTGGGCGAGGCCGTGCAGCGACGCCCACAGCGAGGACGCGAGCAGCCGCGGATCGGTCGCGGGATGCCAGCCGCCTTCCTGAAGTTCGGCGACCATCGCGGCGAAGAAGTCGAAGACCGCGCTGCTGACCCGCGTGAGTTCGGGATCGTCCGCGTCGATGAGGTCGCGGCGGAACATCAGCTCGAACATCGCCGGATTGGCCAGTGCGAAATCGAGATAACCGTGGCAGGCCGCGATGAGCCGTTCGCGCGGGGGCCCGTCCGGCAGGCCGGTGCCACGGTCGAGCAGTTCGGTGTAGCCGCGGGTGGCGACCGCCGAAAGCAGGGCCGCGCGGCCGGGGAAATGCCGCAGCGGCGCGCCGTGCGAAACGCCGGCGGCCTTGGCGATCCCGCGCAGCGTCACGGCGCCGACGCCCTCTTCGGCCAGCAGGTTCGCCGCGGTGTCGATCAGGCGGGTTCGGGCGCCCACGACCGGGTCTCCTCGTGGACGGGCAGGAGTTCGGGGCGCTTCGGCAGGAAACCGTCGCCCGGCTGACGGCCGATGAGCCGGTTGCGGAACCGGCTGACCGCCACCGGGAGGACCTCTCGCGTCAGCCACCGCAGATCCGCGCGCAGGCCGGGGCGTCCCGCCGAGCCGGGCAACGGGGCGAGCCAGGCCGGGTCGTGGGGGACGCCGAGCCTGCCGAGGACGTGCCCGGCCAGGCGTCGATGGCCCTGCTCGGACAGGTGCAGCCGATCCGGGCCGAAGTAGCGGGAATCGTGCGCGGCGTCGTCCGGCCAGAGGTCGACGAGGGTCGCGCCGTAGCTGACGGACGCCTCGCGGACGGCGTCGTTCAGCGCGGTGAGGCGGGGGTGCATGCGGTGGCCCATCGGCATGCGGTGGGAGATGTCGCTGAGGGTGAAGGTGACGACCACCGGCGCGATCTCGGCGCAGGCACGGATGGCCGTGTCGACCCGGCGGGCGACCGTGCGCGCGTCCCAGCCTCGGCTCATCACGTCGTTGCCGCCGCCGAACAAGGCGATCAGATCCGGCTGGAGCCTGCTCGCCGCCGGGGTCTGTTCGGCGTGGATCTGGTCGAGCCTGCGGCCGCGGACCGCGAGATTGGCGTAGCGGAAACCGGGCTCTTCCTCGGCGAGGCGTGCCGCGACGAAGTCGGCCCAGCCGCGGTAGAAGCCACCCGACGGATGCGGATCGGCCAGCCCTTCGGCGCAGCTGTCGCCGAGCGCGACGAAACGTTGGTAGCCCATCCAGATCTCCGTAACCGCAGGTTCATCTTGTGGACACTGTCTATCAAACTGATGTAGACGCTGTCTACTCGGCGCGACCTGGCAGGCTCGGGTCATGATCGACGACGTCGCGAAAGAGTGCTTGCACAGCGAACTGCGAGAGGTCCGCGAGGTGCTGGTCCGGAAGCTCGACGGGCTGGGCGAATACGAGATCCGCCGTCCCCTTACCCGGACCGGAACCAACCTTCTCGGCTTGGTGAAGCACCTGGCGCTCTGGGAGTCCCGGTACTTCGGCGAGGTCTTCGACCGGCCGTTCCCCGAGCCCCTGCCCCGCTGGGACGACCTCGGGCAACGCGGCACCGACCTGTGGGCCACCGGGCACGAGACCCGTGAGGAGATCGTCGGCCGCTACCGGCGCGCCTGGGCGCACTCCGACGCGACTATCGCGGCTCTGGCCCTTGATGCGCCCGGTCATGTTCCCTGGTGGCCGCGTCCGCGGGTGGTGCTGGTCAACGTCCTGGTCCACATGCTCACCGAGACCGGCCGTCACGCCGGGCACGCCGACATCCTGCGCGAACAACTGGACGGCTCGACCGAGGCGGCCACCGGGCAGCGCGACGAGGCCTTCTGGGAAGCCCGGCGCGATCGGATCGAGCAAGCAGCCGTCAAGTACGCCCGGACAGAACGCGGGCTCGATGGGTGAAGGCGACAGCGCGCCGGGGATCGCCGTCCGGGAGGACCCGGCAGAGCGCGTCGACGATTTCCAGGTCGTCGGCCCCGCTCGGGGTCTCCCAGTACGACCACAGCGCCGCCGCGTCCCCGCTGCCGAGCACGACCCGCCGGACCGACGCGGTGACCGACTCGCGCTCCTCGCGCACGGCGGGTGACTCCGATTCGGGCAGCAGCGGCCCGCGGAACGCGTTCGCGGCCCCGGCGACGTCGCCTCGTTTGAGCGCCGCGCGGACGCGCAGGAAGTCGGCGTCGACCTCGGCGGAAAGCCGGTACGGCCGCGTCTGCACGATGTCGGACCCGAGTTGTGTCCGCAGCCGGTGGATCTCCGCGCGAACGGTCACCGGATTGCCGCTCTCGCCGTAGAGCAACAGGGCCAGGCGCTCCGCCGAGAGGCCGCCCGGGTGCAGGGCGAGCAGTGTGAGGATCTCCGCGTGCCGCAAGGTGAACGGCACGTCACGACCGTCCACTATGGTCGATGACGGCCCGTCGGTGAGGAACTCCAGCGCGAGCCGCGGACGCCTCGACGGGCCCCGGTTCCGCAGGCGCAGCAGGTAGCCCTCGCCCAACGGCTCCACCGTGCCGAGCCGTCCGTCGGGCAGGGTGACCGCGCCGCCGCCGGGTCGGATGTCCACAGTGGAGGGAAGATCGCCGCAGGCTTCGGCCGCGAGCACGCGTCCCTTCGCGGAAAGCAGGGCACCCGGCGCGCCGCGCAACGCCTCCAGATGGGTCATGTTCGCGGCGCGCAACCGTTCATCGCGCATCGCGAGCCGGGCCCGCAACTGGCCCTCGGCGAGCTGCGCGGCCGCCGTGACCAGTGCGAGCATCGCGGGGTGGACCGTCCGCAGCGGGCCGCTGACGTCGATCGACCCGAGCAGCGCGCCGGTCTCCGGATCGCGCACGGGCGCGGCCGCGCAGGTCCAGCCGTGATAGGTGCGCACCAGGTGCTCGGCCGAGTAGATCTGCACCGGTTCCCCGGTGGCGAGCGTGGTGCCCATCGCGTTCGTCCCGATGACGTCTTCACTCCATCGGGTGCCCTCGGCGAGCATCACACCGTCCGCGTGCCGCAGCACGCCCGCCGCCCCCTCGCGCCACAGGATGTGCCCGGCCGCGTCGGTCACGATCATCATGTGTTCGGCGTCTTCGGCGATGCTCACCAGTGTCTGCCGCAGGATCGGCAGCACCGGGGCCAGCGGATGCTCGTTCCGCAGGCCGCTCACCTCGCCGGAGTCGTAGACCAGCGGCGCGACGCCCTTGTCCGGGTCGACGCGCGCGGCGAGCGAGCGATTCCACGAAGCCGACACGATCGACCTGGGGGAACGGGGAGCGGGAACACCGGAGAGGACGGCGTCGTGGACGTCCTTCAACAGCCGCGCGTACGCCTGAGGGTCACGCGGCGACGCTTCACCTCCGGGCAGCTCCGCCACGTTTCCGAGGATAGGTGACCGCGCTCACTTCGTTGCAACGTCCGTGCAACCTCACCCGCCCTAGCTTCGCCGTCATCCGTCACCCCTAGCGATGAGGCAGGAAAGATGGCCAAGTACGCGGCACCGAACACCGAAGGCAGCGTCGTCAGCTACGAATCGCGCTACGACCACTACATCGGAGGCGAGTACGTACCGCCCGCGAGCGGCCAGTACTTCGAGAACCCCACCCCGGTGACCGGACAGGTGTTCACCGAGGTCGCCCGCGGCACCGCCGCCGACATCGACCGCGCGCTCGACGCGGCCGAAGGCGCGGCCGCGGCCTGGGGCCGGACGTCGGTGGACGAACGCGCGAACGTGCTGCTCCGGATCGCCGACAGGATGGAACAGAACCTCGAAGCGATCGCCGTCGCCGAATCGTGGGAGAACGGCAAACCGGTCCGGGAGACCCTCGCCGCCGACATCCCCCTCGCGATCGACCACTTCCGCTACTTCGCCGGCGCCCTGCGCGCCCAGGAGGGCGGCATCTCCCAGCTCGACGACAACACCGTCGCCTACCACTTCCACGAGCCGCTCGGCGTCGTCGGCCAGATCATCCCGTGGAACTTCCCGCTGCTGATGGCGGTCTGGAAACTCGCGCCGGCGCTCGCCGCCGGCAACGCGATCGTGCTCAAACCCGCCGAGCAGACCCCGGCGTCGATCCACCTGCTGATGTCGCTCATCGGCGATCTGATTCCGCCGGGCGTGCTCAACATCGTCAACGGCTTCGGCGTCGAGGCGGGCAAGCCGCTCGCTTCGAGCAACCGTGTGCGGAAGGTCGCCTTCACCGGCGAGACCACCACCGGACGGCTGATCCTGCAGTACGCCAGCGAGAACATCATCCCGGTCACCGTCGAACTCGGCGGCAAGAGCCCGAACATCTTCTTCGACGACGTGGCCGCGGCCGACGACGCGTTCTACGACAAGGCTCAGGAAGGGTTCGCGCTCTTCGCGCTGAACCAGGGCGAGGTCTGCACCTGCCCGTCGCGGGCGCTGATCCAGTCCGGTATCTACGACCGGTTCCTCGGCGACGCCGTCGAGCGGGTCAAGAAGATCAAGCAGGGCCACCCGCTCGACACCGAGACGCAGATCGGCGCGCAGGCCTCCAACGACCAGCTGGAGAAGATCCTTTCCTACATCGACATCGGGCAGAAGGAAGGCGCGAAGATCCTCACCGGTGGCGAGCGCAGCGACCTCGGCGGCGAACTGTCCGGCGGGTACTACGTGCAGCCGACGGTCTTCGAGGGCGACAACAAGATGCGGATCTTCCAGGAGGAGATCTTCGGCCCGGTCGTCTCGGTGGCGAAGTTCGACGACTACGCCGACGCGCTGAAGATCGCCAACGACACGCTGTACGGCCTCGGCGCCGGTGTCTGGTCGCGTGACGGCAACACCGCCTACCGCGCCGGCCGGGACATCCAGGCGGGCCGGGTGTGGGTCAACAACTACCACGCGTACCCGGCGCACGCGGCCTTCGGCGGCTACAAGGCGTCCGGGATCGGGCGCGAGAACCACAAGATGATGCTGGACCACTACCAGCAGACCAAGAACATGCTGGTGTCCTATTCGGACAGTGCGCTCGGGTTCTTCTGATGGCCGAGCGGGTCGGCTTGACACCGGCCGCCGCGGAGCTGCTGCGGCGGCTGGTGTCACTCCACGGGCCGGTCATGTTCCACCAGTCCGGCGGATGCTGCGACGGGAGCGCCCCGATGTGCTACCCGGCGGGCGAATTCCGCACCGGGGCGTCCGACGTCCACCTTGCTGACCTGAGCGTCGAGGGCATCGACGACGTTCCGGTGTGGATGTCGGGCCCCCAGTTCGAGTACTGGAAGCACACGCATCTGACCATCGACGTCGTTCCGGGCCGGGGGAGCGGTTTCTCCTTGGAGGCGCCCGAAGGGGTCCGCTTCCTGGTGCGTTCCCGGCTGTTCAGCGATGAGGAATCGGCTGAGCTGAACGGCCCAGCAACGCGATGAGCCGGTCGCCCGGTCCGGCGCCCGGCGGTGCCTCGACAGCGTGGTCGAAAGCGCCGCCGGGCCCGCGTACCGGCATCACGTCGGGGTAGCGGCTCGCCACCTTCAACGCGGCCGTCGCGAGTTCGTCGTCCCAGTGGTGTTCACGGCCCAGGGCGGTATCGAGGTCCCAGTCGTGGGTGAGGGTGTCGACGAATAGCACGGCCAAGACGTTCTTTCCCGGGAGCGGGCCGAAGTTCCCGAAGTCGAAGGTCTTCTCCAGAGCTTGGGAATCGAAGGCCGCGAGGAACTCGGCGGAACTCTCTTCGTAGGACTTGGCGAGGTCGTCGTCGGCCGACGGCCGGGTCTTCATCGGGTGGCCGGTCGCCTGCGCGGTGCGGGAATCGTGCCCCTCGATCAGGTGTTTCACGATGTCGCGGACGGTCCACTCGGCGCAGGGGGTCGAGCGGTCCCAGTCGTCCGCGCCGATTCCGGCGATCGTGGTCCCCGTGGCGCGATGTGCCCTTGTCGTGAGCGTGATGAGATCCATGGCCGCAATGTATACGAACGATCGTGCTATCTTCTAGGGTGTGAGCACTCTCGAAGTGAACGAGGTCTTCGTCGGGCGGCCGTCGGTGCTGGGGGTCAAGCGTGACGTCCCGGTGTACAGCGCCATCGCGAAGTCGCGGGTGGAAGCGCCGTCCCTGAAGCTGGACGAGATCAACCTGGCCGGCGACGACCAAGCGGATCGGACCGTCCATGGCGGTGTCGACAAAGCGGTTTACGTCTACCCGGCGACGCACTACGCGGCCTGGGCCGAGCAGGGCTTCCCGGTGGTCGCGGGCGACTTCGGGGAGAACGTGTCGGTGACGGGCGCCGATGAGTACGACGTGCGCGTCGGTGACGTCTGGGCTTGGGGAGACGCGCTGGTCCAGGTGTCGCAGCCGCGCACGCCGTGCTTCAAGCTCGCGATGAAGACCGGGCGCAAGGACGTCATCCCGGCCATGATCGATTCCGGGCGCAGTGGCTGGTACCTGCGGGTGCTCCGGACGGGCGAGGTGCCCACTTCGGGACGCATGACGCTCGAAGAACGCGATCCGGTGAATCCGACGATCGCCGAGGTCTACGTCGCGTCGTTCACCAACGTCGCCCAGTTGGAGGGCGACCGCCACGACGCGTACTGGTCGCTGCTGGACCGGGTGCTCGCGGCGCCGGCGCTTTCCCGGCAGTACCGTGACGGCCTGGAATCGGCGAAGAGGCGGCGAGAGGAACGGAATGCCGGTTGACGGCCGGGTGGCCCGCGGTGACGCGACGAGGCGGATCGTGCTCCGGCGCGCCGTCGACATCGCGTCCGTCGAAGGGCTCGACGGGTTGTCCCTCGGCAGGCTCGCCACCGAACTGGAATTGAGCAAATCCGGGGTGTTCGCGTTGTTCGGTTCCAAGGAGGAACTGCAGCTCGCGGCGGTCGAGACGGCGAGCGCGATCTTCGCGGAGAACGTCGTCGAGCCGACACTGCGCGTCGAGCAGGGGATCGCGCGCTTGCGCGCGCTGTGCGCGAACTGGCTCGACTACTCGGAACGCCGGGTGTTCCCGGGTGGCTGTTTCTTCTTCAACGCCGGCGCCGAGTTCGACGCGCGGACCGGCCGGGTCCACGACGCGGTCGCGAACGCGAGCCGCGCCTTCGCCCAGTTCATCCGGTCCACTGTCGTCGAGGCGCGGAAGGCGGGGCACCTACGGGAGTCCGTCGACGTGAACCGGCTGGCGTTCGAACTGAACGCGCTCGGGCGGGCCGCGAACGCCGACTCGGTGATGTTCGGGGACGCGGAGCCCTACGCGCTGGCCCGGGCCGCCATCACCGCTCGCCTCGACGCCGCGGCCATGCAATGAAAGGTCCCTTCCTGGCGAAATTTGCCAAGAAGGGACCTTTCCTAGCGCGCTACTTCCAGTCGACCTGCGTGGACCGGTAGAAGTCGATGCCCTGCTGAACCCAGCGCGGGCTCTGCTTCGCCAGCCGGAGCCGGTAGGCGTCCCAGGTCCGGGATTCCTTCGGTGACCAGCCGATCTCGGCGTACCCCGGCAGCCTCGGGAACGCCATGAATTCGATGTGGTCACTGGTGATCAGCGTTTCCGACCACAGCGGAGCCTCGACGCCGATGACGTTCTTCTCCGACACACCCTGCAGATACGTGGCCGGATCCCAGTCGTAACCGGTCTTGACCTCGATCAGCCCGGCCCAGCTCAGCCCGAGCGGCGTCTGCGGGTGGTACTTCATGTCCAGGTACGCCTTGTTCGCGGGCGACATCAGGATCTTGTTGCCGCGCGCCGCCGCTTCGGCCACGTGGGCGTCCGTGCCGGTCGTGCCCCAGAACTGCGGGACGGCCGAAACCGGCGGTTTCGTCTTGGCGATGTCGTGCCAGCCGGTGATCGTCTTGCCGTACTTCGCGACGATCGGATGCACCTTCGTGGCGAAGGTCTGGTAGTCCTCCGGCGTGGTCGAGTGGGCTTCGTCGCCACCGATGTTGATGTACTTGCCGGGGGTGATCGCCGACAGTTCGCGGATGACGTCGTCGACGAACTTGTAGGTGATGTCCTTGCCGATGCACAGCGAGCTGTAGCCGACCTCGATGTCCGTGCGCGGCGGCACCGCCTTGCCGTCACAGTTCAGCTCGGCGTAGGAGTGCTGCGCCGCGTTGGTGTGTCCCGGCATGTCGATCTCGGGAACGATTGTGATGTGCCGCGAAGCCGCGTAGCGCACCAGGTCCTTGTACTGCTCTTGCGTGTAGTAGCCGCCGGGCGCGCCGCCGACGGCCGTCTGGCCGCCCACGGTCGCCAGCTTCGGCCAGCTCTTGATCTCGATCCGCCAGCCCTGGTCGTCGGTCAGGTGCAGGTGAAGGTTGTTGATCTTGTACTGCGCGATCTGGTCGATGTAGAGCTTGACCTGCGCCGGCGTGAAGAAATGCCGGGCGACGTCGAGCATCGCGCTGCGGTAGCCGAAGCGCGGGTAGTCGAGCACCGTGCCGCCCGAAACCACCCACGATCGCTTCTGGACGGTCTTCGCCTCGATCGCGGACGGGAGCAGCTGGCGCAGTGTCTGCACGCCGAGGAACAGGCCGTCGTCGGTGTTCGCCTTCAAGGTCACGCCGGACCGCGACACCTTGAGCTGGTAACCCTCGGCGCCCACACGGTCGCTCGCCCGGCCGGTCTCGAGCGAGATGGCGGGGCCGCCGCCACGGTGACCGCTGACGACGGGCAGCCGGTAGCCGGTGGCGGGCCGGAGCAGGTCTGCCAGGTACTCGGCGACCTGCCTGCCTTCGCGGTCGGTGCGGATGACGGTCGCGGGACCGAGCCGGAAGTCGGAGCGGGGATCGGGTTTCGCGTCCACCGGCGCCGGGACGACGTCGGCGACGGTCCGTTCGGCCTTCGCGTGCTGCCCCGCGCTCGCCGTCGCGGGCAGGCCGAGCGTCACGAGACTCAGGACCGCCACGCCGAGCACGGTTCTGGACAGGCGTTTACTCATGGAGCACCTCCGGTCGGATAACTGGAGACTCTCTTCCCTGAGAAGGTATAGACCAATAGGGCAAACACGACAACACCCGATCGGACCAGTACGCCGTACCGATCACCGGTCACTCGCCGCGCAGAACCGCTTTCAGGGCATCGAGAACGCTCGCGTCCTCGATCGTCGAAGGCACCTGCTCGTCGCGGCCGTCGGCGATCCCGCGCATGGTCTTGCGCAGGATCTTCCCGGACCGCGTCTTCGGCAACGCGTCCACAATGGACACGTCGCGGAACGCCGCGACCGGCCCGATGTCGCGCCGCACCAGCGCGACCAACTCGGCCTTGAGCGTTTCCGCGTCGACCTCGGTGCCCGACTTCAGCACCACGAAACCGCGCGGAAGCTGACCCTTGAGCTGATCACGGACGCCGATCACCGCGCATTCGGCGACGGCGGGGTGCGATGCCAGCACGGCCTCCATCGAACCGGTGGAAAGCCGGTGGCCCGCGACGTTGATGACGTCGTCGGTGCGGCCCATGACGAACAGGTAGCCGTCTTCGTCGACGTATCCCGAGTCACCCGTCAGGTAGTGGCCTTCGTACCGCGATAGGTACGCCTCGCGATACCGCTCGTCGTCCTGCCACAACGTCGGCAGCGAACCCGGCGGGAGCGGCAGTTTGATGGCGATGGCGCCCTCCCGTCCGGAGGGGAGCGGTTCGCCCGCCTGGTCCAGGATCCGCACGTCCCAGCCCGGCACCGGTTTCGTCGCGGAACCGGGTTTGACCGGCATCGGTTCCAGCCCGCGCGGATTCGCCGCGATCGGCCAGCCGGTCTCGGTCTGCCACCAGTGATCGATCACCGGTACGCCGAGTTTGCCGTGCGCCCAGTGATACGTCTCCGGATCGAGCCGTTCACCGGCCATGAACAACGTCTTGAACTCGCTGAGCTGGTATTTTCCGATTTCGCTAGCGTCCGGATCGACCTTCTTGATCGCCCGCAACGCCGTCGGCGCGGTGAACAACGCCTTCACCCCGTGATCGGCGATGACCCGCCAGAACGCGCCCGCGTCCGGTGTCCCGACCGGTTTGCCCTCGTACATGATCGTGGTCGCCCCGATGAGGAGCGGCGCGTACACGATGTAGGAATGGCCGACGACCCAGCCGACGTCGGACGCCGTCCACCAGACGTCGCCGGGCCGGATGTCGTAGATCGCGCCCATCGACCAGGCCAGCGCGACCGCGTGCCCGCCCGTATCGCGCACGACGCCCTTCGGCTTACCCGTCGTGCCGGAGGTGTACAGGATGTACAGCGGGTCGGTGGCCGCGACCGGTACCGGGTCGGCGGGTGAGGCCTTCGCGACGAGTTCGGCCCAGTCGGCGTCGCGTTCGCCCAGTTCGGCTCGAGCACGCTCGCGCTGCAGCACCACGACCTTGTCCGGTTGATGGACGGTGCCCGCGAGCGCCTCGTCGATGATCGGCTTGTACTCGACGATCCGCGTCGGCTCGATCCCGCACGAGGCGGCCACGATGACCTTGGGTTTCGCGTCCTCGATCCGCGCCGCCAGCTCCTTGGGCGCGAAGCCGCCGAAAACGACCGAGTGCACCGCGCCGAGCCGGGCGCACGCCAGCATCGCGACCGCGGCCTCGGGGACCATCGGCATGTACACGATGACGCGGTCGCCCTTCCCGACACCGAGCGAGGCGAGCGCGCCGGCGAAGCGCGCGACGTCGTCCAGCAGTTCCGAGTAGGTGAACCGGCGGACCGAATCGGTGACGGGGGAATCCCAGATCAGCGCCGTCCGCTCGCCGCGGCCGTCCCGCACGTGCCGGTCGAGCGCGTTGAACGCGGTGTTCAGTTCCCCGTCCGGGAACCAGCGGTAGAAAGGCGCCTTCGACGCGTCGAGCGCCCGCGTCGGCTGACGGGTCCAGTCGATCGCCTGCGCGGCTTCGAGCCAGAAACCCTCCGGGTCTTCGAGGCTCCGCTGGTACGACTCGGCGTGCATCGAATGCTCCTTCGCGTTCGGGTACCGGACCCATCATGGACTTCCGGCCGGGCCGATGCCCGGTGGTAACGGCGGAGAGACGCCCGCGACAACCCGGCAACCCTGTGAGGGCATGGAGCGTCCTAAGCTGGACTACGGGGAAAACCGCCGGAAACGGCCTAACGAGCGAGGGGAGCAGGGTCCATGGGACTAGCGAGCGCGCTGCTTTCGTTCGCGCACAGCCTGTTCGGACCAGGGATCTGGCCTGGGGACTGGGTGTGGGCGACGAGCACCGCGGGAGCGCTGGTCGCGCTGCTGCCCGCACTGGGAGCGATGGTCGTCGCGATCATCCGCAAAGGCACCGGCAACCGCTACGACGTGGTGACCCTGTCCATCTTCGGCGGGATCGGCGTCGTCGCCGTCTTCCTGCTGCCGTGGCTGCTGGCCACCGGGGTTTCGCAGACGTACCAGGAGGCCGCGTCCGAATCGGGCGGTAAGTCCGGCTTCTCCAGCAGCGACCTGGCGACCTTCAACGCCGACTACAGCCCGCTGATCGGGAAGCAGAGCGAGTACCTCGGCCGCGGCCAGAACGTGTACGAGGTCCTGTTCTACCCGAACGGGATGCAGCTCAGTTACATCTTCTACCTGATCCTGCTGGTCGGGCTGCCGGCGCTGTCGCTTCTGTTCGTGATGCTGCAGGCGCGCACCGCGTTCCGTCGCGGCCCGAAGTGGCCTTCGCGGTTCTTCTGGATCCCGTTCGTGCTGATGGTGCTGGCGAGCGTCGGCATGGGCGCGAACACGGCCGTGCACTTCTGGCTCGGGTTCCTGCCGTTCAGCGTGCTGGGCCTGATCCCGGTCGCGCTCGTCGGCCCGCCGCCGTGGTCGGTGATCAACCGGCCCGACCCACAGCCCCGGCAGAAGATCGAGCCGTACCGCCCGGAGCCGCCCGCCCCGAAACCGCAGCCGCAGCTGCCGCCCCCGCCCGCCAAGCAGTACCCGGCGACCGCGCTGGCACAGGCGCCCGAACCTCCCGCGCTGGCCGCGGTCCCCGGCCCGATCCCGCCGCCCCCGGGTTCGCGCAACTCCGGTGGCAGCCGCTACAAGCGCGTCCGGCGGCTCGGCCACGGTGGGTTCGGCACCGTGTGGGAAGCGATCGACACCCAGCTCAACCGCACGGTCGCGCTGAAGATCGCGCACGCGCCGGACCGGGACACCGAAGAGCGCATGCAGCGCGAGGCCAGGGCGCTGGCCGTGGTGAACCACCCCAACTGCGTGAAGGTGTACGACCTCGTCGAGGAACCCGACGGGCTCGCGCTGGTCATGGAGTACCTCGAGGGGCGCTCGCTGGCCGAGATCGTCGACTCGCAGGGCCCGCTCGACGACATCGCCGCCGGACGGCTCTGGTCGACCATGGCCGGCGCGCTCGCCGCGGCGCACGAGAAGGGTGTGCTGCACCGGGACCTCAAGCCGTCGAACATCATCCTCGACCGCAACGGGCTCGCGCACCTCATCGACTTCGGCATCGCCCGCAGCCAGGGCGACTCGAAGATGACCGCGACCGGGATGATGATCGGCACGCCGGACTTCGTCGCTCCCGAGCAGGCGATGGGCTCAGCGGCCAGCCCGGCTTCGGACGCCTGGCAGCTCGCCGCGACGGTCAGCTACGCGCTCTCGGGCCAGCCTCCGCGCGGCACCCGGGAGACCCCGATGGCCGCGCTGATGGCCGCCGCCCGCGCCGAACCGGTGTCGAAGCTGCCGAACCGCAGCGCGCACGCGCGGATCCTCATCGCGTCGCTCGACCAGGAGCCCCGCCGTCGTCCGACGCTCACCGCCGTGCGGCGCGACGTCGAAGGCTGGCTCGCTCGCGCGGGCAAGTCACCGGACGGCCCGGTGACGCAGATCGTGCCTCGCCGCCCTCCGCAGCCGCAGTCCCACCAGCAGCCGCAACCCCAGCGTCACCCGCGCTGACCTGCGGAAAGAGAGCAAGGGACCTTTGCTGTCGCGGCGGCGGAAGGTGTGTGGGAATAGAGACGTTGAGTGTCCCTATTTCCACACACCCCGTACTCCGCGTAGCGATGTGTACCGACCGTGTGGGTTTTGGGACATCTGACGTCCCAAAGCCCACACGGTCACCTGCGGAATGAGAGCAAAGGTCCCTTGCTCTCCCTCAGTCGATGACGACCCAGGTCCCGCCGCGCCAGGCCATGGTGAACGTCTTGGGCTCGGCGGCCATCATGGCGATCTGCGGGCTGATCGCGCCCGGCGGCACGACGACCTTGTCCGGTCCCTTGCTCTGCAGTTTCGCGCGGTCGACGCGGGTGGCCTTCAGCTTCTTGACGTCGTCGGCCGAGAGCATCCCGAACTGCACCGGGGTGAGGCTGCGGCATTCCTTCATCCCGCCGTCGAACGCCGGCGCGGTGATCCGGCAAACGGTGTCGAGGTCCTTGTCGCCCAAAGCGTGGTGATACTCCTCCAGCACATCGGCGGCTCCGTCCGGCGTGTGCGCCACCGCGCCGCCGGTGGCGGGTTTGGTCACCTCGGAGGCGATCGCCGAAGGCTTCGGCGAACTGGGCTGTGCGGTGCTGCTGGCCGGCGTCTCCGAGGTGCTCGGAACGGCCGAAGACTGCGGCGACGCGGCCCCCGGTGTCTGCTCCTCACACCCCGCGATCAAGAACAACGCCGCGGCCGCGCAGGCCGCTCCGAGCGGTCGGATCGTCATGATGCCCCCTGTCGGACTGCTGCTGACCAGGGGAGAGTAACAACTGTCGGCCAAGTGTCACACTTGAATCGGGAAATCAAGAATCGCCGGTGATCAGAGCCAGCATCGACACCGACAAGATGAGCTGAGCGGAGACGCAGGTCCGCGGCATCGCTTCCTTCTTCTTGCCGATGAAGTCGACCTGAACGACCTGTCCGTTGCCCAGCTGGACGCTCAGGGCGCAAGACTCCGCGGTCTGCTCGAACCTGGCCTTCAACGTGCCGAACTGCCCGTTCCGCACGTCCGCGCCCGCTTTCGGCGGCACGGCTTCGAGACCGCCCGTGCCGGTCGTGTACATCCCGACGGCCTTCGCGTAGGCCACTTCGTGAGTGCAGGTCGGTCCCAGCGGCCCTTCGCCCTTCTGAGCGCCTTCGCGGCCCGCGTTGATCCCGGCGTAGTTCGTATGAGTGAACTTGACGACTTCGCAGATGTCGGCGTTCTTCAGGGCTTCGGCAGCCGGCTCCTGAACGGTGCTCGGCGCCGGTTTGCCACCGGCGAGCGGGACGAACTTCTTCAGCACCACTTCGGCGACCTTCTTCGCCAGCTCGCAGTGCTCGGCACGAGTGCCCGCTTCGTCGCTGTCGACGTCATAGGCATCGACAGCGATCGAAGCGTAGGCGCGGACGTCCATGTTGACCGAACAGAACGTCGCCGGCTCCGGGTCGAAGGCGTACGTCCGGCCTTTGATTCCGGCGATCACCACCGGCTCCATCACCGGGGAGTCCTGCGTGATCCAGCTGTACGGACTGTAGGCGTGCACCTGCGCGCCCTTGTTGTCCGGGAACACGAACTGGCAACCGCTGAGCACGCCCTTCGTGCTCACGAGACCGAGCGGCTGGAGGTCCGGTTTGATCGACTCCAGCCAGTCACAGCCTTCCTCGCCCTGCTTCACAGGCAGGGCCAGCGGCTGGTCGAGTACCTGATCACTGAAACCCGACCCGTCGGCGGGCGGCTCGTACCGCGGGTACTTCGCGTCGCTCGCACCCGGCGCCGAGCCCTCGCGGAAAGCCTTCCCGTCGACGGCACTGGAACACCCGGTGAGCAGCAGGGCAACGGCCACGAAAACCGGCCAACGAGACATGACGACCCCCAGAAATCCTCAATTCGGACGGGAGTCTAAGCCGCTTCCGGACGTCTCGCTGGGTCTTCGCTCAACCGGTCGTGATCACTTCCATGACGGTAGCCACAACTCGGCGTTCCAGTGATCGTTGGTGATCGCGTTGCCGTTGAGAATCGGCCACAACCAGGCGAAATTGGCCACGACGAGGCCCACGTAGAGCGCGACGACGAGCATGCCGGTGCCCCGTCGTTCGAAACCGCGTTTCGCGCTGCCGAGGATCTGCCCGAGGATCAGCGTCAACCCGAGTACCAGGAAGGGCGCCAGCGGCGTCGCGTAGAAGTAGTACATCTGGCGGTCGAGGTTGGTGAACCACGGCAGGAACCCGGCAAGGTAACCGACGAGCACGGCGGCGTAGCGCCAGTCCGCGCGGAAGACCGACCGCCATACGCTCCAGCCGAGCATCGGCAGGGCCAGCCACCACATGGCGGGCGTGCCGATCAGCATCGTCGCCCGCACACAGGTCGACTCGCCGCAACCGGTCGCGTCGGTACCGCCCGCGTACGCGTAGAGCATCGGCCGCAGGCCCATCGGCCAGGTCCACGGCTTCGACTCCCACGGATGCGGCTTGTCCTTGGGCGTCACCAGGTTCGCGTGGAAGTCGAGGACGTTCATCGTGTAGTCGCCGAGCGACCGCAACGCGGGCGGCATCCAGGCCCAGAAACCCGGATCGATGTCCTTGATCGCCACGTAGTTGCGGTCGGTCGCGGTCTCGCTCGCGAACCAGGCCCAGTAGCAGGCGAGGTATACCAGGATCGGGATGACGACGATCGCCCACAGCGCCGGCAGCACGTCGCGGCGCAGCGTGCCGACCCAAGGCCGCTGCACCCCGGCGGCCCGGCGCGCGGCGACGTCGAAGAAGACGGTGAGCAGGCCGAACGCGGCGATGTAGTAGAGCGCCGACCACTTGACGCCGAAGGTCAGCCCGATCATCAGGCCGCCGGCGAACCGCCACCAGCGGAAACCCAGCTTCGGGCCGAACCGCGACTCGTCGATCCAGCCTTCACGGACGGCAACGGCGAGCCGCTGCCGCACCTGGTCGCGGTCGCACAGCACGCAGGCGAACGCGGCGAGGACGAAGAGCGCGATGAAGATGTCGAGCATCCCCATACGGGACTGCAGGTGCAGGACGCCGTCGCTGATCACCAGGATCCCCGCGACGGCGCCGAGCAGGGTCGAGCGGGTGAGGCGCCGGGCGATCCTGATGGTGAGGAACACGATCAGCGTGCCCGCCAGCGCGGGCATGATCCGCCAGCCCCAGGCGTTGTAGCCGAACAGCCATTCGCCGATCGCGATGAGATGCTTCGCCAGCGGCGGGTGGACGATCAGCTCGTAGCCGTAGTTGTCCTCGTAACCGCCGTTGCGCAGCATCTGCCACGCCTGGGGGACGTAGTGCTTCTCGTCGAAGACGGGCGTGCCCTTGTCCGTGGGCGTTCCCAGGTTCTGGATCCGGACGATGCCGCCGATGAGCGTCAGCACCAGCGTGACGATCCAGCCGCGCAGGCGATCGGTCGGCATGCCGCGGCCGAGGAGGGTGGCCTCCCGGTCACTCGGTGGCCTGAGCGCGTCGACCGGATCCGGCCGCACGCTCTCGTTGTCCCGGGTCAGCAGTGCGGTCACGGGGCATGATCCTACGGGCGGAAGAGTGAACTCGGTGTCCGGATCTGCGAACCGGTTAACCTTCGGGAATGACCGAAGGACGCCTCGTGCTGGCAGCCACCCCGCTCGGAGACGTCCGCGACGCTTCGCCGCGCCTGTCCGAAGCCCTCGCGACGGCCGACGTGATCGCCGCCGAAGACACGCGGCGCCTGCGCTCCCTCACCGCGGCTCTCGACGTCTCGCCGGTCGGGCGCGTCGTCAGCTTCTACGAGGACGTCGAGACGGCTCGCCTGCCGAAACTGCTCGAATCGCTCCAGTCGGGCGAGACAGTGGTCTTGGTGACCGACGCCGGTATGCCGAGTGTTTCGGATCCCGGATTCCGCCTGGTGGCGGCCTGCGTCGAGGCGGACGTGCCGGTGACCTGCCTGCCCGGCCCGTCGGCGGTGACCACGGCACTGGCGTTGTCCGGCCTGCCTTGCGACCGTTTCTGTTTCGAAGGGTTCGCTCCGCGCAAGCCCGGCGAACGCGCGAAATGGCTCGGTTCGCTGAAGGACGAGCCCCGCACGGCCGTATTCTTCGAATCTCCGCACCGTCTCGCGAGCACGCTCGCCGACGCCGCCGAGGTCCTGGGGCCCGACCGTCGCGCCGCCGTCTGCCGCGAACTGACCAAAACCTACGAAGAGGTCAAACGCGGCGATCTGCCTGAGTTGGCTGCCTGGGCCGCCGACGGGGTCAAGGGCGAGATCACCGTCGTCCTCGCGGGCGCGCCGCCGCGTTCGGTGAGCGTCGGAGATCTGGTCTCGGAGGTCGCGTCGCGTGTCTCGGCAGGTGAACGCCTGAAGTCCGCCGCCGCCGAGGTCGCCGAGGCCGCGGGAGTGTCGAAGAAGGAGCTTTACGACGCGGTGCTCGCGTCCCGCAAGAGCTAGGACAGCAAGGCCGTCACGGCCGCGTGTGCCTTCGCGGCATCGGGCTCCGCGCCGGTGATGACGTCCGTATAGATGAAGGACTCGCCGATCCGCACCAGCAGGTAGGCCAGGTCCTCGACCGGCAGCGGCGGGGTGAGCCGCCCGGCCGTGACCTCCTCGTCGAGGAACTGGCGCATTTTCGCGATCGCGCGGCTCTGCACCACGCTGGCCTTCGTCGTCAGGATCCGCAGCGCCCGCTCGGGCTCGTTGCGCAGGAACTCCCGGAAAGGTTTCGAGCCGTTCACGGTCCGGACGAAGGTGCCGACGAGTTCCGCGATCCCTTCCGCGCCGCGGCCGAGCTTGCCGGAAGCGCGCGCTTCGAAGACCTCGACGGTCATCGACCACAGGATCTCGCCGAGCAGCTGATCCCGGCCGCCGACCCACCGGTGCAGGGTCGCCCGGCTGATCCCCAGCTCACCGGCGAGTTCGCCCATGTCCACCCGGCGCCCGTCCAGGAACCGGGCGCGCGCGATCGTGAACGCGCGCAGGGCGTCCGGGCGCGGTGAGGTCAGCTGGCGTTCGAGTGCGGTTTCGATGAGTGAAACATATCACGGCATGTCTCAACCGTGAGACATATGCAAGAATGTCTCATCTCGACGAGGAGGATGCGGATGCGCGCAGTACAGGTGACCGAATTCGGCGGACCCGAGGTGCTCAACCTCGTCGACCTCCCCGAGCCCGTCCCGGGCCCAGGTCAGCAGCTGGTCGAGGTCGACCGGATCGGCGTCAACTACGCCGACACCCACCAGGCCGAGAACTCGTATCTCGCCCCGAGCAAGCTCCCGCTCGTCCCCGGCGGCGAGATCGTCGGCCGCACCGCGGACGGCAAGCGTGTCGTCGCGCTCCTCAACGGTGGCGGCGGCTACGCCGAGCGAGCGGTCGCCGACGAGGTCACCAGCTTCGACGTGCCGGACGGCGTCGACGACCTGACCGCGCTGTCCTTCATCGTCCAGGGCACCACCGCCTCGCTCCTGCTGCGCAAGAGCGCCCACCTCGAACCCGGCGAATCCGTCGTCGTGCACGCGGCCGCGGGCGGGGTCGGCTCCATCGCCGTGCAGCTGGCGAAGGCCTGGGGAGCGGGCCGGGTCATCGCGACCGCCAGCAGCGACGAGAAGCGCGCGCTCGCCCTCGAACTCGGCGCCGACGTCGCCATCGATTCGCGCGCCGAGAACATGACGGACGCTCTTCGCGAGGCGAACGGCGGCAAGCGCGTCGACATCGTGCTCGACATGACCGGCGGCACGGTCACGGACCAGAGCATCGCGGCCCTCGCGCCGTTCGGCCGCCTCGCGTTCTACGGCATGGCCAGCCGCGAGAACCCCAAGCCGATCGAAGCCCGCAACCTCCTCGGGCACAGCACCACCGTTTCCGGGATGTGGCTGCCGCACGCCTTCAAACTCCCCGGAAACGTCTTCGGGCGCACGCTCGACGAGCTTTTCGAGCTGGCACTCGCCGACCGGGTCCGCGCCATCGCCGGCGGTGAGTACGCGCTGTCCGATGCGCGCACCGCCCACGAGGCCCTGCGCTCGCGCGGCACGATGGGCAAGCTTCTGCTGGATCCCACCAAGTAGTTCAGCCGAGCAGGCGCTCCAGCGGGGCGGATTTGTGCAGGCATTCCTGCCATTCCGCTTCGCTGTCGGAGTCGGCGGTGATCCCGCCGCCGACTCCCAGCTCGATCGTGTCTTCGTGGATTTCGAAGGTTCTGATCGCGACGTTCAGTTCCAGCCCGGCGATCGGCGAAGCGAGTCCGATCGCGCCTGTGTAGACGCCACGCGCGGCCGGCTCCAGTTCGGCGATCAGATCCAGCGCGCGGATCTTCGGCGCGCCCGTGACGGAGCCCGGCGGGAAGGTGGCCGCCAGCAGTGCGGCGTCGTCGATGTCGTCGGCGAGGGATCCCTCCACAGTGGACTCCAGATGCCAGACCCCCGGCGCGGGCCGGACCGCGAGCAGTTCGGGAACCCGTACGGTGCCGGTGGCGCACACCCGCCCGAGATCGTTGCGGACGAGATCGGTGATCATCACGTTCTCGGCGACGTCCTTGGTGGATTCCCGCAGCCGCTGCGCGAGATGCGCGTCGGCGGCGTTCCGCCGCGGCAGCGTGCCCTTGATCGGCGTCGACCGGACGTGCCGCCCATTCCTGGCAAGGAAAAGCTCGGGGGAGAACGACACGACCGAGCCCCAGTCGCCGCTGAGGAACGCCGCCCGGCGTGCTCCCAGGCGACGCGCACCCTCGGCGAACAAGGCGATCGGGTCGCCGGTGAACTTCCCGCTGAAGCGAGCGCAGATATTCGCCTGGAACAGCTCTCCGGCTTCGATCGCGTGCACACAGGCTTTGACCGCGTCGTAGTGCTCCGAGGGAAGCGGACGCGACAACGGGCCGGAACTCCAAGCCGTCGCTTCGGGAACCTCGGCAAGGGCGGATTCCACCGCGGCCACTTCGTCGACCGGATCCGGGGCGTCGTCGGGAACCAGGGCTTCGAACCACCACGTACCGTCCGCGTCCAGCCGCAGCACCCTGTCGACCCAGCCCCAGGCAGCCGGAGGAAGCGCGCCGGACCGGCCGGCGGGATCGGTCAAGTCATAACCCAGGTAACCGAACCAGCCGCCCCCGACCGCGCCGGGTATCGCGTTACGAACGTCAGGCAGCAGGGTGGGGATCGCGAACGCTTCCGCCACGTCCCGGACAGGAGCCAGGGAAGCGTTGAGCGCGATGACCGCGCGCGACGAGAACCACTCTCCGCACAGTGCGGCGGGCGGTGCGAGTCCGAGCTTTTCGGCGCGTACCCCGAGGACCGCCAGCGCCCGTTCGGGCCCGACGTCCGTCCGCAGCCTCCGGCACATCAACCGCACGCGACATTGTCACCGTCCGGATAGCCGGAAAGGCAACCCGTGTCGGCCGGAAAGTGAGATCCGCGACCACGCGGTGACATCGTGCACACCCGTCGTCACGCAGTGAGCACTACAAGAGCACATCCGTGAGCTTGAAGGGGTAGACCACGGCGTCCTGCGCGATCGGTCCGTCCACACCGGGCAGCCCGGTACCGAAACCGTGCTGATGCAGGCCCAATCGCGAGTGGAACCATCCCGGTCTTCCCGGGATTTCGTTGTGCCTGACCAGCCACAACACCACTTCGCTGTCCGCCCACTTGTCCGGCCGCAAGCGGTTCGTCCAGCAGTCGAGCCCCGCGTACACCAGCACGCGTTCGACGCGCGCCGCGTGCCGGACGTGTTTGATCCACGCCTTGATGAACCGGTCGTCGACGCTGGGTGCCTCCACCTCGAGCGCGGGTGCGAGCGAACCGGGTGCGAACGCGCCGAGCGCGCTCGCGGTCCGCACGAAATGGTCGGCCTGGTCGTGGACGGCGCCGGGACGGGCGTAGTGCCGTGCGCCGGTATGGATGCCGGCGTGCTGCGCGCCGGTCAGATTGCGTTCCGCCGCTGCGTCCCGCCAGTTGGTGTTTTCGGTGACGGTGACCGACGCGAACCGGATGTCGGCGCCGCGCACCGCCGCCCAGTCCGTCACCGTCTCGCGGTGGGAGAGGGTGACGCCGTGCTCACCTTCCGGATCGATAGAACTCACCTGCCTCGAATTTCGCCCCAGAACGACCGAAAGGTCACCCTACGTCCGCGGAGCGGCCGCAAGGTGACCTTTCGGTTCAGCGTGTCTCAGGCGTTTTCGCGTTGGAACGTCCGTGAGCCCCACCAGATGGCCAGAACGGCCATGACCAGCACCACGACGCTCCCGGTGAACAGAGCGTCCATCGAGAAGTCACCCCGGAAACTGTTCCGCTCGACATCCACCACGTGCCGGAACGGATTGATGCGGGAAATCGTGTACAGCCACTCCGGCGCCGAGCCCGCGGTGATCGGGATCAGGATTCCGGAAAGCAGCAGCAGCGGCATGAGAACGGCGTTGAGCAAAGCCGGGAATGTGTCTTCGCTCTTGAGGGTCAACGCCAGCGCGTACGAGCACGACGCCAACGTGATGGACAGAAGGAAGACGATCACCAGGCTGAGCACGACGCCGCCGAACGGTGCGTTCAGGTCGAAGACCAGATACGCCAGCGCGATGATGAGCAAAGCCTGGACGACGGTCTGCAGCGCGTTGGCGAGCACCTTGCCCAGCAGCAACGCCACCCGGCTCACCGGTGTGACCCGCATCCGCTCGACCACGCCCGAGCGGTACTCCGCGAGGAGCCCGAACCCGACGAATGAGCTGCCGAACAGCGCGAGCTGCGCGATGATCGCCGGCGTGAAGATCATCCAGCCGTCCACATCGGACAGGCCTTGCGCGTTGAGCGCCTTCACCAGAAGCGGTCCGAAGAAGAACAAGTAGAGCAGCGGCTGCATGACGCCGATGGCCAGCCATGTCGGGTTGCGCAACGCCGCGAGCATGTCACGGCGGAAGATCAACCAGGTGTCATGCAACATGCGTGGTCTCCTTCTCCGCGGCGGCGTCGACCGGCGCGCCTTCTTCGGCGTCGCGCAGGCTCCTGCCCGTCAGGGTCAGGAAGACGTCGTCGAGCGTCGGCCGGTGCACCTGCATGGACGCCATCGCGATGCCACGCGCGTCCAGTGCTCGAAGCAGTTCGGGCATCGCGGTGTCGCCGCGAGGAACCCGGAATCGCACGGTGCCGTCGGTGACGGTCAGTTCGTGTGCTCCTTCGAGGCGGCCCGCGACCTCCGCGGTCTCGGCCGCCGATTCCGGTGAGACCCCGATGACGACGCTGTCACCGGAAACCCGCGCCTTCAACGAGTCCGGTGTGCCTTCGGCGACGATCTTCCCGTCGTCGATGACGATCAGCCGGTCCGAGAGCGCGTCGGCCTCGTCGAGGTAGTGCGTGGTCAGGAAGACCGTGACACCTTGCTCGTCGCGCAACCTCCGGATGTGGTCCCAGAGGTTCGCCCGGCTCTGCGGGTCGAGCCCTGTCGACGGTTCGTCGAGGAAGACGAGACCGGGTGAGTGGATCAGCCCGAGCGCGATGTCGAGACGGCGACGCTGTCCGCCCGACAGAGTCGCGGTCATCCGCTGGTCGAGCCCGGCGAGGTCCAGTTGTTCGGCGAGGACGGCCCCGCGTGCGAGCGCGTCCGCCTTGCTCATCCGATACAGCCTGCCTTGGAATTCGATCTCCTCGACGACCTTGCTCGCAGGCGCGGTGCCGCCGCCCTGAGCGACATAGCCGATTCGCCGACGCACCCCCAGCGGGTCGGCGAGCAGGTCGCAGCCGCCGACCGTCGCCTCACCGGCGGTGGGCTTGAGCAGCGTCGTCAGCATGCGCAGGGTCGTGGTCTTCCCCGCGCCGTTCGGTCCCAGGAAGCCGACCAGTTCCCCGGCCGACACGTCGAGATCGACGCCTTTGACGGCGTGGACCTCGCCCCCATTGCGGCCCTTGCGGCGGAACCGCCGCTCAAGGCCGCGTGCCTTGATCATGTCTACTCCTTTCGAGCGCCCAGCTAGTCAAGTTTGACTAGTGGCAGGACGCACTGTGCCCTAGGAGTCGTTCCGTAGTCAAATTTGATTACTTGGGCGGCGCGCCGAACACGGCTTCGTCGTCGCCTTCGCCCGCCATGACGTACTCGCCGGCTTCAAGACGGCCGATCAAATCCCGCATCCAGCTCACGTTCGCTTCCGCGTGCGCGCTCCACAGGCGGTACAGCTCGCTCACGTGCGGCGGTTTCCCCAGATCGACGGCGTGCTCACGGGCGTAATGAGTCGATTGGGCGTGCGCTTCCATGTTCGCCAGCTGCTGCTTCAGCAGGGCAAGTACCTGAGCGCGGGGAAGGGTCGGCATGAATGTGACCGCCGCAGACAGCGAGTACCCGGTGGCGTCGTCGCTCGACAACGCCCTGCCGAGTTGCACGAGGAACTCGGTCTCGCCGTCTTCGGTCAGTCTGTAGGCGACGCGATCGGGCCCGCCACCCGTCTCGACGTCCTCGACCTGTTCCAGCAGGCCTTCGGTGGTCATCTTCTTCAGCGCGTGATAGATCGAACCCGGCTGGACATTGCCCCACTTGTCGGCCGCCCACGAGAGAAGCTCGCGCCGGACCTGGTAGCCGTGTGCCTTCCCGTACATGCGCACAACACCCAGCACCAGCAGACGCGTGGCGGACACCGAGGCCTCCGATCCTCTCCCGGACAACAATGCCTTAGACGACGTCCGTAGGCTAAACAAGCATGAGCACCCCAGTGTTGACTGCGGTGGCCTGGCCCTACGCCAACGGCCCCCGCCACATCGGCCACGTGTCCGGATTCGGCGTCCCGTCCGACGTCTTCTCCCGCTACCAGCGAATGGCCGGCAACCGGGTGCTCATGGTGTCCGGTACCGACGAACACGGCACCCCGATCACCGTCCAGGCCGACAAAGAAGGCATGACCTCCCAGCAGACGGCCGACAAGTACACCCGCCAGATCGGCCAGGACCTGCAGGGACTCGGCCTCACCTACGACCTGTTCACCCGCACCACCACGGGCAACCACGCAGAGGTCACGCAGCAGATCTTCCTCGCGCTGCACCGCAACGGCTATGTCGTCCCCAAGACGACCCGGGGCGCGATCAGCCCCTCCACAGGTCGCACCCTGCCCGACCGGTACATCGAAGGCACGTGCCCGATCTGCGGCTACGACGGCGCCCGCGGCGACCAGTGCGACAACTGCGGCAACCAGCTCGACGCCGCCGAACTGATCAACCCGAAGTCCCGGATCAACGGTGAAACGCCGAAGTTCGTCGAGACCGAGCACTACTTCCTCGACCTGACGGCCTTCGTCGACACGCTGGGCAAGTGGCTGTCCAGTAAGACCGACTGGCGTCCGAACGTCCTCAACTTCACGAAGAACCTGATCGACGACATGCGGCCGCGGCCGATCACCCGCGATCTCGACTGGGGCGTGAAGATTCCGCTGGACGGCTGGCGCGACCAGCCGCTCAAGCGCTTCTACGTCTGGTTCGACGCGGTCATCGGCTACTTCTCGGCGAGCGTCGAGTGGGCGCGGCGCACCGGTAACCCGGACGCCTGGCAGGAGTGGTGGAACAACCCGGACGCCCGCTCCTACTACTTCATGGGCAAGGACAACATCACCTTCCACGCCCAGATCTGGCCCGCGCTGCTCTTCGGCCACAACGGCGAAGGCGATCGAGGCGGCGTGGCGGGCAAGTACGGCAAGCTGCACCTGCCCGACGAGATCGTTTCCAGCGAGTTCCTCACCATGAGCGGCTCGAAGTTCTCGACCTCGCGCGGCACGGTCATCTACGTCCACGACTTCCTTCGCGACTTCGGCCCGGACACACTGCGGTACTTCATCTCGGTCGCGGGACCCGAGACCCAGGACACCGACTTCACCTGGGACGAATTCGTCCGCCGGACCAACTTCGAACTGGCCAACGAGTGGGGCAACCTCGTCAACCGGTCCATCTCGATGGCCCACAAGAACGTCGGTGCCATTCCTCGCCCCGACGTCCCCACGGCCGCCGACGAGGAGCTCAAGGAGCTCTCCCGCAAGGCGTTCGACACCGCCGGCGCCCACTTGCAGCGGTCACGGTTCAAAGCCGCGGCGAGCGAGGCCATGCGTGTCGTCACCGCCGCGAACCGGTACCTGTCGGACCAGGAGCCCTGGAAGCTCAAGGACGACCCCGCCCGGCGCGACAGCGTTCTGCACACCGCGCTGCAGGTCGTCTCGGACGCCAACACGCTGCTGACTCCCTTCCTGCCCCACTCGGCGCAGAAGGTGCACGAGGCACTCGGTGGCACGGGCGTCTGGGCGGCCCAGCCCGAGCTTCAGGAAGTCGAGGACCTCGACATCCCCGGCCGGATCAACCCCATCATCACCGGCGACTACAAGGCCGAGCAGGCACGCTGGAAGTCCGTGCCGATCGAGGTCGGCAAGCCGCTGGAGAAGCCGACCCCGCTGTTCGCCAAGCTGGACCCGGAACTCGGCGAGACCGGTCCCGAATGGGCACCGATCTCGAAATGACCGACTGATGGGTGCGGAGAAGAAAGAGCCACCGCCGATCCCGGACAGGTTGCCGGTATCGGTGGTGGACGCGCATACCCACCTCGACGCGTGCGGCGCGGTCACCGCGGCTGATGTGACAGCCATGGTCGACCGCGCCGAACGCGCCGGTGTTTCGCGGGTGATCACCGTCGCGGACGACCTCGCGGCCGCTCGCTGGGCCGCGCAAGCGTCCACTTGGGACCCACGGGTCTGGGCCGCCGTCGCGATCCATCCCACACGCACCAAGGATTTCGGCGAACCCGAGAAATCCGAAGTGGAGAGTCTCGCCAGAGAGTCCAGAGTGGTCGCGGTCGGCGAGACCGGCCTCGACTACTACTGGGACTACTCGCCCCACGACGCCCAGCAGGACGCCTTCCGGTGGCATATCGATCTCGCCAAGCGGATCGGCAAACCGCTGATGATCCACGATCGGGACGCCCACGACGACGTCCTCCGGATCCTCGAGGAAGAGGGAGCGCCCGAGCAGGTCGTCTTCCACTGCTTCTCCGGAGACGAGCACATCGCGCGCCGGTGCGTCGACGCGGGATACGTACTTTCGTTCGCCGGCACGGTCAGCTTCCGTAACGCCCGCGGGCTCCACGAGGCGGCACGGATCGTTCCGGCGGACCAGTACCTCGTCGAAACGGACGCTCCGTTCCTGACCCCACATCCGTTCCGTGGGCGACCGAACGAGCCGTATTGCGCCGCCTACACGGTCCGGCACCTCGCCTCGCTCAGGGGCGAGGCGGTACACGAGGTGGCCGAATCTGTGCGAATGACCGCTGAGCGGGTCTTCGGTTTGCCGACAGTCACCACCGGTTGAACGGATTGCGACATTAGTGATCATCAATGGTCCACTCTGATGAGTGACCAACGTCACGACACTCCGGGCGGTGTTTGCGCAACCCGGCGAGGTTCGTTACTGTCCCGTGATCGTGCCGGTCGGTACCCGCTCATGCGGTTTCCGGCTGTTACGCCCACAGTCACGTCAGTGCACGTCGGGGAAGCGGAACCAGGAGAGGTACGGCCTGGAACCGTGACGATGGCGCTGGCTGCGGGTGTCGGACTTCTAGAGGTGTGCCGAAGCGCGCATCGAGACGAAGGACGTAGTGGAGTGGTTGTCGAGCTCCTCGACGTCTTGGGAAAGGGAACGACCCAGTGACTGGTAGCAGTAGGCAGGATGGCTCGCGCCTCGGCGCAGAGACGAACACCTTCGCTTCCTCCGGTTCGGTTGCCGTGCTCGACCGCGACACTCAGTACGGCGAGCTGGACTACTCCGACGATCCGCGCATCACGCACCAGGACGTCCTGGCCGCGCTCGGCCCCGACGCCGACACCCTGATGGCCGAGATCGACGTCGACGTCGACGAGCTGATCCGCCTCATCAGCGCCGAGACCACCATGCTCCCGCCGATCGTCATCCCGGACGAGCTGGCCGAGGACCGCACCGCGGGCGCGCCGATGAAGGCCGCGACCAAGGACGAGGTCATCTCGAGCGCGACCCGCGTCTGGAAGAAGCGTTTCCTCAAGGGAACCGTCATGGCGGTGCTGCTCACCCTCGGCGGTGGCGGCGCGGCCGCGATGGCGATGAACAAGAGCGTCACGGTCGACGTCGACGGCAAGCAGCAGACCGTCCACAGCTTCGGCGACACCGTCGGCGAGGTCCTCGAAGACGCCGGCCTCTCGGTCGGCGCGCACGACTCGCTCTCGCCCTCGCCTCAGGCCGAGGTGGGCGACGGCGGCGTCATCAAGCTGGAGCGTGGCCGCAAGCTGAACCTGATCGTCGACGGCGCACCGCAGCAGGAGTCCTGGGTCCGCGCGACCAACCTCGGCGACGCGCTGAACCAGCTCGGTCGTGCCGACCTCGCCAAGGCCGGCACCTGGACTTCGCTCCCTCAGAACGGCGAGCTGCCGCTCGAAGGCGCCACCGTCGAGGTCAAGACCCTCAAGAACGTCACCGTCTACGACGGCGCGAACGAACCGCGCAAGGTTCAGACCAACTCGGTCACCACCAAGGAATTCCTCGGTGAGCTCCGGATGACCCTCGGCCCGGACGACGAGGCCGTCGGCGGTCTCGACGTCAAGCTGGTCGACGGCGCCGAGGTCCATATCAGCCGGACCGGCGTCACCATGGTCAAGCAGAACGAGGAGATCGCGCCGCCCGAGCAGAAGGTCGACGACCCGAACCTCGAAAAGGGCAAGACCAAGGTCGAGGACCCGGGCACTCCAGGCCAGAAGACCGTGACCTACAAGGTCACCAAGCGCAACGGCAAAGAGGTCGGCCGCGAGAAGGTCTCGGAAGAGGTCCTTACCGAGGCCAAGCCCAAGATCATCAAGGTCGGTACCAAGAAGCCCGCCGATCCGGTCATCGGAGACGCCGGCGCCTGGGACCGCATCGCTCAGTGCGAGTCGACTGGTAACTGGTCCGCCAACACCGGCAACGGCTACTACGGTGGCCTGCAGTTCAACAAGAGCACCTGGGACGCCTACGGCGGCGACCAGTACGCCGCGTACCCGCACCAGGCCAGCAAGGCCCAGCAGATCGCTGTCGCCGAGAAGGTCCGCGAGGACCGTGGCGGTTACGGCGCTTGGCCGCACTGTGGCAAGAGGGCCTGACGCCAGATCATCCTCCTTTCCTGAAGGTCACCGTGCGGGTTCGCCCGCAAGGTGGCCTTCAGGCCGTTAGGGGCTTCGGAGGCTGAGCCAGGTTCCCGGCTCTCGGTCTCGAGAGTCTCTCCCACCAGCGCGCGGGCCGTATATGTGCCACGTTCCTCGACGGTTCTCGAACACCTCCACCGCCGTGGGGCGGGCTCTGGCGGCCCTGAGGCGGCGCCTGGGCGGGCTTAGGACGGTTTGCCGACTCCTCGGCGGGCTCGGCAGCCGGGGACTGCTCGGCGACCTGCTCCGAGCTCTTCCGGGGCAAAGGGATGTCCGGGCCGGTTTCCGCGAGCTCGACGATCTCCGAGAACGCGTCGCCGCGTCGTTCAGCCGGCGAACGGTCGTCGGCTTCTCCATCGGGGGCCGGATAGGCCCGTGGTACCAGGAGCGCGTTCAGGCGGGCGCCTGTCTCGGCATCGAGGTCGCCGCGCATGTCCCAGCGGCCGGTTCGTTTCTGGCGCAACCAGAAGGCGCTCCGCCGCCTTTGCGGAGCGGGATCGTCTTTGGGTTTTCCATCCGGGTTCAGTTGTGCTAGCAGGTCTGTGCCCGCCACCGTGACGTCGCGCGGTCTCGCGACGCGGGCGAGCTCGACCAAGCCCTCCTCGGCCTCGAGGCGTGCGCTCGCGGTGACGTGCTCGGGCAGCCTCTTCATGACCGTGACGATCCGGTCGATGCTGGCCTCGGCCAGCGCGCCGGTGGTGGCCGCAGTACCGGTCAGGGGCGCGACGGGGCCGATCGACGTGCCGTCGCGCGCCCGTCTCGAATTGAGCGCCAGCGCTCTGCCGGTCACTCTCTGAGCCTCTGCTCGAGGTACCCGGGCCACATGCTCGTAGAAGACGGCGATCGAGTTGTGCCCGTAGAGCTCACGGACCCCACGTGACTCGATCTCGGCCAGGATCTGGCCGACCTCGGCGACAAGACGTCGCCCTTCGCGTAGCCGCGTCTGCAACTCGTCGAGAAGCAGTTCGGCGTCACCTTCCGGCAGGTTGAGCGGGAAGGCCTTGGGAATGTTTGTGCTGGTCATCCCTCGATTGTCGAGGCTGATTCGAACGAATGCACGGTATCGATCGGGTGGATGATCATTACGCTCCGGCTGCGCCGACCTGCGCCGATCACCCTTGAGTGGGATGCGTGTCGCTTCGGAAAAGCCATCCGGATGGTGGGTTCGGATCAGGCTCGCGCCTGGCTCGGGTGATGCATCTGGCCCCACTCCTCGCGGAGCACCCCGTAGACGACGGCATCGTGGACGCCGCCGGACCAGCGCCGGGCGCGCCGGAACCGGCCTTCTTCGACGAACCCGAGCCGTCGCCCGACGGCGATCATTCCCGGGTTACCCGAGAACGTGGCGAAGTCCAGGCGGAGCGCGTCGGTGCGGGAGAACAAGTAGGTCGTCCACATGCGCAAGGCCTCGGTGCCGAATCCGCCGCCCCAGTACCGCTCGTCGTAGATGACCAACCCCATCCGTCGCCAGTCGGTCTGCCTGCTTTCCCAGTACCAGCTGACCCGGCCGATCAACCTTCCGTCGCTCAGGTCGCACACGGCGAGGCTGGCGCGGGGATCGGGCGGCTCGCTCTTGGGCGTGGTGAGTTCCCGTGCCGTGGATTCGGCAGCGGCAGTGGTCGGGGTGCCGAAGTAGGGGCCGTTCGTTTCGTGCCAAGGCCGCGCGGGATCGAGTAGGTCGCGAAGCGGCCCGAGGTCGGACGGGCGCCAGTCGCGCAGCCGGACTTTGTCACCATCGAGTACGACGTCGTCCACCGGCCAATCGTGGCTTACCGGGCCTGGTTACGATCGTCGGGTGACTGAACTGCTCGGTCCTGCGGAAATCAGGGCGCTGGCGGCCGAGCTGGACGTGCGTCCGACCAAGAAGCTCGGCCAGAACTTCGTGCACGATCCCAACACGGTGCGCCGCATCGTCGACCTCTCGGGGATCGGCGAAGGGGACGTCGTCCTGGAGGTCGGGCCGGGCCTCGGCTCGCTGACACTCGGGCTGCTCGCGACTGGCGCCGAGGTCGTCGCGGTCGAAATCGATCCTGTTCTGGCGGGGCGGCTGCCGAGCACCGTGGCCGAACGAGGTGGGGCCGAAAGGCTCACGGTCGTCGGCGCGGACGCGTTGCGGATCACCGCGGACGACCTGCCCGCACGGCCGACGGCGCTCGTCGCGAACCTGCCGTACAACGTCGCCGTTCCCGTCGTGCTCCACCTGCTCGCCGAACTGCCGTCGCTGACCAGTGGTCTCGTAATGGTTCAGACCGAGGTCGCGGACAGGATGGCGGCTGGTCCGGGAAGTCGGACTTACGGCGTACCCAGCGTCAAGCTCGCCTGGTACGGGAAGACGCGCAAGGTCGCGGCAGTGCCCAGGGCGGTGTTCTGGCCTGTTCCGAACGTCGACTCCGCCTTGGTCGCGTTCGAACGGGGCGACGTGGTGTCGTCCGTGGACCGAGAGCGGCTGTTCGCGGTGGTCGACGCCGCCTTCTCGCAAAGGCGGAAGACCTTGCGCGCCGCGTTGGCGTCGTGGGCCGGTTCCGCCGAACGCGCAGGGGAATTGCTCGAAAAGGCCGGCATCGACCCCAAGACCCGCGGGGAGCAGCTGGACGTTCATCAGTTCGCCCGGATCGCCGCGGCTGCCGGCTGATCACCTGCCACCCGTGTGACCGGAGCCGCGCGAACGGCGGCAGGTCAAGGCTGTGCGTCTGCGAGATCCACCTCTGGATTCGGCGTGGGCGGACTCGTCTTAGCAGGCAGCGCGCCTAGCGCGGATCTGAGATGCCAGTCGGCGTCTCAGAATATGAACAGCCAATCCTGTATGATGGACGCGACCAGACGTGTGATCTGCGCCTACGCGCTTGCTTTCATCCAGTGGGATCGGTTTTACTCAGTAGGCCATCCCGAGCGACTGAGAGACCTGGCTCGCCGAAGTCGCAGCAACCACCCTCCACAGGGCAGGTGCTACAGCCAGGACCGATGGAGGCTGTGCCTAATGAACAGGGTCACCCACCCGCTCCTGCTGACCAGGCGACGTGTCGTCGATGAAGGTCGCCGCACGGTAAGTGCGTGTCGACGCTCCACCGTTACTGCCTGAGTTCATTCCCTTATCTCTGAATCCGTCCGTTTCCCGGACGGTTACTCGGTGACGGTCGGCGCGCTCGAAAGAAGCAGCGCCCCATGTGCATGGAGCCTTTCGTGATCACTGTCGAAAACCTGTCCAAATCCTTTCCCCTCAACGGAAATCCCGTCGTCGCACTGCGCGATGTGAGCGTGGACATCCAAGCAGGCTCGCTGTTCGGAGTCGTCGGTCCGGCGGGCTCCGGCAAATCGACCCTCGCTCGTTGCATCGGTCTTCAGGAGCGTCCCGACCGCGGCGTCGTCCGTCTCGACGGCCTCAACACCGGGACACTCGACGGACGCCGGCTCCGCGAAATCCGGCGCCAGGTCGGAGTCGTGAGCACCAAGCCGGAATTGCTCGCCGAGCGCACCATCGCCGGCAACATCGCTTCGCCGCTCGAGCAGCTCGGCCTCGACGGGCCGCAGCGCCGCAACCGGGTCGGCAACCTGCTCGACCTGGTCGGGCTCACCCCCCGTGCGGGGCAGCGACCGGGCGACTTGTCCGCGGGGCAGCTGCGCCGCGTGGCCATCGCCAAGGCGCTGGCCGCCGGGCCGTCCGTGCTCCTGGCCGACGACCCGACCGCGGGCGTGCAGCCCGAGGAGTCCGGCGCGGTCCTGACCGTGCTCGACCGCGCGCGCGCCGAGCTCGGCGTCACCGTGCTGCTCACCACTCCCGATGCCGGCGTGGTCCGTCGTGTCTGCGACGACGTCGCGGTTCTGGAGGCCGGCGCGATCATCGAACGCGGAACCGTGCTCGACCTGGTCTCCGACCCGAACAGCCGGACCGCGCAGGCGCTGCTTCCCGCCATCGAAACCGGGCGGGCACAGGCCTCGAAGTACGACCGCGCGGTGGACGTCGTGCTCGTCGGCTTCGCCTCGGTCGGTGCGCTGCTGCCGGAGGCCGCCGGTCGCTTCGACGTCGAACTCGCCACCATCGGGGGCGGCCTGACCCGGATCGGCGACACGCCGGTCGGCCGGTTCCGCGTCGGGGTGCGTGGTGAGCGCGCGGACGCCGCGCTCGCCTGGATCGCCGAACGTGGCGGTCACGTGACCCACCCGGTCCGCGGTCCGCAGGGTGTCGCCGCCTGATTTCTCCGCGAACGGGCCGCTCAGGACGAACTTCGTCCGGGGCGGCCCGTTCGCGTCCGACCCGTCCGTTCTCTTTCTCCTGGTGACAGCACAAGTGGAGCGGCCACGTAGGCTTGACGCGTGCTCGCCGTCGTACCGCCCCCAGTGACCGTCAGGGTTCCCGCCAAGGTCAACCTGCACCTGTCGGTCGGTGACGTACGCCCGGACGGTTACCACGAGCTGGTGACCGTGTTCCAGGCGCTTTCCCTGACCGACGAGGTGACCGTCGCGGTCACCGAGGACCCCGGCGTCGAGGTCTACGGCGAAGGTGAAGGTTCCGTACCGACAGGAGCCAACAACCTGGCCTGGAAGGCGGCGCAGGCGTTGGCGGCCCACGTCGGCAAGGCGGACGGCGAGTCCAAGGTCAGAGTCGTGTTGCGCAAAGGCATCCCGGTCGCGGGCGGGATGGCCGGTGGCAGTGCCGACGCGGCCGCGACGCTGGTGGGGCTCGCGTCGCTTTGGAAGCTCGACATCTCCCGGGACGAACTGGCGGGTATCGCCGCGAAGCTCGGTAGTGATGTACCTTTCGCGCTCTACGGCGGGACAGCGCTGGGCACCGGCCGAGGCGAGCAGCTGGTGCCTGTCTTGTCGAGGCACACCTTCCACTGGGTCCTGGCCTTCGACCAGCGTGGGCTTTCGACTCCACGGGTGTTCGGCGAGCTGGACAAGTTGCGTGAAGAGGGCAGCCCGCCGCGAATCGGCTCGCACACTCCGGTGGTGGAGGCGCTGGCATCCGGCGACCCGCGGCAGCTGGCGCTGCTTCTCGGCAATGACCTGCAGGCGGCCGCTGTCTCGTTGCGTCCGGGGCTGCGCCGCACATTGAGGGCGGGAGTCAACGCGGGTGCGCTCGCCGGCACCGTGTCCGGATCCGGGCCGACCTGTGCGTTCCTGTGCGCGGACGCCCAGTCGGCCGTCGAGGTGGCCGCGGAGCTGTCCGGCGCGGGTGTCTGTCGCACGGTGCGCGTCGCGCACGGGCCGGTCCCCGGAGCCCGGCTGGTCGGCGGAGACGACGCGCCGCGGCCGTCGCCGCCTCGGGTGCACGCATGAGGGTGTCCGAAATGGACACCGACTAATTCGTTCGTGGTGCGAGCTTTTGGAAAGGATCGGCTGAGGCATGGCCAACTTGGTCAACCTGGAGTCGGTGAGCAAGTCCTTCGGGGTGCGCCCGCTGCTCGACGGTGTTTCGCTCGGTGTGGCGGAGGGGCAGCGTATCGGTGTCGTCGGTCTCAACGGGGGCGGGAAGACGACGCTGCTGGAGGTCCTCGCGGGGATCAGCGAGCCGGACGCGGGACGTGTCAGTCAAGTCCGGGGTCTGCGGATGGCGGTGGTCACCCAGCGGACCGAACTTCCCGACGGCAGCACGGTCGGAGACGTCGTGCTCGAGCGCTACGGCGCGGAGCACGAGTGGGCCGCTGACGCGCGCGTCCGGTCCATTATGGATGGTTTGGGCATCACCGCTCTCGGTATCGAGAAGGCGACGGCGAACCTGTCAGGTGGCGAACGGCGCCGTGTCGCGTTGGCGGCCGCCCTCACCGGTGAACTGGACCTCGTCGTCCTCGACGAGCCCACCAACCACCTCGACGTGGAAGGTGTGCGCTGGCTCGCGGATCACCTGCTCAACCGCAAGATCGCGGTCGTGGTCGTCACCCACGACCGGTGGTTCCTCGACACGGTCGCGAGTGTGACCTGGGAGGTCGCCAACGGTCGCGTCGAGCAGTACGAAGGCGGATACGCGGACTGGATCTTCGCGCGGGCCGAGCGGGCGAGGCTTGCGGCGACGGCCGAGGAAAAGCGGCAGAACCTGGCACGTAAAGAGCTCGCATGGCTGCGTCGCGGTCCGCAGGCCAGGACGTCGAAGCCGCGATACCGCGTCGAGGCGGCGGAGGCGTTGATCTCCGACGTGCCGGAGCCGCGTGATTCGGTCGAGCTGCAGGCGTTCGCCCGCCGTCGGCTGGGGAAGACCGTGCTGGAGATCGAGGACGCCACGTTGACCGTCGGCGACCGCACTCTGCTCGATCACGTCACCTGGCGGATCGGGCCCGGCGATCGGATCGGCCTGGTCGGCGTCAACGGGTCCGGCAAGACGACGCTCCTCAAGCTGCTCGGCGGCGACAGGGAACCCGAGACGGGGCGGCGAATCCAGGGCAAGACGGTCAGCCTCGCGCATCTGCGCCAGGAGCTCGATGACCTGCCGGGCGATCTGCGCGTGCTGCAGGCGATCGAAGAGGTCTCCGGCCGGGTCGTGTTCGGCAAGCAGGAGCTGACCGCTTCCCAGCTGGCCGAAAAGCTGGGTTTCCCCGCCGCGAGGCAGTGGACGCCGGTCGAGGACCTTTCCGGTGGTGAACGGCGCCGTCTGCAGCTGTGCCGGCTCCTGATGGCCGAGCCCAACGTGCTGCTGCTCGACGAACCGACGAACGACCTCGACATCGACACCTTGCAGCAGCTCGAAGATCTGCTGGATTCCTGGCCGGGCAGCCTCGTCGTCGTTTCGCACGACCGATACCTGGTGGAACGCGTCTGCGACACGATCGTGGCCTTGTTCGGGGACGGGCAAGTGACCCACCTGCCGGGCGGGATCGAGGAGTACCTCGACCGGCGCGCCAAGAGCCTCGAGAAGGCCGGCGGAGACCGGAAGAGCGGCAACGCGCAGGCCTCCGCGCCCAGGAAGAACGCCGCGGAACAGCGAGCGGCCCAGAAGGAGCTGTCCCGCCTCGAGCGCAAGCTCGACCAGCTGCACGCGAAGGAAGAGAAGCTGCATGCGGCGCTGCTCGCCGCGGCGACCGATCCGACGAAACTCATCGAGCTGAACACCGAATTGAAAGCCGTCGAAACGGAGAAGGAGGAGGTCGAGGCCCAGTGGCTCGAGACCTCCGAAGCGATCGAATGAGTTCGCTCGACGGCGAGCGGGCCGTTCAGCGCGGACAGTAGTGTGACGCGCATGAGTCGGTTCGTGGACACGCTCGTCGCCACCGCGGCGGGGCGAGGTCAGCAGCGGGGAATGGTCACCGGGGAGCCCAAGGAGCCGGTTCGGCGTACGTGGGCCGAGATTCACGAGCAGGCCAAGCGGGTCGCCGGGGGTCTGGTGACGGCTGGGCTGGAGCCCGGCAAAGCGGTCGCGGTACTGGCGGCGGCGCCGTCGCTGATCGCGCCGACGGTTCAGGCGGTCTGGCTCGCCGGCGGCAGCGTGACGATGCTGCACCAGCCGACGCAGCGCACCGACCTCGCCGAATGGGCCGAGGACACCGTTCGCGTGCTGCGGATGATCGGGTCCGGCCTGGTTCTGCTCGGTGAGCCGTTCGATCAGCTGGCGCCGGTGCTCACGGAGCACGGCATCGCCTTCCAGGTCATCACCGAGCTGCTCGAGGCCGAACCGCTGGCGGAGCCCGTGCCGACAGCCGAATCGGACACGGCGCTCCTGCAGCTGACCAGCGGGTCGACGGCCGACCCGAAGGCCGTTCGGATCACCTACGGGAACCTGTATTCGAACGTCAAGGCGATGGTCGACCGGGCAGAGTTCGATTTCGACGTCGACGTGATGGTCTCGTGGCTGCCCACCTTCCACGACATGGGGATGGTCGGGTTCCTGACGGTGCCGATGACGTTCGGCGTCGAGCTCGTCAAGATCACGCCGCTGGAGTTCCTGTCGGGACCGTTGATCTGGCCGCAGCTGATCAGCAAGTACAACGGCACGACCACGGCCGCGCCGAACTTCGCGTACGCGATCGTGGGCAGGCGGATGGCCCGTGTCGAGGACGACGACGCGTACGACCTCTCGAAGCTCCGGATCGCGCTGAACGGCGCCGAGCCGATCGACGAAACAGCCGTGAAGACGTTCGTCGAGGCTGGGGAACGCTTCAAGATGCCCGCCGAATGCGTGTTCCCCGCGTACGGCATGGCGGAGGCGACTCTTGCGGTTTCGTTCGCGCCGTTGTTCACCGGCTTGACGCTGGACGTGGTCGAGGCCGACGCGCTCGAGGCGGACAACCGCGCGGTGCCGGTCCCCGAGGGCGACCCGCGTCGGGGGACCGACGAAGTCCGGTCGTTCGCGGTGCTCGGGCCGCCGCTCGACGGGCTCGAGGCCGAGATCGTCGACGACAAGGGAACGGTGCTCGGAGAACGCGAGGTCGGGGAGATCCGCCTGCGCGGCGAGGCCGTGACACCGGGGTACCTGACCATGGAAGGGCCGCTCGCGACGCAGGACGAGGACGGCTGGCTGCTCACCGGTGACCTCGGCTACCTGGTCGATGGCATGATCGTCATCTGCGGCCGTCGCAAGGACGTCATCATCATGGGCGGCCGGAACCTGTACCCGACCGATATCGAACGCGCGGCGACCTCGGTCGAGGGGGTCCGAGCGGGGAACGCCGTGGCCGTGCGGCTCGACGCCGGCAGCCGCCGTGAACGGTTCGCCGTCGTGGTCGAATCGAAACTCGCCGGGGATCCGGAAGCGGAGAAGGCGCTGGCGAAGGAGGTCGCGGCCAAGGTGCGCGGCGCCGTCGACATGCGGCCCTTCGCGGTCGTGGTGCTCCCGGCGGGAAGCCTGCCCAAGACGCCCTCGGGCAAGGTGAAGCGGGCCGCGACCGCCGTCCAGTTCGCGGACAAGATCGCCAAGAACGCGGCGACCAGCTGACACGAAGGGGCCGGGGCCGCGAAGATCGCGGACCCGGCCCCTTCGCTGCACCTCCCGGTGGTCAGCGGCGTCGCCAAGGTGGCTTGCGGGTATGGGTGTGCTCCAAGGCAGGCGCTATGTAGTAGCCGGCGGAATGGGACAGCCCGGCCAGTGTTCCCTCGACGTCTCGCAGGAACGCGTCGACGGCTGCCGGGTCGTAGCCTCGTTTCGACAGCGGGGCTTTGGCGAAAGCCACGTTGTGGACGTCTGAAACCGACAGGTCGTCATCGCCGTCGAGGGTCGCCGCGACCCGTTCGAGGAAGGCGTCGACCGCGGGCTCGTGATAGCCGCGGGCGCCGATCGGCGCCCGGTCGAACTGCCGGGTTCTGGCCTCGAAGGCGGTGACGGGCACTAGCGCTCCCGCAGGAACTCGACGGGGCCGCGGTCCGGGACGGCGCGTTCGGCGTTCGCTTCGTCCTCTTCGCGAGCGCCGGGCACGCCGAGCGCGTGCTGGCCGGTCCGGTGGGCGAGCTGTGCTTCGACCTTGTCGAGGAAATCGTCGACTTCGCGTTCGTCGTAGCCGCGCTTACCGATCAACGGACGCGAGAACATGACGTGGTGGACCTCGGCGGCCGTCAGGTCGTCACGGTCCGAGATCGTGTCGGCGATCCGTTCCAGGAACGCGTCGACCTCGTGTTTGGCATATCCGCGTCGCCCGATCGGGGCGTTCGGGAAAGTGGCGCCGGTGATGTCTTCGGCCGTAAACGACATGAAACTCTCTCCGGTTTCGGTGGGGAATGCGATCTCCGCATTCCGTCCTAACGGGTTTGAGAGTTCCCCGGAAGAGCTCGCGCTATTCCACGACTCGATCAGGGGCGTGGTGAAACGCCTTCGAGTGACGAGCTGTAACGCACTGACATGTGAGCGGGTTCACCCAGCGTGGAAGGTGTTCTGGGCCGCGGCGAGACCGGTGCTGATGAGCGCTTCAACGGCATCGGCGCAACGATCGATCTCGAAAGCGAGTTCTTTGCGTTCGACCGTCGAGAAGTCTTTCAGCACGAAATCCGCCGGATCCTGCCGTCCCGGAGGGCGGCCGACACCGAACCGGACCCGGTAGTAGTCCTTCGTGCCCAGCGATTTGGTGATCGAGCGGAGACCGTTGTGGCCGTTGTCGCCGCCGCCCAGTTTCATCTTGAGCGCGCCGAAGTCGACGTCCAGCTCGTCGTGGACGACCACGACACCGGCCGGGGGGATCTTGTAGAACCGGGCCGCGCCCACGACGGGGCCGCCCGAGAGATTCATGTACGAGCGCGGCTTCGCCAGGACCACTCGCTGCCCGGCTAGCCTGCCTTCGAGGACCTCGGCACCGCTCTTGTGGGTCTTGAACTTGCCGCCGACGCGGCCGGCGAGTTCGTCGAGCACCATGAAGCCGACGTTGTGCCTGTTGCCCGCGTATTGGGGGCCGGGATTGCCGAGGCCGACGAGCAGGATCTGCTCGCCGGCCCCGGGAAGTACTGCTTCGGTCACATCGGTGACTTTATTCGGCGTCCTCGGCGGTGGTCTCCGCAGCCTCGGCCTCGTCGCCCTCGAGCGAGGACTCGGACGGCGCCTCGTTGACGGCGACGACCAGCGCCTCGGGGTCGGTGACCAGGGTGGCGCCCTGCGGCAGGGTGACCTGCGAGGCGAGGATCTGGGTGCCGGCTTCGACGCCCTCGACCGAGAGCTCGACCTGCTCGGGGATGTGCAGCGCCTCGACCTCGATCTGGATGGTGTCGAGGTCGGTGGTGACCAGGGTGCCCGGGCCGGGGGTGCCGGTGACGACGACGGGGACGTCGACGGTGACCTTCTCGCCGCGGATGACGACCAGCAGGTCGACGTGCTCGATGTAGTTCTTCAGCGGGTGGACGACGATGGTCTTCGTCAGCGCCAGCTCGCTCTTGCCCTCGAGGTCGAGGGTGATGACGGCGTTGCTGCCGTTCTCACGCACGACGCGGGCGAACTCGATGGCGGGCAGGGCGTAGTGGCGCGGTTCCGAGCCGTGCCCGTACAGCACCGCGGGGATCTTGCCGGCGCGACGCGTGCGGCGCGCGGCACCCTTGCCGAATTCGGTGCGGGGCTCGACGGACAGGCGTACCTCGGACACGGTGTAGCACTCCTTCAATTCACCAACATGTTCAGCGAAAGCATGCTGAGGTGGGGATGGTTCGGGGCGGTTCTGGTGTTCGGCGGCGAATTCCACAGGCGTGCTCGACCGCGTGTGGCCACTCAAGCCGCCGCGTCGATCACGTCGGGCACCAGGTGCTCACGGAACCCGCCTCGCCGAGACCGGGAAAGTGTAGACCAACCGGTCGTGCGGGGGTCCCGGCGGGTGGCTCGTACAGGTGACAAGTCGGTGACAGCTGCTTCGCGAACCCGCGGATGCGGTGGTGCACGACCCCTTTTCTAAGGTGTGATCTGCTCGCACGCGAGACTAAGGGGACGGAATGCCGGCACGACGGTCGAAGATCGGCGCGATCGCCGCCCTGTGCTGCCTCGTGGCCGGTTGCGACGTCGCGATCGACGGGGCGGCCGGGATCCCGTCCGCCGAGCAGCAGCGGGTGGATCGGCGCGCGGAGCAACGCGGCGCTGTCGAGAGCGCGCTGAAGGCGCTGGAGCAGGCTCCGGCCGTCGTGTACAAATCGACGATCAAGGACGCGTCGGGTCAGCCCGCGGAATTACAGTTCCGGATCACCCGGAACGGGAGCGCGCACGGCGCGCTGCCGGTCGACGGCCAGACCATCCAGGTCATCTCCGCCGACAAGCAGCTGTACCTCTCGGCGACGCCGGAGTACTGGAAGGCGCACGGGCTCGGCGACAGCGACCAGTACGGCACCAACTGGGTCCGTACGGACAGCTCGGATCTGCCGGTGAACGCCGTCGAGGTGCTCAGCCCGCGCAAGGCCGCGTCGACGCTCAGGACCGCGGTGTCCGGGATGAACCCGTTGACCGATCCGGTCCGTTCGAAGTTGCCCGACGGGACCGAGGTCTACGACGTCGGGAGCGGGCTCGGAACACTGCGGGTGACCACCTCGGCGCCGCACCGTGTCGTCAGTTTCGCGCCTTCCCTCGTCGCCGCGGCGGGCGGCAAGACGCTCGGCGCCGAGATGCTGGTCGAGCCGCTCGCCGGGGATGCGCTCAAGAAACTCCAGACCGATCTGGACGGCGCGATCGGCGGGATCGGGCAGCCGTTCGACGCGCTCACCCAGGTCAGGGTCAGCGTCGTCAACGACAAGCTGGACTGCACGGACTTCGTCGGGACCTGCCGGGCGACCATCGACGTCGCCAACTCCGTCATCGGCGGCGTGAGCGGGACGCCCGTGCACCTGAAGCTGACCGTCGACTTCACCGCGCAGTCCCTCGGCGCGCAGAGCTGCACGGCGGACGCCGACGCGGCGCCGGACACCACGACGAGCCTGAGCTGCGAGGTCAAGTTCAAACTGCCGAATCGGAACGCCAGCTATCAGGTGCAGGCGAAGCCGTCGGCCAAAGGTGAGGTCCGGGCTCCGGTCGACGTCAACGGTGTTCGCGAAAAGCTCAAGTCCGAGTTCGCCACGCTGGGCGGCTGACCTGCACGCTCACCTCGGGGTGCGTTGCATACGTTGAAGTAGCCGAACTCGCGTTCTTAGCATCGGCGTGGTAGCCGATTAAAAGGGAGAAACGCGATGGCGAAGTTGGTTGTGTTCGGAGGAACCGGGTACGCGGGCGGGAAGATCGCCGCGGAGGCCCGCGGCCGCGGTCACGAGGTCTTGGTGGTGTCCAGGAACGCCGAAGGCGAGGGGACCAGGGCGGGCTCGCTCTACGATGAGGCCTTCTTGGCCGATGTCGCCAAGGGCGCCGATGTCCTGGTCATCGCGGTTCACGGGCAGAGTGGTCTGCTCGACGCGGTGCCCTCGATCGCTCAGGTCGCGAAGGACAACGGCGCGCGGATCGGCGTGGTCGGCGGGGCGGGCAGCCTGCACGTGGCCGAGGGCGGGCCGCGACTGATCGACACCCCCGAGTTCCCGGACGAGTACAAGGGTGAAGCCGGTGCGCACGCCGAGGTTCTCGAAGCGTTCCGGACGCTTCCCGAGGATGTCGACTGGTTCTACGTCAGCCCGGCCGCGGAGTTCGGCGCGTGGGCCGAGGGCGAGCGGACCGGCGAGTTCCGGCTCGGCGGCGACGTGCTCCTGACCGACGAGAACGGCGGTTCGAAGATCGGCGGCGCCGACTACGCGATCGCGTTCGTCGATGAGATCGACAAGCCGGAACACCGTCGTCAGCGTTTCTGCGTCGCTTACTGACCGGACAGTTCCCGCACGACCGGCGCGAACGTTTCCAGCATCGGTTCGAACACCGTGATGTAGGAGAAGCCGTACCGTTCGCGACGCTCCTGGAGCTGCCGGACCATCTCGTCGGTGGTCCCGAACAGCAATTGGGGCGTTTCGAGCAGGGCGTCGACGTCGAGGCCGTCCTGGTCCTTGACTTCTTCACGCCAGGCCTCGGCGGCCGCGCGCCGGTCATCCGCGACGACGACCCGCTGGACGAGCATGTTCAGTTCGGGATCGCGGCCGTTCGCGTGTGAACGGAAGAAGGCGACGCGTTCGTCCATGCGCTCGGCGTCGTCGAGCCGGAACGTGCCCGGCGGTTTCCCTGGTGCTTGACGAAGGCCCGCGAAGCCGGCGATGTCGGCTTCGCGGGCGGCGAGGGAGAGCACGCCGTCGCTGTTGCCCGCGATGAGCAGCGGGGGAGGCGTGATTCCTTCGGCGGCGAAGTGTTCACGCAGGTGGTCAAGGCTCTTGGCGAGGTACTCGATACGTTCCTTGGCCGGGGTCCACGGCAGGCCTGCTTCGTCGAATTCCGATTTCATGTGGCCGGAGCCGAGCCCGAGGTCCAGCCGGTCGCCCGTCATCTTCACCGTGGTGACGACTTCGCGTGCGAAGAGCGCGGCGTTGTAGAAGGCCATATTGGAAACGAGAGTGCCGACGCGGGGCCGCTGGGTCACCGCGGCGGCCATGGTCAGCGCCGGGAAAGGCGCGTTCCGTCCTGGGCCGAGATGATCGGGCACGGAGATGACGTCGTATCCGAGGGCCTCGACGCGGCGGCACTTCGCGACCCAGTCTTCATGATTCTCGGCGCCCCACAGGTTCACGCCGAACTTGAATTTCCCCATGTACGGAACCTAGCCACGCGGGGCGGCCGGGTGCGCGTCGTTTCGCGCGGAGCCGAAAACGAGCAAGGGACCTTTGCTGTCACTCTCCGAAAGAGAGCGATAGCAAAGGTCCCTTGCTTCGCCTGGATCAGGCGTTGCCGTCGAAGAGGGACGTGACCGACCCGTCCTCGAAGACCTGCTGGATCGCCTGCGCCAGCAGCGGCGCGATGGACAGCACGGTCAGCCCGGGGAACCGCTTCTCCTCCGGGATCGGCAGCGTGTTGGTGACGATGACCTCGCGCGCCTTGCAGTTCGACAGCCGCTCGGTGGCGGGGTCGGACAGGATGCCGTGGGTCGAGGCGATGACGACGTCGGACGCGCCTTCGTCGAGCAGGGCCTCGGTGGCCTTCACGATCGTGCCGCCGGTGTCGATCATGTCGTCGATCAGCACGCACAGCTGACCGCGGACCTTGCCGACGACGCGGTTGGCGACGGCCTGGTTCGGCTTGTCGGGGTCGCGGGTCTTGTGGATGAAGGCGATCGGCCGGTCACCCAGCTGCGCCGCCCACTTCTCGGCGAGCCGCACGCGGCCCGAGTCCGGCGAGACGACGGTGATGTTCTCGTCCCGGTAGGTCTTGTTGATGTGCGCGGCCAGCACGTTCTGCGCGAGCAGGTGGTCGACCGGGCCGTCGAAGAAGCCCTGGATCTGCGCGGTGTGCAGGTCGACCGTCATGATCCGGTCGGCGCCCGCGGTCTTGAACAGGTCCGCGATCAGGCGCGCGGAGATCGGCTCGCGGCCCTTGTGCTTCTTGTCCTGCCGCGCGTACGGGTAGAACGGCATGATCACGGTGATCCGCTTGGCGCTCGCGCGCTTGAGGGCGTCCACCATGATCAGCTGCTCCATCACCCATTCGTTGATGGGAGCGGGGTGGCTCTGGATCACGAACGCGTCGGTCCCGCGCACCGATTCGTTGAACCGGACGAAGATCTCCCCGTTGGCGAAGTTGTGCGCGGTCTGCGGAACGACCGACACGTTGAGGTGCTTGGCGACCTCTTCCGCGAGTTCCGGGTGGGCGCGCCCGGAGAAGAGCATCAGGTTCTTCTTCGGTGTTCCGGACTTCGAGCTCATGCTGGCGACTCCCCGTCGTTTCCCTTGTTTGAATCGGACACGGCGGCGGTGTCCTGCTTCGCGGCGGAAGCTGCTTCCGCCGCGGGTGTGCCCGGCCTGCGCCGGGACACCCAGTCTTCGATGTTGCGCTGCGGCCCGGTGGATACGGCGAGCGCGCCCGGGGGTACGTCTTGCCTGATCACGGTGCCTGCCCCACTGTAGGCGCCATCGCCGATGGTCACCGGGGCGACGAACGTGTTGTCCGCGCCGAGCCGCACATGGGAGCCGATCGTGGTGTGGTGCTTGTTCACGCCGTCGTAGTTGACGAAGACGCTGGAGCACCCGATGTTGCTGTTCTCGCCGATGGTCGCGTCGCCGACGTAGGTCAGGTGCGGGACCTTCGTGCCGGCGCCGATGTCGGCGTTCTTCGTCTCGACGAACGCGCCGAGTTTGCCCTTGGTCCCCAGCTTGGAGCCGGGACGCAGGTAGGTGAACGGGCCGACCTTCACCCCGTCGCCCAGTTCCGAATCGGAACCGTGCGTCCGCACCACCGACGCGCCCGCGCCGACGGAGACGTTCTCCAAGGTGCTGTCCGGGCCGATCTGCGCGCCCTCGCCGACCGACGTCGAACCCTTCAGCTGCACACCGGGCTCGATGACGACGTCGCGCGACAAGGTCACGCCCGCGTCGATCCAGGTGCTCGCGGGGTCGACGACGGTGACGCCCGCCCGCTGCCAGCCGCGGACGATCCGGCGGTTCAGTTCGGCGCCGAGGACGGAGAGCTGAACGCGATCGTTGACGCCTTCGGTCACCCACGGGTCGTCGATGACCAGCGCGCCGACGCCCTTGCCGTCGCCGCGGGCGATGCCGAGGACGTCGGTGAGGTAGAGCTCGCCCTGCGCGTTGTCCGTCGAAAGCCGCGAGAGCCCGTCGACGAGGACCGAAGCGTCGAAGGCGTAGACGCCGGAGTTGATTTCGGCGATTTCGTGCTGTTCGGGGGTGGCGTCCTTCTGCTCGACGATCGAGGTGACGACGCCGTTTTCGTCGCGGATGATCCGGCCGTAACCGGTCGGGTTCTCGACGACCGCGGTCAGCACGGTGACCGCGTTACCGGTGGAGGTGTGCTCGGCGACCAGGGAAGCGAGCGTTTCGGTGTCGAGCAGCGGGACGTCGCCGTAGCTGACGACGACGGTGCCGGTCAGCCCGGCGGGCAGCGCGGAGAGCGCGCACGAGACGGCGTGCCCGGTGCCCTTCTGTTCTTCCTGGACGGCCGTGACGACCTGGCGGCCGAGTGCCTCGCCGACCTTTTCCAGCCGGGCGCCGACCGAGTCGCGACCGTGGCCGACGACCACGACCAGGTGCTCCGGGTTCAGTCCCGCGGCGGCCCGCACCGCGTGCTCGACCAACGGGCGGCCGGCGATCGGGTGCAGCACCTTCGGGGTGGACGAACGCATGCGGGTGCCCTCACCCGCGGCGAGGATCAACGTGCTCAGCGGGCCGGTCACGGCTCTCCCAACATTTCACCAACGGTGGTTGTCGGGCATTGATCCTACGTGGGCTGCTCGGAGTCCCACGCGGGGTCGGTCGGAGCATCCTCACCGGGCCATCCGGTCGCCGGGTCGATGGCCATCGAGTTCACCGACGAAACTTGGTTCCCGCCGCCGCGTTTCGCCTGGTACATGGCCGCGTCGGCGCGGGCGAGGACCTGCTCGGCCCGTTCCTGCGGGCGGAGCGAGACGAGGCCGACGGAGAGGGTGACGCCGTGCGAAAGATGGTGCGGCAGAGATGCGACGGCATTCACAGAACGACCCAGCGCCTGCTTCGCCGCGGAGGCCGGAGCCCCAGGTAGAAGCACGATGAACTCGTCTCCGCCGTAGCGGGCGACCACGTCGTCTCCGCGCAGGGCGTCGCGCAGCGTGCTCGCGATGACACGGAGCACGTTGTCGCCCTCGGCGTGCGACTGCTTGTCGTTGACGTCCTTGAAACCGTCGAGGTCGACCAGCGCGACCGCGAGCGGCTGGGCGTCGGCGGACGACGCCAGCGAACGCAGCTTTTCGTCGAGCGCGCGCCGGTTCGGCAGCCCGGTGAGCGGGTCCTGGAGGGCCTGCTGGGTGATCGCGCCGTGCTCGGCGGACAGGCGTTCGTGCTCGCGGCGCGCGTTGAGCGTGGCGATCTGCGATTCCCGCAGCGACCACATCTCCGTTTCCAGGATGGTCGCGTAGTCGATCAGCGACTGGCTCGCCCCCGACGCGTAGTCCGGGGTGGTGTCGAGCCTGGCGAGCTCGCGGGCGAGGTTCAACCGCATCGACGGCAGCGAGCCGTCCTCGTTGTCCTCGCGGACCTCTTTGAGCACCTGCAGGGCGTCCTCGCGGCGGCCGTCGTTGTCCAGGCAGCGGGCCAGCGCGATGGCGATGATCTCGCGTTCGTGCGGGAACACCAGTTCCGGATGCAGCAGCGAGTTCAGGCGTTCGATATGCGACGAATCGGGCGACGCCAGTGCGGCGGCCGCGGCGAGCACGCCGACCTGGTCGATCGCGGGCACCCCGGCCTTGCGCGGGAAGAGCGACTCGGTGAACGGGCCTTCGGCGGCCTGGGCCATCGACGCCGCGGTGCGGAACTTGTCCGCGCCCTCGTCGTAGCGCTCGATGCGTTCGAGCCGCAGACCCCAGCCCAGCAGCATCTTGACCCGGTTGATCAGCTGGAGCGCGATCTCATGCGGGCTCGCGCTGTCGCGGATCGCCTGCGCTGCGCGGGCGATGGCCTCCTCGGCCGCCTCGTAGACGCCCAGCTGGTTCAGCACCAGCCAGCAGTCGACCAGGGTCGTGGACAGCATTCGGTCCCAGTTGCGCCTGCCGACCTGGCGGTCCGGGACCGCGGAGTCGTCGAGGATGGCCAGCGCCCTGGCTATCTCGGTGAGGGCGGCGTCCTCCTGTTTGGCGATCACCAGACGGCGGCCGCGCATGGCGTGCGCGTCGGCCCGCATCAGCGCGAGCCCGTGCCGCCTGGTGTGCGCGAGCATCTCGTCGAGCCGGGGCTCGGCTTCGGCGGCGAGGCCGCGAGTGACGAGCCTGGCCATCGCCGAGTAGCGCAGCAGCTGGGCGACCAGCAACGGTTCGCCGCGGCGCTGCGTCTCGTCGAGGAGTTCGTCGAGGCTGGTGACGATGTCCAGCTGTTCGGCGTAGCTGACCCGCTGGATGGCCGCTCCGAGTTCGCGCGCGCGACCGTGGAGCCAGGCGTCGGACATCTCCGCAAGCGCCGGCCGCCTGCCACTGGTCGTCGCGTCCTCGGTCAGCCGCACACACCCCCACCGTTGAAAACGCCGCTGGTCATCTGTTCGTCTGCTCCGCCGCCAGGATTCGAACCTGAACTGTCAGAACCAAAATCTGAAGTGCTGCCGATTACACTACGGCGGATCGATCCTGGTCAGGATAGCCATGCCGGGGACCTCCGCGTGCGCCCGGGGGTTGTCTCACCGTCGCGGGCACTCCACAGGGGACGAAACCTCCTGTACCGTAACTTACGGCATCGTAGGTAAGGTCACCCTTAGGGATATCCTCAAGGGCTGCTCGTAGAAAAGAAGTGACTGCATGACGGCTACCCTGGACCGTTCCCAGAAGCCCGCGAAGGGCCCCAAGCCGGTAATCGAAGGACATCGATCGAGCGGCGTGCAGCTCTCGGTCTACCTCGGGGTCATCTTCCCGCTCGCCGCGTTGCTCGCGGCCGTCCCGTTCGCCTGGGGCTGGGGACTGACCTGGGTCGACGTCGGCCTGTTCGTGGTCTTCTACGCGATCAGCGGACTCGGTATCACCGTTTCGTACCACCGCTACTTCACGCACGGCTCGTTCAAGGCCAAGCCGTGGCTGCGCGTCGCGATGGCGATCGCCGGCAGCATGGCCGTCCAGGGCCCCGTGATCACCTGGGTCGCCGACCACCGGCGCCACCACGCCTTTTCCGACCGTGACGGCGACCCGCATTCGCCGTGGCTGTTCGGGACGACACCGGTCGCCATCGCCAAGGGGTTCTGGCACGCGCACATGGGCTGGCTGTTCGACCGCGACCAGACCAACGCGGAGCGGTTCGCGCCGGACCTGGTGAAGGACCCGGCCATCAAGAAGGTCGACGACCTGTTCTGGCTGTGGAGCCTGCTCACCCTGGTGCTGCCCGCGATCCTCGGTGGACTGATCACCTGGTCGTTCTGGGGCGCGGTGACCGCGTTCTTCTGGGCCGGGCTGGTGCGCGTCTGCGTGCTGCACCACGTGACCTGGTCGGTCAACTCGGTCTGCCACATGATCGGCGAGCGCCCGTTCGCGGCTCGCGACAAGTCGGCCAACTTCTGGCCGCTGGCGATCTTCTCCTTCGGCGAGTCGTGGCACAACCTGCACCACGCCGACCCGACCTCGGCGCGGCACGGTGTGCAGCGTGGCCAGATCGACCTTTCCGCGCGGCTGATTTGGATCTTCGAGAAGTTCGGCTGGGCCTACGACGTGCGCTGGCCGACCCCGCAGCGCCTCGCGCGCATCGCCACTGAAAGCAAATAGCGAGGTCGCGTTAGTCTTCTGCGATGGCGGGGAGAAGGCGGACCAAACGTGAAGCGGTCACCGGGGCGCGTCCTGTCGCCCCGGTGGCCCGGGTGCGGATGACGGGGACCGAGCGCAGGCAGCAACTGCTCAACGTCGCCAGGGCCCTGTTCGCGGAGAAGGGTTTCGAAGGCACGTCCATCGAGGAGATCGCGCATCGCGCGAACGTCTCCAAACCGGTGGTGTACGAGCATTTCGGCGGCAAGGAAGGTATCTACGCCGTCGTCGTCGACCGCGAGACGCAGCTGCTGCTCGATCGGATGGTCTCCACCCTCCACGGTGGACACCCGCGGGTGATGCTGGAGCAGGCCGCGATCGCGTTGCTCTCCTACGTCGAAGATTCGCACGACGGCTTCCGCATCCTGGTGCGGGATTCACCGGTCGCGAGTTCGACGGGCACGTTCTCGACGGTGCTGAACGACATCGCCAGCCAGGTCGAGCACATCCTCGCGCAGCAGTTCGCCGCGCGGGGCTACGACGAGAAGCTGGCCGCGCTGTACGCGCAGGCGCTCGTCGGGATGGTCGCGCTCACCGGACAGTGGTGGCTCGACGCCCGGAAGCCGAAGCGCGACGAGGTCGCCGCGCATCTGGTCAACCTGGCCTGGAACGGTCTGTCCAATTTGGAGCACAAACCCAAGCTGCGGCTGCACTGAGTCAGCGCAGGAGGCCGGTCTCCCGCAGGTGGTCGAAGATGATCTTGTCCACCGCGGAGACCCGGCCCCTGTCCTCGTAGCCGAGCCACGCGACCTCGTCGATTTCGCTGCTGGCCGTGAGTGTTCCGCTGAATTCGGCGGTGTAGCAGGTCATCCGGACCAGAAGCCCGGTGGCGTGGCCGTCGGCCTGCGCTTCGAAGACCCCGGCGGGCTCGATGCTCGCCGGTGCGATCTCGACGGTCAGTTCCTCACGGATTTCGCGGATCAGGGTCTCCGTGTCGGTTTCGCCGGGTTCGCGTTTGCCGCCGGGCAGGTAGAACACGGATTTGCCGCGTGACCGGGTGCTCAGGATCCGGCCGCCGCGCAGGTGCAGCCAAGCGATCTTGTCGATCATGGTTCAGTCCAGCGCCGCGGCGGTCTCGGCGGTCGTGAGCACTTCGCCCAGCCGCGGGAACACCTTCGTGACCGCCGATTCGTGGGAGATCGCGGCGATACCCGCCATCGCGTCCGAGACGGCGATGGTCTCGTATGTGTGGTCGATCGCGGCCCTCAGCGTCGATTCGACGCCGTATTCGGTGGCGATCCCGGCGAGCACCAGTGTCTTCACACCGAGTCCGCGCAGGAGTTCGTCGAGTCCGGTGCGGTAGAACGCGCCGATCGAGTGCTTGGTGATCAGGTGCTCGCCTACACGAGGCGTCAGCTCGGCGACCAGTTCGCTGCCGGGCGGTTGCTCGTCGACGCCCGGCCGGTGCGCGCGCACGTGGACGATCGGTGAGCCGGCCGCGCTGAAGGCCTCTCGCAGCAGGATCGCGTTCGCCACGACCTCGGTGCCTTCGATCGGGACGGTCTCCAGCGCGACGATCCGGGTCTGGAGGTCGATCAGGACGAGCGCCGTCGTGGCCGGGTCGATCTTCGTCATGGAGGAAGCCTAGTGTCCCTATGCTGGAGGTCATGGGGCAGAACAGGGAAGTGGTGGTCACCGGCGGCGGCACCGGGATCGGTTACGCGGTCGCGGCGGCGTTCGCCGGGCGAGGTGATCGGGTGACGATCACCGGCCGCCGCGAACAGGTCCTCACCGAGGCCGCCACGCTGCTCGGCGCGTACCCGGTCCCGTTCGACGCGGCCGATCCGGCCGCGGTGGACCGGGCGCTGGCCGAACTGCCGGAGCGCGTCGACGTCCTGGTCAACAACGCGGGCGGGAACACCGATTTCCAGAACGAGCCCGCCGAAGACCTGAAAGCCTTCGCGGCGAACTGGCAGGCCAACCTCGACGCGAACGTGTTCAGCGCCGTGCTGGTCACCCGCGCCTTGCGGGAAAGGTTTGCCGACGGCGCGCGGATCGTCACCATCGGCTCCATCGCCGCGCGGACGGGAGCGGGTTCCTACGGTGCGGCCAAGGCCGCGCTGGAGGCGTGGAACGTCGACGTGGCAAGGGAATTCGGACCGCGCGGGATCACCGCGAACATCGTCGCGCCCGGACTGGTCGGGGACACCGAATTCTTTCAGGGCAAGCTGTCCGACGAACGCCGGGCGTGGCTGATCGGCAACACGCTGACCAAACGCGCCGGCGAGCCCGCGGACGTCGCCGAAGTGGTGGCCTTCCTGGCGAGCCCGGAGGCGCGGCATGTCACCGGCCAGATCATCCACGTCAACGGCGGCGCGCACCTCGGCCGTTAAGCGCCGGGGGTGACCTTCAGCAGCTTGTCGTCCTCGCCTTCCGAAGTCGTGATGTAGAGCGAGCCGTCGGGCGCGCTGCGGACCGCGCGCAGCCTGCCGAACTTGTCGTCGAACTCCGGCGGCAGCGTCACTTCGGTGACCTTGCCCGCGTCGTCGAGACGGAACAGCAGGAGTTTCTGGCCTTTCAGCGCGGTCACGGCCAGTGAGCCTTCGAGCGCTCCCCACTGCGATCCGGTGAGGAATTCCGCGCCGCAGATCGCCTCGGTGATCTCGCCGGTCGTCCACAAAGGACTGACGGCGTCCGGGAAGCGCTGCTTGTCGGTCATCGGGACGCTTTCGTCGTAGCTGGTCTCGGTGCCGCCCTTGGACGGGTCCCAGCCGTAGTTCGCGCCCGCGGTCTCCAGATTGACCTCGTCGTCGATGGTCGGCCCGTGCTCGGCGGTGAACACCTGCCCGGTGCCCGGACGGACCGTGACGCCCTGGACGTTGCGGTGCCCGTAGGTGAACACGCGCTGTTCGTTCGGATTCGCGGACTTGATGAAGGGGTTGTCCGGCAACGCGTTCCCGGTCTTCGCGTCGACACGGAGCACCTTGCCGCCGAGACTCGTCCGGTCCTGCGGATGCTGCGGGCGGGCGGTGTCGCCGGTGCCGATGAGCAGCGCGCCGTCGGCGCCGAACGCGGGACGGCAGCCGGAGTGCCTGCCGCTGGGGTTCACCGGCAACCCGGTCAGGAGGTCCTTGACCTTCGTGGCGCTCGCGCCGTCGTCCGAAAGCCGCCAGGTGACCAGCCGGATGTCGACGGCCGTGTCGCCCTCCTTGTGGGTCTGGCAGGTGATGAACTCGCGCGACGTCGCGAAGTCCTTGCTGATCACCATCCCCATCAGGCCGCCTTCGCCGCGGACGTGGACGTCGGAGAAGTCGGCCGCGACGTCGCGTTTCGTGCCGCCTTCGACCAGGGCCAGCTTCCCGGGACGCTGGGTGACGAGGATCTTCCCGTCCGGCAGGAAACCGACGTCCCAGCCGTGTTCGAGCCCGGCCGTCACCTGTTCGACCTTCAGCGCCGACGCGGCGGGCTTCGAAGTGACCGGTGGTGCGCTCTGGACCGTCTCGCTCGAAGCCCCGGAACAGGCCGTGACCAGCAAGGACAGCGAAGCGAACACGACGACGGCGGAAGTGCGCATGTCTTCAGCATGCCACCGTGCTCAACCACCCGCGCGAACCAAACCGCTTTCGTAGGCGAACACGACCGCGTGCACCCGGTCGCGCAGTGAGAGTTTCGCGAGAATGCGGCCGACGTGGGTTTTCACCGTCGTCTCGCCGATGTAGAGCTTCGAGGCGATTTCGCTGTTCGCCAGGCCGCGCGCGATGAGCGCGAGGACGTCCTTCTCGCGTTCGGTCAGCTTCTCCAGCCGCTTGCTTTCGCCGCCGTCGCGGGCATCGTCCAGATAGCGGTCCAGCAGGCGTTTCGTGACCGAAGGGGAGACCATCGAATCCCCGCGAAGCACACCTCGGATCGCGACGAGGATTTCTTCGGCCGGAGCGTCCTTGACCAGGAAACCGCTGGCACCGGCGCGCAACGCCGCGTACGCGTACTCGTCGAGGTCGAACGTGGTGATCATCAGGACCCGCGTCCCGGGCAGTGCCGCGCAGATCCGCTCCGTCGCCGCGACGCCGTCGAGCACCGGCATCCGGACGTCCATCAGGACCAGGTCTGGCCGCAGCCGCAGTGCGGTTTCGACCGCTTCGGCTCCGTTGGCGGCTTCGCCCGCGACGGTCAGGTCCTCCTGGCTCGTGACGATCATGCTCATCCCGACGCGGACCAGTTCCTGGTCGTCGCAGATCAGCACCTTCACCGGGGATGTCATCCCGCCTCCACCACCAGATTCGCCGCCACCCGGTATCCGCCGTCCCGGGTCGGGCCGGTGTCGAGTGTCCCGTGGAACATCTCGACCCGCTGCGCCATCCCCGCCAGGCCCCGCCCCGAAGAAGGAAGCCTCGGCGCGGGCGGCCCGGAACCGCCGGTGTTCGTCACCTCGATCCGGACGTCCCGGCGCGGGCCCTCCTCGCTGAAATCGATTTCGACGGTTCCGCTCGCGTCGCCGGGCGCGTGTTTGATCATGTTCGTCAGTGCTTCCTGGACGATCCGGTAGGCCTGGAGCGCGGCGCTGGGCGGCAGCCCGTCGGCGTCACCGGTGACCCGGAGGCCGACTTCGCGGCCCGTCGCGCTCACCTGCTCGACCAAATCGCGAAGTTCCGCGACGGCGGGCTGAGGACTTCGAACGGTTTCGCCCGCATGGAGGACCTCCAGGAGACGGCGCAACTCGGCCAGCGCGTCGCGACCCGCTTTGCCGATCGTGTCGAGCGTGCGGTCGACCGCTTCCGGATCCTTGTGACGCATGAGTTTCGCGCCCTCGGCGTTGATCACGATGACACTCACGCTGTGCGCGAGGACGTCGTGCAGTTCCCGTGCGATGCGGGTGCGCTCCTCGGCGACCGCGGCCCGCGCGCGGGCGTCCTGTTCGGAGGCGGCCAGCTCCGCCTTCGCCGCTTCCTCGTCCGAAAGACGTTGGCGCGCGCGGAAGAATTCGCCGAGCGCCCAGGCCGCGACGTGCAGCGGGATCGTCGCGAAGATCGCGACCTCCAGCCCCTGTTCGGTGGTGGCTCCCCAGGTGAGGCCCCAGGTGACGTCGAGGGAGACGATGACGACGGCGATCACCGCGGCGAACCGGCGGTTCCCCGCGCGGACCATGGTGTAGAGCGCGACGGCCATCGCCAGTTCGCAGCGGCCGCGGTCGTACGCCCAGACCTCCACGAGGCTCTGCGCGGCCACCCCCGTGACGATCAGCACCGCGACGATCTCGGGATGACGTCGCCGCCAGAGCAGCGGGAGGAGGAAGAGGTACGGCACGAGCAGGATCGCCTTGGGGACCGGCGACGACCCCGTCGGCGCGAGGAAGATGAAGCACGCGAAGAGCGGCAGGTCGGTCACCCACGGGTGGGCGCGGATCCGCTCGGCCAGCCTGAGCACGTCCCGAACGTAACCGCGGCGGGCACCCGGGCGCGTCGTCCTGGGGTACCCCCGTCGTCCTCCCGTGGGAGGACGGGGACGGCCGTCGCGGCCGACGCGGGGCCACGGAACCCGTTCCTAGCGTCGGGATCATGTCGATCACCAGGGAATTCCTCCGCCATCCGATGCTCACCGGGGCCGTCGCGGCCAGCTCCCCGAAACTGGCCGAAGCCATGACGACGGGCCTCGGGCTGGAAAACGCCAGGTTCGTCGTCGAGCTGGGGCCCGGTACGGGCGTGTTCACCGGTGCGATCCTCCGGCGGCTGCCGCCGGGCGCCCGGCTGGTCGCCGTCGAGATCAATCCCAGGCTCGCCGGGAACCTGCGGGAGCGGTATCCGGAGGTCGAGATCGTCCAGGGATCCGCCGAGAGCCTGGACGAGTACGTGCCTGAGGCCGCCGACGTCGTGGTTTCCGGTCTGCCGTGGACGGTCATGACAGCGGAACGCCAGGAACGGATCCTCGACCGGGTGACCGAAGTCCTGGTCCTGAACGGGCGGTTCACGACCTTCGCCTACGCCCACGCCGCCTGGACACCGCCGGGCAGGCGGTTCGCCGCCGCGCTGCGTGACCGGTTCGCGGTGACCGGGCGCTCGCCGGTCGTCTGGCCGAACCTGCCGCCCGCGTTCGTGCACCGCGCGGCCCTGCCGGTCAGCGCGTCAGGATCGCGGCCGTCTCGGCGTCGGCGGGAAGGAAGGTCTCCAGTTTCAATTCCGACACCGTGACGTCGGCCGCGGTGGCGAACGTCGTGATGGCCGTGATCAGCCGCAGCTCACCCGCCGAAGTGGACAGGCGCATCGGCACGGCGAACCCGAGATGGTCCGGGCCGGGCGGTCCCGGCTCCGGAACGTAACTTTCGAGTTCGGCCAGCAGCGCGGCGAGCCGCTCGTCGGGCGCGTGCGCGATCTCCTGCGTCAGCCGTTCCAGGATGTGCCGCGCCCAATCCGCGAGGTTCCGAACTCGCGGCGCCATCCCCTTCGGATGCAGCGCGAGCCGCAGGGTGTTGACCGGTTCCTCCAGCAGCTCCGGCGCCACGTCCTCGAAAAGCAGGTCGAGCGCGTCGTTGCGGGCGACGAGTACGCCATAGCGGTCGACGACGATGGCCGGGTACGGCCGGTGCCCGTCGAGCAGCCGCCGCATGCCGTCGAGGACCGGCTTCACCGCGGGATCGTCCAGATCCGTTTCGGGGAAACCGGGGGCGAACCCGGCCGCGAGCAGCAAACCGTTGCGTTCCCGGAGCGGGAGTTCGAGCGATTCGGCGACGCGCAGCACCAGGCCGCGGCCGGGGATCGACCGGCCGCCTTCCAGGAAACTCACATGCCGTTGGGTGGTCCCGGCCCGGAGCGCCAGTTCCAGCTGGGAAAGCCGCCGCCGTTCGCGCCAGCCCTTCAGCGCGGGGCCGAATCCGGAAACCATGGTCGTCATCTTGGCCGAGCCGCCGTCGGCGCCGCCATTCCCTCGAAGGAATTGAGACGATTCCCCGCCGCGGCGATGCTCCCGGCATGAAATTCGGTCTGGTCGTCCCTACTTATCGGTCCATCCTCGACGCCGGGCGCACCGCGCCGGAAATGGTCGCGATCGCGGTCGAAGCCGAACGCCTCGGCTTCGATTCGGTCTGGGTCGGTGACACGCTCGCGAAGGCGCCCATCGATTCGTTGACGTTGCTCGGCGCGTTCGCCACCAGAACCGAGCGGGTCACTCTCGGCACCGCCGCGCTGCTTCCGGCGTTGCGGGATCCGCTGCTTTCCGCGAACGCGATCCTCTCGCTCGACCTGCTCAGCCAGGGCCGGGTCACGCTCGGCGTCGGCGCGGGGTTCGCCGGCCGCAGCGAACCCGAGTTCGCCTTCACGCGCGTGCCGTGGGAACGCCGCCGCGCCCGGCTCGACGACATCGTCGCGCTGTGGCGGCACGTCTGGAGCGGGAAGAGCGGCCCCTTCCACGGTGAGGTGCTGCACTACGACACGCTTCCGGAGTACCCGGAACCACACCGACCGGGTGGTCCGCCGGTGTGGCTGGCCTCGTTCACCCCGGGCGCGCTCCAGCGGGCGGGACGCCTTTACGACGGCTGGCTGCCGTATCCGCCCGACGTCGCGGATTACGCCGACGGGCTCGCGAAGATCCGCGAAGCAGCTGTACGTCCCGTGACGCCCGCGTTGTTCGCGACAGTGCTCATCGAGGAGGACCCGATCCGGGCCCGCGAGCGGCTGGAGGACTACGCGCAGCGGAATTACGGCGTTCCGCTGGACTTCGTCGAGAAGATCCAAGTGCAGATCGCGGGCAGCCCGGCGCAGGTCGCCGACAGGTTGCGCGAATATCAGGACGCGGGCGCCGAACACGTGCTGATCCGGATCGCGACGCAGGAACCGGCCGAGTTCGACGAACAGCTTCCGAGGGTCGCCGACGCCTTGCCCCGGTAATCGCGCGGCGGACTGTCGGTGCCCCCACGTAGGCTGGGACGGTGACAAACGCTCCATTGTCCGGACTCCTTCATTCCATCCTTCCCGATCCGGCCCTTCGCGGGGTCGTGGAGCGGGCCGGTGCCCCGGTGCTCGAACTCCAGGGCGCGATCGCCACCCGCCAGCTGGTCGTGGGCGCCCTCGCCGCGGACGAGGGCGCCGGCCGCCCCGTGCTCGCGGTGACCGCGACCGGCCGCGAGGCCGACGAATTGACCGCTTCGCTGAAGTCCTTCCTCGGCGAAGGCGCCGTCGCCGACTTCCCGTCCTGGGAGACGCTGCCGCACGAGCGGCTGTCGCCCCGGGCGGACACCGTCGGGCGGCGGCTGGAGGTGCTCCACCGGCTCAAAGCGGGCGCCGACGACCTGCGTGTCGTCGTCGCGACCGTCCGCAGCCTCATCCAGCCGATGGCGCCCGGGCTCGGTTCGCTCGCGCCCATCGACCTGGTGGTCGGCGAGGAGCAGAGTTTCGAAGGGCTGCTCGAGCGGCTGGTCGAGCTCGCCTACACGCGGGTGGACATGGTCGAGAAGCGCGGCGAGTTCGCCGTGCGCGGCGGCATCCTCGACCTGTTCGGGCCGACGGCGCAGCATCCGGTGCGGGTCGAGTTCTGGGGCGACGAGGTCAGCGAGATCCGTGCGTTCGCGGTATCCGACCAGCGATCGCTGCCGGGGGAGATCCAGCACGTCAGCGCGCCGCCGTGCCGTGAGCTGCTGCTCACCGAGCCGGTGCGCGCGAAGGCGGCCGAGCTGGCGACGACGTACGAGGCGGACGCCCAGCTCACCGAGATGCTCACCAAGCTCTCGGGCGGGGTCCCCGTCGAGGGCATGGAGGCGCTCATCCCTGTCCTGTGCGAGGGCGAGCTGGAGCTGCTGACCGACGCGATGCCCCAAGGCACGCACGTGCTGCTGGCCGATCCGGAGAAGATCCGCGCCCGCGCGGCCGACCTGGTCCGCACCGGGCAGGAGTTCCTCGAAGCGTCCTGGACGACGGCCGCCGCGGGCGGTCAGGCGCCGATCGACCTCGGCGCGTCCGCGTACCGGGACCTCGCGGGGATCGCGAAGCACGCTCAGGAGACGAAGCGCCCTTGGTGGACGCTGACTCAGCTGGCCAGTGACGATCCCGACGTCTACCGCGTCTCCATCGAGGCGGCGCCGAACTACCGCGGCGAGGTCGAGCGCGCGACGACGGACCTGCGCGCGCACACGGCCGCGGGCGGGACGGCGGTGCTCGTCGTCGCCGGGCACGGCACGGCGGCCCGCGCCGTCGAGCAGCTGTCGGCGGGGGACGTGCCCGCGTCGCTCGCCGAAGGCGTCACCGGTCCGCTGACACCCGGCGTCGTGACGGTGACGTGCGGCGGCCTTTCGGACGGTTTCGTGTCGCCGGAGCGAGCGCTGGTCGTGCTGTCCGAATCGGATCTCACCGGTCGTGGCTCCGGCGCCGGGACGTCCACAAAGGACTTCAGCACCAAGATGCCGTCGCGGCGCCGCAACGCCGTCGACCCGCTCGCCCTCAAGGCCGGCGACTACGTGGTGCACGACCAGCACGGCATCGGCCGGTTCGTCGAGATGGTGCAGCGCACCGTCGCCGGCGCGACGCGCGAGTACCTGCTGCTGGAGTACGCCTCCTCCAAACGCGGGCACCCGGGGGACCGGCTGTTCGTCCCGACCGACCAGCTCGACGAGGTCTCCCGTTACGTCGGCGGCGAACTGCCGACGCTGAACAAACTCGGCGGGTCGGACTGGAAGAACACCAAGGCCAAGGCGAAGAAGGCGGTCAAGGAGATCGCCGCCGAGCTCGTGCAGCTCTACGCGGCGCGGCAGGCCGCTCCGGGGCACGCGTTCGGCCAGGACACCCCGTGGCAGGGCGAACTCGAGGACGCCTTCCCGTTCACCGAGACCAACGACCAGCTCGCCGCGATCGACGAGGTCAAGGCGGATATGGAACGCGGTGTCCCGATGGACCGCGTCATCTGCGGCGACGTCGGCTACGGCAAGACCGAGATCGCGGTGCGCGCGGCGTTCAAGGCGGTGCAGGACGGCAAGCAGGTCGCGGTGCTGGTGCCCACGACGCTGCTCGCGCAGCAGCACCTCAACACCTTCACCGAACGGATGAGTTCGTTCCCGGTGAAGATCAAGGGCCTTTCGCGGTTCACCTCGAAGCCCGAGTCGGACGCGATCCTCGAACAGCTCGCTTCGGGCGACGTCGACATCGTGATCGGCACGCATCGCCTGCTGCAGACCGGGATCCGGTACAAGGACCTCGGCCTGGTGATCGTCGACGAGGAGCAGCGGTTCGGCGTCGAGCACAAGGAGCACATCAAGGCGCTGCGGACGCACGTCGACGTGCTGACCATGTCGGCGACGCCGATCCCGCGGACGCTGGAGATGTCGCTCGCCGGGATCCGTGAGATGTCCACGATCCTGACCCCGCCCGAGGACAGGCACCCGATCCTGACCTACGTCGGCGCGTACGACGACAAACAGGTCGGCGCCGCGATCCGGCGCGAACTGCTGCGCGACGGCCAGGTCTTCTACGTGCACAACAGGGTTTCGTCGATCGAGAAGGCCGCGAAGCGCATTCGCGAGCTGGTGCCCGAGGCGCGTGTCGTCACCGCGCACGGGCAGATGAACGAGGACAAACTCGAGAAGATCATCCAGGGTTTCTGGGAGAACGAGTACGACGTGCTCGTCTGCACCACGATCGTCGAGACCGGGCTGGACATCTCGAACGCCAACACGCTGCTGGTGGAACGCGGTGACCTGCTGGGTCTCGCGCAGCTGCACCAGTTGCGCGGCCGGGTCGGGCGAGGGCGAGAGCGCGGGTACGCGTACTTCCTGTACCCGCCGGAGGCCCCGCTCACCGAGACGGCGCACGACCGGCTGGCGACCATCGCGCAGAACACCGAACTGGGCGCGGGCATGGCCGTCGCGATGAAGGACCTGGAGATCCGCGGAGCGGGCAACATCCTCGGCGCGGAGCAGTCCGGGCACATCGCGGGCGTCGGGTTCGATCTGTACGTGCGGCTCGTCGGCGAAGCGGTCGACGCGTTCCGCCGTCACGCGGGCGCGGAGACCGCCGAAGAGGAGGAACTCGCCGAGGTCCGCGTGGATCTCCCGGTGGACGCGCATATCCCGCACGACTACGTGCCGGGCGAGCGGCTGCGGCTGGAGGCGTACCGCAAGATCGCGGCCGCGCCCGACCAGGCCGGGCTCGACGCCGTCCGCGAGGAACTGGTCGACCGCTACGGCCAGCCGCCCGCACCGGTGCGGAGGCTGCTCGCGGTCGCCGCGTTCCGGCACACCTGCCGCGCGGCCGGGGTCACCGAGGTCTCCGCCCAGGGCACGTCGATCCGGTTCGCGCCGCTGCCGCTGGCGGATTCGCAGATGGTGCGGCTGAAGCGCTTGTACCCCAAGGCTCTCTACAAGGCGGTGACGAACACGGTTTCCGTGCCGAAGCCGACGGAGGGCCCGGCGGGCGGGCGGATGGGCGCCCCGGCGCTGCGAGACGAGGAACTGCTGGACTGGTGCGCGAAGCTCCTGACGAATCTGATGAAGTCGCCGGCGCCCGTCGCGTGAGGAACTCCGAACACGCGTGATCGGAGACGGAACTCGCGTGCTGGGAAGCCGAACTCGCGTGCTTGAAGGCCGAACTCGTGTGATGGGCCGAGCCCGAATCGCGACTTACGACCTGGTTCTCTCGCCGGGGCCGGTATGAGAGGGTAGGCCCTGTGATGCGGATCATGGGGCGCCGTCGCGCGCTGGTCGGGGTTCTTGCCGGTTCTCTCCTTCTCGCCGGATGCAACGCCGGACCCGGGCAGGTCGGTGCGGCGGTGATCGTCGACGGCAGGACCGTTTCGGTGGATCGCGTGCAGCAGCTGATCGACAAGGCCGTTCGTGAGCACCCGTACGGGCAGCAGCTCGCCAAGGAGCACAAGCTCGACCTCGTCGGCCGTGAGATCGTCCGCCAGGAGATCCTGCACGACCTCACCAAGCGCGCCGCTCAGCGGGAAGGCATCGGGGTCGACGAGTCCCTCGTGGTGAACGCGTTGCAGAACGATCCACTGGCGAAGCCGATGGAGGCCAACCCGCAGGACGACCCCGAGCTCAGTGTCGAGCAGCTCGTGGCGCGGGTGCGGGACCACCGCGAGGCACTGGTCGACGCGGCGCTGCAGACCCAGCTCGCGATGAAGTACCTGGACAAGCTCACCGTCACGTTCGATTTCAGCTCGGTCTCCTCGACCGACGCCACCGGTGGCGACTCGGACAAGCTGCGCGAGCAGGCGATCGAGAAGGCCCGCCGCTTCGCCGCCTCGCCGAACGCGGCCGCCGAGCTGATCGCGCAGGACCAGCAGACCTCCGACACGCAGGCGGGCACCGGCCAGAAGCTGCCCGCCATGCAGTCGCCCGCGACCGCGGCCACCGTCCTGTTCGGTCTCGAACCCAACACCGTCGCCGCCTTCAAGCCGACACCGCAGCAGCCTCTGTGGGTCGTCGTCGTGGTGCGTGAGCGGACCGCGGACAAGCCCGTCGCGTCGGACCAGGCCGCGCAGCCCACTGCCCAGCAGCTGGCCAAGATCGGTGTCCGGCTCCTCCAGCCTGACCTCGACCAGGTCGACCTCAAGGTGAACCCGCGCTACGGCGTGTGGGATGTTGTCGACATGGACCTCGCGCCCAACGAAGTTTCGAAGAAGGGCATCGTGCTGCCTGTGCACGGTGCCGCCCCGCAAAACCCGTGACCGCTGCCGTCGTCGTGATCGCCCGCGGTGCGACACTGCCCGCCGCGGCACTCCCGATCTTGCGGAGCAGCACGGCCGTGTACGCGGCTTCCGATGTCGATCCCGAGGTCGTCGGGGTGCCCGCGCTCGGTGACACGCAGGTGCGCGACCTCGTGCTCATCGCCGGTTCGCGAAGGGAACCGAAGGCCGCGGCGCTGATCAGGTCGGGCGCGCGGGTGATCGAAGCGCCCGTTCCGCCGCTGGTCGAGGCCGCCGAGGTGATGGACCGTCTCCGCTCACCGGGTGGATGCCCATGGGACGCCGTCCAGACTCACGAGTCGCTGCGTCAATACCTGGTCGAGGAGACCTACGAGCTGCTCGACGCGATCGAGGAGGGCGACCGCGTCGCCTTGCGTGAGGAACTCGGTGACGTCCTGCTTCAGGTGCTGTTCCACGCGCGCGTCGCGGTTGAGGACGCCGACGATCCGTTCGGGATCGACGAGGTCGCTTCCGAGCTGGTCGCGAAACTCGTCGGACGTCATCCGCATGTCTTCGCCGACGCTCCCCGGGTCGAGACCGTCAGCGACCAGAACCTCAAGTGGGAAGAACTGAAGCAGGCCGAGAAGAGCCGTCAGTCCATTGTGGACGGTGTCGCGCTCGGTCAGCCCGCCGTGGCGCTCGCCGGGAAGCTCGGCCAGCGCAGCGGCCGGGCCGGGATCCCGCTCGACCTGTTCCCCGACGGTTCCGAAGCGGCCGCCCAGCTGTTCCGGGTGGCCGCGACCGCGCGCCGCGCGGGGATCGATCCCGAAGGCGAGCTCCGTGCCGTCGCGAAGCGGTTCGCCCGCGACATCCGCGCCGCCGAACAGGCCGCACGCGACGCGGGTCTGGAGCCGACGACGCTCGAGGCCGACGGCTGGCGCAAGTTCTGGCCGGGTTCCTGAGGGACACGGGCCGGCGCTCACGTGCGGCCGAGGGGTGCCGCGAAAGCCACTTTCGCGGCACGGTCGCTGAACGCCGCGTGAGGTGAGCCGGCCGTGGAGCCTCCGGCCCGCCGACCGGCCCTCGGCCGAGGCGCTGTGACACAGGACACAATCGGGTGAGAACCGGTTCGGCGATCTCGGCGTCTTGCCGGATGTGAAAGGAACGGAACCGGACGAAGAGCAGCTCGTCCGCCGCACGGCCCGAGGTGACCGCGCGGCGTTCGAGGAGCTCTACCGCCGCACGTCGCCGTGGCTGGCCGTGCGCCTGCGCCGTCGCTGCGCCGACGATCAGATCGTCGCCGAGGTGATGCAGGAGACCTACCTCGCGGTCTGGCGCGCGGCGGGCGCGTTCGCCGGTTCCGCCGTCGGCGGGAGCGCCGTGGGCTGGCTGTGGACGATCGCCGCGCGGCGGCTGGTCGACGCCTTCCGCCGCCGGGCGCGGCACGCGCAGCCGCTGCCGGTCGCGGAAAGCACCGTCGCGCCCGCCGCCGAGGACGAGGCGCTGGCCGGCGCGGTCGGCGACCACGTCGGCGACGCGCTGCGACGCCTCGCGCCCGAACTCCGGCAGGTCCTGCAGGCCATGGTGCTCGACGGGCTGACCGTCCGTGAGACCGCGGTCCTGCTCGGCCTGCCGGAAGGAACCGTCAAAACCCGTGCCAGGCGGGCTCGGATCGCGATGCGGGAGGCGCTGTCGTGAACAAGGAACACGTGTCCGAACAGCTCCTCGCCGGTTACGTCCGCGGGGACGACGGCTTGGCCGGCGACGAGGTCTGGGCGGTCGAAGCCCATCTCGAATCGTGCGCGGAATGCCGGGGGAGACTGTCCGCGCTCAGCCTTCCGGCGCTGTCGGCGCTGGTGGACGACGTCTGGGCCGGACTGGGGCCGAAGCTCGCCGAAGCGGGCCCGAGCCCGCTGCGGTTCCGGTGGGCCGGACGGCTGCACACCTGGGTGACTCCGGTGATGCTGCCGTGGCTGGTGATGATCGTCCTGATCCCGGCGCTGGGCTTCCTGCTGGACTCGCTCGGGTTCACCGGATCCAAGGGCTACTCGTTCGTCCAGCTCTTCTCACCGGTGCTGCCGGTGCTCGGGGTCGCGGTGTCGTGGGCCAAAGGGCTCGATCCCGCGTACGAACTCGTCACTTCCACGCCGAGGGCCGGGCTCTACCTGTTGCTGCGCCGGACGACGGCGGTTCTCGCCGTCGTGTTGCCGATACAGGCCCTCGCGGGCTGGCTCGGCGGTGGCGGATTCGGGCTCGGCCTCCTGCCGAGCCTGGCCTTCACCACCGGGACGCTCGCGCTCGGCGGTGTGATCGGAGTGGCGCGGGCGGCCTACGTCCTCACCGGGGTCTGGATGGCGGTGATCTTGGCGCCCGCGGTGGCTTCGCAAGGGCGCGCCACCGCGCTCGAACCCCGGCTGCTCCCGGTGTGGGGCGCGATCTTCGCGCTGACCGCGGTCGTGGTGGTGCTCCGGCGGAGCGTCTTCGGCCTGCTCACCGGATCCGAACGATGAACGAAGGGGAGAACATGATGCGTGCTGTCGGGGCCGCGGAGGTCGCACCGACGACCTACGCGTGGCAGATCAAGGCGGAGGGACTGAAGGTCCGGGTCGGCAAACGCAAGTTCGCCGTGAACGGGCTCGACCTGGAACTCGGCACGGGGGTGCACGGTCTGCTCGGTCCGAACGGGGCGGGCAAGACCACGCTGATCCGGGCACTGGCGACGGTGCTCCGGCCGGCGGAGGGAGGGCTGGCGCTGCTCGGTGAATCCGTCGGGGGGTTCACCGATCAGCGCCGCCTGCGCCGCCGTATCGGCTATCTGCCGCAGAATTTCGGTTTCTACAAGCGGTTCACCGTCCGCGAGTTCGTCGAATACATCGCCTGGCTGAAGGAGATGTCCAAACAGGACATCCCGGCCGCGGTGCAGCGGTCGATCGAGCGGGTCGGCCTCGCCGATCGGGCCGACGACCGGATGAAGACGCTGTCCGGCGGCATGGTGCGGCGGGTCGGGATCGCGCAGGCGATCGTGAACGATCCGGACATCCTCCTGCTGGACGAGCCGACCGCCGGGCTCGACCCGGCACAGCGCGTGCGGTTCCGCGATCTCCTTCAGGAAATCGGCCGCGACGCCTGCGTCGTCGTCTCGACACATCTCGTCGAGGACGTCGCGACGGCCTGCACAGACGTCGTCCTGTTCGAAAACGGGAAACTCGTCTTCCAGGGGACACCGGACGAGCTGGCCGCGGCCGGGAGTGAGGAGTACGTCGGCGACAGCCCGATCGAGCGCGGTTACTCGGCGCTGCTCGGGCAAGAACCGGGGAGGGGGAACTGGTGAACACGCGTGTCCTGCGGACCGAACTCCGCCGTTCCATCGCCCCTTGGGCCACCCTCGCCATCCTCGTCGTCGCGTTCGGATTCCTGTATTCGTTCAGCGGGCCGTGGTCGAAGGCACCGATCGCCTGGGACGAAAACTGGGTGCCCGCCGCGGCGTGGAGCCGGTTCCTGCTGGTGTTCCTGTGGCCGATCGCGATCGGCGCCGGGGCCATCCAAGGCATGCGGGACAGCCGGTCAGGGATGGCCGAACTGCTCACTACGATGCCACGGCCCCCCTGGCACCGGGCGGCGAAACTCGCCGGTGCGCTGGGTGGCCTGCTGGTGCTGGGCTACCTGCTGATCTTCGCCGTCGGTGCCGTACAGGTGGTCTTCAGCGGCGCGTTCTTCACCTTCGGCTGGCTGCCGATCGTCGTGGTCGGCGCGCTCGCGATGCTCGCCGGCGCCTGGATCGGACTGGGAATCGGCCGGTTGCTGCCGCATCCACTGACCGCGCCCGCGGTGGCCGTCGCCGCTCTCGTGACCGTGCTCGTGCTCCAGATCGCCGGGTCGAAGGGCAGCGTGCTCGTGGGCGCTGTTCCGGCCTGGGTCTCTTCGCTTTCTCCCGCGATGGACGTCACCAACGATCCGTTCACCACCACCGCTAGCCGGGTGGATCTCGGGCAGGGGGTCTGGCTCGCCGGACTTGCCGTGACCGGATTCCTTCTGCTGGCGGCCCGCTCCAAGCGGGCGAAGGCACTCTCCGTCGTCCCCGCGCTGGTGGCGGTCGCGATCGCGATGCCCGTCCTGCCCGCGACCTACGCCGAGGCCAAGACCGTCGACCCGCGTGCGACGGCGCTGGTCTGTGACGGCCCGGTCTGCGTTCCCCGCCTGCTCGAGCCCGAACTCGCCCGTCTCGCCGGGCCCGGAAAGGAAGCTTTGCGGCTCTTGGGAACCTTGCCGGACGCGCCGGTCAAGGTCACGGTGATGGACCGGCGGCTGGACTTCGACGAGGAACCGCCGCGTGCCGCGGACACCGTCTTCGTCGACCTGCTGGATTGGTCCGTCCGTTCGGCCCTGAATTCGGACGACATGAAGCGGACGCTGGTCGCCGGCGCCGGGACGCCGACCTGCTACACCGTCCACGGTGTCGACAGGTCCTTCATGGACGAAGTCACCGCGCGGTCGATCACTTCGAGCTGGCTCCTCGGTGAGTGGGAGATGCTCAATGGGTCGTGGCTGAGCGACGACAAGAAGAACGAGGTCCTCCGCGATTGGGAGACCTTCCGTGCCCTGCCGCCCGACGTGCAGCGCACGCGGGTCATCGCGCAGCGGCAGGCGGGCCTGACCTGCCAGGGCAACCAGCTCGACATCCTCCTCGGCCGCGCCCGATGAGGTGGGCGGTGCTGTACGCGCGCTCGCGCGCCATGCCGGCCTCATTCGCGGCGCTGGCGGCGAGCATGGCGGTGATCTGGTTCCTGGCGCGCGACCGCTGGTCGGAGATCCCGGTTTCCCTGGCGCTCCTGGTGGCGATCGCGGTGACCGCCATCGGCCTCAGCGGGCAGGACATCGATCTCGACCGGGCCGCCGCGATCCGCTGGGCGCCCCGCCGCGTCCTGCATCTCCTGCTGATCGGCGGCCTCGGCGCCGGTGCCGTGCTGCTGCCGCGGCTGTGGGAAGCGGAGCGGGTCCCAGCGGAGATCATCGTGCGGAACGCGAGTGGGCTACTCGGTCTCGCCGGGATCGCCGCGGTGCTGTTCGGCGGGGCCTTCGGGTGGACGTTGCCGCTGGCCGGGTTCGCGGTCGCGTTCGTGGTCTGGGCCACCACGCCGGGCACGGAGAGCGTGCATCTGGTGATCACCTGGCCCTTCCAGCCTGCCGGAGTCGCCGAAGCGACGTGGACCGCCGTGGTGCTCGCCGTGGCCGGTTTGGGGACCTACGCGGTCTACGGTGCCCGGATCGCCGAGACCGAGGAACGACAGCGCCGCCGCCTCGAGGATCGCGGTCGCCAGGGTCAGCNCTGACGTTTTTCGTCAGGAACGACCCTTTCATGACATCCGATGAGGTCAGACGTTTCGGTTGTGCGGAACGAGATCGAGCGGGTCGTGGTCCGGGTCGTCGACACCGAGGCTGATGATCCGCGACGGGTGGATCCGGATCACCGCGCCGTCGAGATGGCCGTCGGGGGTGCGGGCGCCGGTCAGCGCCTCGGCCCGGCCGCGGATTTCGAGGCAGCGGATCCTCGGCGGGTCCTGCGAGGGCATGTCGTCCACCACGAACGCGGCCTGCCCGTTGGCGGCCACGTTCCGGAACTTCTTGCTCTTCGCCAGTTCGTAGCCGGTGATGTCGATCGTCCGGGTCTCGGTGTTGTAGGCGTAACCGACGGGGCTGACCTGCAGTGTGCCGTCCGGCTGCGCCGTCGCGAGCCGCCCGAGACCTTGGGTGGCGAGGTAGTCGAGTTCCGCTTCACTGAACATGGGAATCAGTGTGTGACCTCCACTTTACTGGAGGTCAAGAGGCAGTCCCGCTTCGAGTCGCCCGGACCGCCGGTCGCCGATCGGTTCTACCGTCGGTCGGGCCCGTAAGCCGATTGGGGCATCGCTCGGAAGTGTGGCGAAGTAACCTGACCGGGTGGCCGAAACCGCGCAGAGCACCGAAGCCCCGGAGCATGCTGCCCGCCCTCTGCCGCCGTACGTGCCCAGGCTCGCTTTCGCGGGTGGGCTCGTGCTCACGGGCGTGGTGCTGATCATGACCGTCGGGGTGAACCGGCCGGGAGACGAGGAGCCTCCTCCGCCGGCTCAGCCCCAGCCCGCGCTCGCGGTTCCCGACCAGAAGCCCCAGCCGGGGGCGGCGACACCGCGTGCGGGGCTCGCCGCGCCGCCCGACCGGCCCACCGTTTCCGACGCGGCCGAACTCGAGACCTGGGCGAACCGGGTGGCGGCGAAGACGCGGCTCTCCGTCAACGATCTGTCCGCCTACGGCCGGGCCGAGATGTGGCTCCGGCGGCAGAAACCGGGTTGCCACCTCTCGTGGGCGACCCTCGCCGGGGTCTCCCACGTCGAAACGGCGCAGGGCAGGCCCGGCCCGATCACGCTCCCGGCCGACGTCTGGGCCAAGCACTCCGCCCGGGCCAGGAGCGATGGGAAGCAACCGGATCCGAAGGACCTCGACGACGCCGCCTTCGCCACCGCCCGCTACCTGTGCGCCGCCGGAGACGACGTCGCCACCCCGGGCGGCTGGTGGAAGGCGATGCGGGTGTTCAACCCGGCGGTTCCCTACGTCCAGGAGGTCTTCAGCGCGGCCGACACCTACGCGGACGCCAGCGTCGCGCCCTGATCTTCGAGCACCAGGTCGAAGTTGAGCGCCGACGCCATCCGGTAGGCATCGCCCGCGGCGACGACCAGCTGCGCCATCGGATCGACGACGTTCCCCGCCGCCCAGACACCGTCCACGTTCGTCCGGCCCTGCGCGTCCACCGCGATCGAGCCGCTTTCGGTGCGCGCGCAGCCGATCTGCGCGAGAAGCCGGTCGTGCGGGACGAACTTCGGGCCGACGAACACGACATCGCGTTCGACGAATTCGCCGTCGACGAGCCGGACGCCGGTCAGCCGGTCGTTCTCGACGGCGAGCTCGGACACCTTCCCGTCGACGATCCGGATGCCCAGCCCGGTCAGCTTCGCCCGGTCTTCGGCCGAGAGCTGCTGCGTATGCGTGAAGAAGGTCAAGTCCTTGCTCCACTGCCAGACGATCAGCGCCTGGTGGATCGACTTCTCGGAGGTGGCGAGCACGCCGAAACGCTGATCGCGCACCTCCCAGCCGTGGCAGTACGGGCAGTGCAGGACGTCGGCGCCGAAGCGCTCCGCGACGCCGGGGACGTCCGGCAGCTCGTCGGCCAGCCCGGTGGTCACCACGATCCGGCGACCGCGGATGACCCGGCCGCTCGCCAGCTCCACCGCCTTGTCGTGCCGCAGCCGGTGGACGACGTCCTCGACGATCTCGACGCCGTACGCGCGGACCTCGTCGCGGCCTATCTCCAACAGTTCTTTGGGTGGGATGCCGTCCCTGGTCAGGAAACCGTGGGCGTGCGCGGCGGGCGCGTTGCGCGGGGTGCCGCCGTCGATCACGACGACCCGGCGCCGCGCCCTGCCCAGTACCAAGGCCGCGCTGAGACCCGCGACGCCACCACCGATGATCACCACGTCGAATTCGTTGTTCATGGTGCCGAGCATCAGGACTTCTACGCCGATTGGCAAAGTTCATTGCTGATTTGGCAAACTGGAGGGCATGGAGGACATCGAACGGCGGCTGGCCGAAGTCGGCCCGAAGCTCAAGCAGCTCCGCAAGGAGCGCGGCACCACGCTCTCCGCGCTCTCGGAGGCGACGGGGATCTCCGCCAGTACGCTCTCGCGGCTCGAATCGGGCACCCGGAAGGCCACGCTGGAGCTGTTGCTCACGTTGTCGGCGGCACATCAGGTGCCGCTCGACGAATTGGTCGGCGAACCAGAACCCGCCGATCCGCGTGTCCGGATGAAACCGCAGAAATTCGGCAGGTTCACCGCGTGGGCGCTGACCGCCCAGCCCGGCCAGCCGCAGGCGTTCAAACTGCTGATCCCGGTCGAAGACATCGAGCCCGTACAGCGCACGCACGAGGGCTACGAGTGGATGTACGTCCTCAGTGGACGGCTGCGGGCGCTGCTCGGCGACCGCGACTTCACGATGGGGCCCGGCGAGGCCGCGGAGTTCGACACGCGGGTTCCGCACTGGTTCGGCAGCGCGGGGCCGGGGCCGGTGGAGCTGCTGGTGCTGTTCGGCAAGCAGGGCGAGCGGGCCCACCTGCGGGCCAGGTCGAAGTGAGAGCAAAGGTCCCTTGCTCCCGTCGCCGGGTCAGTCGCGCAACGCGATCCGCGCGTTGACCTCGCTGATCGCTTCCAGATACTCCGGGATGGGGTGCATCGCCGACGCTATCCGCATCTGCGCCAGCGCCTCGGTCAGCCGGCCGAGGCGCTGGAGGGTCCGCCCGAGCACGAACCGCGCGTAATGATCGGTGGGGTCCAGTTCCAGCACCCGGGTGAAGGCGCGTTCGGCCCGCCGCAACTGTGCGGAGTGGAAGTACGCGCGACCCGCCAGCAACTGAACACTCGGTTTGTCGGTTTCGTCCTCCAGCAAGGGCTCGAGGGCCTTGAGGGCGTCGAGTGGCCTGCGGCTTTCGACCAGCGCCTCCGCCTGTCGGAAGGCGCGGAACCGGGACTCGCCGGACGAGTCCTCACCGGGTTCTGGGGCGGGTTCGGCATCCATCATGGTCCGCTCCACGATACGCCTGGGCAGGGCCGTTCACGAGGAGCTGAAACGGTCATGGTGGACTGTCCTGCCATGAGCAGTGCCGAAGCGGATAGGCCCGAAAACGAGCCCGGCTACCTCGGGCTCGCGCCGTACCTCTACTACGCGGACGCCACCGAGGCGGTCGCGTGGCTGGTCAGAGTGTTCGGGTTCACCGAGGAAGTGCGCTTCGCCGACGCCTCCGGAGAGGTGTTCCAGGCCACCCTGTGCGCCGGTCCGGCCAAGATCCAGCTGGCCGGGGTCGGCCCCGAGTACTGGCAGGCGAAAGGCGTCGACGGCCCGGTCGGGCAGCTGAACATCGTGTACGTCCCCGACGCCGACGCGCAGTACGAGCGCGTCCGCGCCGCGCTCGGCGACGACGCCGACATCGACGCGCCCCAGGATCAGCCCTACGGCGCCCGGGTGTTCACCGTCTCCGACATCGGCGGCAACAGCTGGACCTTCTGGCAGCAGTTCTCCGACACCGTCGAGCTTCCGTCGGGCTGGAAGGAAGTCCGGGCGGACGAACCAGCCACGGAATAGGTACTGCGGAGCGCAGCTCCTCGGTTGAGGGTGGTGGCGGGGAGGAAGGCCGGAGAGGTCTGGTCGGCGCGCATTGTGGCGCGTGCCTCCAACGGGTGAACTGCGGTGACGGCTAGGCTGGGCCCGGTCACCGCAGGCACAACCCACATGAGGAGCATGGCGTGGCGCTCATCGAGCAGGTAGGCGCTCGCGAGATTCTGGACTCGCGAGGCAACCCGACGGTCGAAGTGGAGGTGGCTCTCGACGACGGCACGCTGGCGCGGGCCGCGGTCCCCTCGGGTGCGTCCACCGGCGAACACGAAGCCGTCGAGCTGCGTGACGGCGACACCGGCCGGTACAACGGCAAGGGTGTCGAGCGCGCGGTCGCGGCCGTCCTGGACGAGATCGGCCCGGACCTGGTCGGTACCGACGCCGTCGACCAGCGCATCGTCGACCAGAAGCTGGTCGACCTCGACGGCACGCCGGCGAAGTCACGCCTCGGCGCGAACGCCATCCTCGGTGTTTCGCTCGCCGTCGCGAAGGCCGCCGCGGAGTCGGCCGAGCTGGAGCTGTTCCGCTACCTCGGCGGGCCGAACGCGCATGTGCTGCCGGTGCCGATGCTGAACATCCTCAACGGTGGCGCGCATGCCGACACCGATGTCGACATCCAGGAATTCATGATCGCGCCGATCGGCGCCGAGTCGTTCCGCGAGGCCCTGCGCTGGGGAACCGAGGTCTACCACTCGCTGAAGTCGGTCCTGAAGGGCCGCGGCCTGGCCACTGGCCTCGGTGACGAAGGCGGCTTCGCGCCCAGCTTGAAGAACAACCGCGAGGCGCTCGACCTGATCCTTCAGGCGATCGAGAAGGCCGGGTACGCCCCGGGCCGCGACGTCGCGCTCGCGCTCGACGTCGCCGCGACGGAGTTCTTCTCCGACGGCGCGTACACCTTCGAAGGCGCGAAGAAGAGCGCCGAGCAGATGTCGGCCTACTACGGCGAGCTCGTCCGCGACTACCCGCTCGTGTCCATCGAGGACCCGCTGAGCGAGGATGACTGGGACGGCTGGGTCCAGCTGACCACCGAGATCGGCGAGAAGGTCCAGCTGGTCGGCGACGACCTGTTCGTCACCAACCCGGACCGCCTCGAAGAGGGCATCACCCGCCGCGCCGCCAACGCGCTGCTGGTGAAGGTCAACCAGATCGGCACCCNCGAAGAGGGCATCACCCGCCGCGCCGCCAACGCGCTGCTGGTGAAGGTCAACCAGATCGGCACCCTGTCGGAGACCCTCGACGCGATCTCGCTGGCCACCTCGTACGGCTACAAGTCGATGATGAGCCACCGGTCCGGCGAGACCGAGGACACCTTCATCGCCGACCTCGCCGTCGCGACCGGTGTCGGCCAGATCAAGACCGGCGCCCCGGCGCGCGGCGAGCGGATCGCCAAGTACAACCAGCTGCTCCGCATCGAGGAGACCCTCGCCGACGCGGCGCGCTACGCCGGCGACCTCGCGTTCCCGCGGTTCAGCGCCGAGGGATAACGAACGATGGCGGACCGGGGGAGGGCGCGGACCCGTCGTAGCGGGCGCGCGGACGGCGGCGGCTCCAGCAGGGGCCGCCGACCGGAGCGCGCCCGTCGCACGACGACGACGGAGGTCCGCGCCCGAACCCGGCTGCGCCGCAGCCTGGCGGCGAAGAGGGCATCGGGTGCCGCGAAGGTGCTCGGCATGTCCACCACCCGCCGGGCCGCGGTGGTGGCGATCGTGGTGTGCGCGCTCGCGTTCACCATCGCCGTCCCGCTGCGCACGTACCTCAGCCAGAAGTCCGAGGTGACCGAGCAGCAGCAGTTGCAGTCCGAACTGCAGCGGAGCGTCACCCAGCTGGAAGGCCGCAAGGCCGAGCTGAGCGACCCGGCGCAGATCGAGGCGGAGGCACGTAAACGGTTCGGTTTCGTGAAGCCCGGCGAGACGCCGTACATCGTGCAGCTCCCCGAAGACAAGGCGCCCGAGCAGGGGCAGCCGCAAGGTCAGCAGCCGGTGCCCGCGGGCTCCTGGTACGAGAAGCTGTGGGATCAGGTCGCGGGCGGCTGAAGGGGACCTTCACCGCGTGAGATGCGGTGAAGGGAGCTTTCACCACGTCCTATGCGGGGAAAGCGTCCTTCAGCCGCGCGTTAGCCTTATGGGTGTGAACAGCACGGAAAAGTCCTCCTACGAGCCTGTGACCGACGCCGACCGCGAGATCATCGCGGAACAGCTCGGCCGGGCCCCCCGTGCGCTGCGCGCCGTCGCCGCGCGCTGCCCGAGCGGCCACCCGTCGGTCGTGCAGACCAGCCCCCGCCTCGACGACGGCACGCCGTTCCCCACGCTCTACTACTTGACCTGCCCGAAGCTGACGTCGATGGTCGGCACGCTCGAGGCCTCCGGGCTGATGAAGGAGATGACCGACCGGCTCGCGGAGGACCCCGAGCTGGCGGCCGCCTACCAGCGGACCCACGAGAGCTACCTCGCCGAACGCGACGCCATCGATTCGCTCGGCCACGAGGTCAGCGCGGGCGGGATGCCCGGCCGCGTCAAATGCCTGCACGTCCACCTGGCGCACACGCTGGCCGTCGGCCCCGGGGTGAACCCGTTCGGTGACGAAACGCTCGCGCTGCTCAAGGCGAACGGCTGGCCGTCCGGCGACTGCCAGGGGTAACACCGACCCCTGGTGCACAGATAGTTCCTCCAGGTGGGTTAATTCACCCGATGTCGGCCAACTGGTCCTTCTCAATGGGGTGAAACCGGTCACCGTATGCGGCAGGCTGGGCACAGCCGAGGGTTGACGGGGTGGGCAAGTACCGGATCGCGAAGTCGTGATCCGCCGGGAGGGTTCTGAGGTATGCGCGTGAGGCACGTGCCAGGCGCGGTGACCGGTCAGGTGCGGAGACTCTGTCTCCGGCACCGCACGATAGCCGCGGTGGCCGGAGGGGTCCTCGCCATCGTCCCGGCCGGTGCCGCGGTCGTCGGTGCCGGTAGCTGGGCCGCGACGGCGAGCACGGTCCATTCCGACAACGTCGCCCTCGTCGACGGCTACGACCCGAAGAACCCGCTCGTCCAGCAGATCGGCGTCGACGGCAGCCTGCCGAACGCCCCGACCCCGCTCCCGCTCCCCGCGGACGAACTCCCCGAAGGACCGCTCGGCATCCCGGTCACCGCGCTCGCCGCGTACCGCAACGCCGCCGACATCCTCATCGCCGAACAGCCCGGTTGCCACATCGACTGGGCCTTGATCGCGAGTATCGGCCGGATCGAGTCCAATCACGCGCGCGGCGGTTACGTCGACGCTAAGGGCAACACCCTCGAACCGATCCTCGGCCCGCAGCTCAACGGCGCCGGGCCGTTCGCGGCCATCCCGGACACCGACGGCGGCAAATTCGACGGCGACACGGTGTGGGACCGCGCCGTCGGCCCGACGCAGTTCATCCCGTCGACGTGGAAGGGCTACGCCTCCGACGGCAACGGCGACGGCGAGTCCAATCCGAACAACATCTTCGACGCGGCGCTGGGCACGGGCCGGTACCTGTGCTCCGGCGGGCTCGATCTGTCCAAACCGGACCAGTTGCGCGCGGCCGTGTTCCGCTACAACAACTCGGACACCTATGTGAACACCGTGCTGATCTGGGCCGAGGCGTACCGCACCGGTGTGCTGCCGACGCCGGACAGCAAGGTGCCCATCGGCGCCCCGAACGCCGGTGCCGCTCCGCCGCCCGTGTCGGTGCCGCCGCCTCCGGTGCCGCCGACGCCGCCCGGTTCGGTGACGCCCCCGCCGTCGAGTTCGCTGCCGCCCAGCAATTCGGGTTCGTCGTCTTCGTCGAAATCGTCGTCGAGTTCGAAGCCGCCGGCCTGCCCGACGGTCACCGTGACGGAGACACAACCGAGCACGAGCACGAGCACCAGTCCGACGACCACGACTCCGCCGTCGCCGACCTGCACGTCGCCGACGACGACCACAACGACGACGACGGTGACGCAGTCGGGGAGCGCCAGCACCAAACCCACCTGATCGCATTGACTATCCATCCATGCCCCCGCCACCACCCTCGACGGAGAAGCTCCGCTCCGCTGTAATCTCCGGGGCATGCCTCGTGTTGCCGCGATCGACTGTGGGACCAACTCCATCCGCCTGCTCGTCGCCGAGCTGACCCCCCGCCACGACGGGACGGTCGACCTGCGCGACCTGCACCGCGAGATGCGGATCGTCCGTCTCGGTCAGGGGGTGGACGCCACCGGCAGGCTGGCCCCCGAGGCGCTCGAGCGCACCCGTAAGGCGCTGGCCGACTACACGATCGCCGCGCGCCGCAAGGGTGTGGAGAAGGTCCGCATGGTCGCGACGTCCGCGACCCGCGACGCGAGCAACCGCGACGAGTTCTTCGCGATGACGCGTGAGGTGCTCGGCACCGAGGCCGAAGTCATCAGCGGGGACGAAGAGGCGCGCCTGTCCTTCACCGGCGCCGTCGGCGAGCAGGATCCCGACGACGGCCCCTTCGTGGTGGTCGACGTCGGCGGCGGCTCGACCGAGCTCGTGGTCGGCACCTGGGACGGCCGCCAGGCCGAGGTCATCGCGGCCAAGTCGGTCGACATCGGCTGCGTGCGCATCACCGAACGCGCGCTGAAGTCCGACCCGCCGACCGCGGCCGAGATCGCCGAAGCCCGTGAGCTGGCCGCCAAGGTCCTCACCGAGGCCTTCGACGTCGTGGACGTGTCCACCGCCAAGACGTGGATCGGTGTCGCCGGGACGGTCACGACCCTGACCGCCGTGGCGCAGGGCCTGCCGGAGTACGACTCCGAGCGCACCCACCTCTCGAAGCTTTCCCACGCCGACATCGACCGTGTCGCGCAGTCGCTCCTCACGGCCGATCACGCGACGCGCGCCGCGAACCCCGTGATCCACCCCGGCCGGGTCGACGTGATCGGCGGCGGCTCGGTGATCGTGCAGGTGCTGGCCGAGCAGTTCGCCACGCGCGGTGGCCCCGACGAACTGGTGATCTCCGAGCACGACATCCTCGACGGGATCGCGCTGTCGTTGGCTTGACAGTCGAAGTTTTCTCTTACAGGAAGCCATTTCTTTAGGTGATCAAGCGGTGACCTCCAGTCCGGATTGCGCCGTTCGGCGCAGCGTCGTTCCTACCAACGTTGTGCTCTAACCGGGTGGTCCGGGAGACCGTCACACATTTGCAACACCAACGCACTGTGATCGGCTTCACCTGTCCCATAGCGTCGTCTCACCTTCTGGGCGGTAGGGCGCGACCAGCGCTCGCCGCGCTATCCGACGACGAGAGTTGGAGTGGACATGCGGGCTTCACGCGGGTTCTGGGGAGCGACGGCGGTGGTGGCCACGGCGGCCCTGCTGCTGACGGCCTGTGGAGGTGGCGGATCCGGTGACGACAAGGGATCCGGCGCCGTCGACGCCAACGCGTCGGTTTCGGTCTACGGCACCGAGCCGGAGAACTCGCTGATTCCCGCCAACACCAACGAGCTCGGTGGGTCCAAGGCTCTCAAGCCGGTCTTCTCGGCGCTGGTCGGCTACAAATCCGACACCGCCGAGCCGTACAACCTGATGGCCGAATCGATCACCACGACCGATTCGAAGGTCTTCGACATCAAGATCAAAAAGGGCTGGAAGTTCCACGACGGGACCGAGGTCAAGGCCAAGAACTTCGTCGACGCCTGGAACTACAGCGCGAACGGCAAGAACGGCATGCAGAACGCGTCGTTCTTCGAGCAGATCCAGGGCTACGACGAGATCAGCGCCAAGGAGCCCGCCGTCAAGGAGATGTCCGGGCTCAAGGTCGTGAACGACTACGAGTTCCAGGCCACCCTCAAGGGACCGTTCTCCGTGTTCGCCACCAAGATCGGCTACCTCGCCTTCGCGCCGCTGCCGGACAAGTTCTTCGCCGACCCGGAGGCGTTCGCCAAGGCCCCGATCGGAAACGGACCGCTGAAGTTCGTTTCGCGTACGCCGAACCAGAACATGAAGCTCACGCGGTTCGACGAATACCAGGGTGAGGACAAGGTCAAGTTCAAGGATCTGGAAGTCCGCATCTACACCAGCCAGGAAACCGCGTACCAGGATCTGCTGAGCAACCGCCTCGACTTCATGGAGGCGCTCCCGCCGGCGGCGAAGGCCGGTGGCAAGTACAAGACCGACCTCGGTGAGCGTCTGGTCGAAGGGAAGCTGCTCGGCATCAGCGCGCTCGCCCTCCCGTACTACGTCCCGGGTTACAACAACCTCGACCTGCGTAAGGCGATCTCGCTGGCCATCGACCGCGAGCAGATCGTCAAGACCGTCATGAACGACACCTACGCGCCCGCCGACGGCTATGTGTCGCGCGGTATCGAGGGTTACCGGCCCGGCGTCTGCGAGTTCTGCAAGTTCGACCCGGTGAAGGCCAAGGAGTTCTTCGCGAAGTCCGGCTACACCGGCAAGCTGACCATCGCGTCGAACGCCGACGGCGGCCGCAAGGAGCCGCTGGTCGCGGCGTGCAACAGCATCAAGAACGCGCTCGGCGTCGAATGCGACTTCGTGCCGGCGACCGACTTCGGGCAGTGGCGCAGCATCGTCAACAACCGCCAGCTGACCGGCATGGGCCGCTCCGACTGGTCCGCCGACTACCCGTCGATCGAGAACTACCTGAACCCGCGCTACAAGAGCACCGGTTCGTCGAACGACTCCACGTACAACAACCCGGCCGTCGACGCGCTGCTGACCCAGGCGGACCAGACCGCCGACAAGGCGGCCGCGATCAAGCTGTACCAGCAGGCCGAGGATCTGATCGCGAAGGATCTGCCCCAGATCCCCGTGTGGGAAGAGAAGGGTGTCGGCGGCAAGTCGAACCGCCTCAAGACCGTGAAGCTGGACTTCGGCAGGCTCGCGGACTACTCGTCCATCGAGGTCGCGGCGAAGTAATCGCGTGGTCGTGCCGGCCGGGAGCGCACCGCTCCCGGCCGGCCGGACCCACGGCTCCCACCACGCGATCCCCAGGACGGCACGCGCATGCCCCAATACATCCTCCGACGCCTACTTCAACTCATCCCGGTCTTCTTCGGCACGACGTTCCTCATCTACGCCCTCGTGTGGGCGGTGCCCGGTGACCCGTTCGCCGGCAAATGCGGTCAGGTCGCCTGCCCGCCCGCCTACATCGAGATGATGACCGCGAAGTTCAACCTCGACGATTCGATCTTCGTCCAGTACTTCAAATACCTCGGCAACCTGTTCACCGGCGACTGGGGCGAGACCTTCAACGGCGTCTCGGTCGGCGAACTGATCGGGAACGCCTATCCGGTGACGGTCCGGCTCGCCCTCATCGCGGTGGCCATCGAAGCGATCATCGGCCTGTCCGCGGGTATCCTGACCGGCCTGCGCGGCAAGGGTTTCCTCGACAATCTCGTGCTGATGTCCACCACGTTCCTGATCTCGATCCCGGTGTTCGTCACCGCGATCGTGCTCCAGATCGTCCTCGGTTCGGAACTGGGCATCATCGACGCGAGTGTGTCCGAGGACGCCACGATCGGCGAGCTGATCGTGCCAGGAATCGCGCTCGGCAGTCTCTCCATGGCCTATATAGCCCGGTTGACCAGAACGAGCATCGCGGAGAACCGGCACGCCGACTACGTCCGCACGGCCGTCGCTAAGGGACAGCCGCGCAGCCGGGTCGTCGGCGTGCACCTGCTCCGGAACTCGGTGATCCCGGTGCTGACCTTCATCGGCACCGACATCGGCGCGCTCATGGGCGGGGCCATCGTCACCGAAGGCGTGTTCAACATCAACGGCATCGGCGGGCTCATCTTCCGCGGTATCCAGAACCGGGAGGGCGCCACCGTCACCGGCGTCGTCGTCCTGCTGGTGATGGTCTACCTGCTGGTGAGTCTCATCGTCGACCTGCTCTACGCCGTTCTCGACCCGAGGATCCGTTATGACTGACCCCAATGTGGCCGGCGGGGTGTCCTCTGTGGACGTCGCCGGTGCCGGTGTCGCCGACGATTCCGCGGAGGCGCACAAACCGCGCAGCCTCGGCGGCGACGCCTGGCGGATGTTGCGCAAGCGGCCGTCGTTCGTCATCTCCGCCGTCATCATCACGCTCGTCGTGCTCATCGCGATCGCGCCCGACCTGTTCAGTTCCCGGCCCGCCGGGTTCAGCGATCTGCTCCACGCCAACGAAGGGCCGTCCGCGGACGCCTGGTTCGGTTACGACAACCAGGGCTACGACGTCTACGCGCGGACGATCCACGGCGCACGGGCGTCACTGCTGGTCGGTGTCTTCGCGACGGTGCTGACGATCCTGATCGGCTCGGTGGTGGGGATCATCGCCGGGTACTACGGCCGTCTGATCGACAGCCTGTTCTCGCGGGTGGGCGACATCTTCGCGGCGCTGCCGTTCGTGCTCGGCGCGATCGTCATCCTGACCACGTTCAACGCGCCCGGCTCGAACCCCGGGGTCGTCACGATCATCGTGCAGGTGGTCGTGTCGATCGCCGCGCTGAGCTGGCCGGTGGCGATGCGCATCATGCGGTCGGCGACGCTGGTGGCCAAACAGCTCGACTACGTCAAGGCCGCACGCGGACTCGGGGCGAGCACACCGCGCATCGTGTTCCGGCATCTGCTGCCGAACACGGTCGCGCCGGTGCTGGTCTACGGGACCATCGCGCTCGGCGCGTTCATCGGCGCGGAAGCGACGCTGGCGTATCTCGGCGTCGGTGTGCGGCCGCCGGTCGTCTCGTGGGGTGTGATGATCAGCGACGCACGGGACTACTTCCGGGTGAATCCGCACATGTTGTTGTTCCCCGCGGGGTTCGTGACCATCACCGTGCTCGCGTTCGTCATGCTCGGTGACGGTATCCGCGACGCGCTCGACCCGAAGGCCCGGTGATCGTCCGTGACCGACGAACTGCTGCTGGAGGTGGAAGACCTCCATGTCGAATTCCGCACGTCCGATGGCGTCGCGACCGTGCTCAACGGCGTCGACTACTCCGTGCACGCCGGGGAAACCCTTGCGGTGCTGGGGGAATCGGGCTCCGGGAAGAGTGTGACCGCGCAGACGGTGATGGGCATCCTCGACAGCCCGCCCGCCGTCGTCACCGGCGGCGCGGTCCGTTACCGCGGCGAGGATCTGCTCACCGCCACCGAAGAGCGGCGACGTGAGGTGCGGGGCGGGGAGATCGCGATGATCTTCCAGGACGCCCTGTCGGCGCTGAATCCCGTGTTCACCGTGGGATTCCAGATCGAGGAACAGCTGCGGGTACGGCTCGGGATGTCCAAAAAGGACGCGCGGAAACGGGCGATCGAACTGCTCGACACCGTGCGCATCCCCGCCGCCGCCCGCCGGGTCCGCGAGTATCCGCACCAGTTCTCGGGCGGGATGCGGCAGCGGGCGATGATCGCCATGTCGCTCGCGCTCGACCCGGATCTCCTGATCGCGGACGAGCCGACGACCGCGCTCGACGTCACCGTGCAGGCCCAGATCATGGACCTGCTGGCGGAGATCCAGGCCGAACGGCGGATGGGGCTGATCCTGATCACCCACGATCTGGCGGTGGTCGCCGAGGTCGCCGACCGGATCGCCGTGATGTACGCGGGCCGGATCGTCGAACAGGCCGACGTCACCGAGTTGTTCCGTTCGCCGGGGCATCCCTACACCGAGGCGCTGATGGCCTCGCTGCCGCGGCTCGACCTCAAAGGACAGACGCTGGAGACCATCAAGGGCCTGCCGCCGAGCCTGCTGAACGTCCCGCCCGGATGCCCGTTCCATCCGCGCTGCCCGCGGGCGGAAAGCCGGTGCGAGACCGAACGGCCGGCCCTGCACAGCCTCGGCTTCGGCAGGGTCAGCGCCTGCCACTTCGCCGACGAGGTGGTGGGCGACCGTGTCTGAGCCCATTCTGCGCGTCGAAAACCTGGTGAAGTACTTCCCGGTACGGGCCGGGATCCTCTTCAAACGCACCATCGGGCACGTGAAGGCCGTCGACGGCGTCTCCTTCGACCTCATGCCGGGCGAAACGCTCGGTGTGGTGGGGGAATCCGGTTGCGGCAAGTCCACTTTGGCCCAGGTGCTGATGCGGCTGGAAGAACCCACAGGCGGGCTCGCGACCTTCGAAGGCCGTGACATCTTCGCGTTGCGGGGAGCCGAACTGAGGAGGCTGCGGCGCGAGATCCAGATCGTGCTGCAGGATCCGTACACCTCGCTGAACCCGAGGATGACGGTCGGCGACATCATCGGCGAACCCTTCGAAATCCACACCGAGGTGGCGCCGAAGGGGTCGCGGGCGGCGAAGGTGCGGGAGCTGCTCGACGTCGTCGGGCTGAATCCCGAGCACATCAACCGCTATCCGCACCAATTCTCCGGCGGACAGCGTCAGCGCATCGGTATCGCGCGGGCGCTGGCGTTGCGGCCGAAGGTGATCATCTGCGACGAACCGGTTTCCGCACTCGACGTTTCGATCCAGGCGCAGGTGGTGAATCTGCTCGGTGATCTGCAGAAGGAATTCGGCCTTTCCTATGTGTTCATCGCACATGATCTGTCGGTTGTCCGCCATCTTTCCACGCGTGTGGCGGTGATGTACCTCGGCAAGATCGTGGAAATGGGGACCGAAGAGGAGATCTACGAGCGTCCGTCGCATCCCTACACGCAGGCGTTGCTGTCCGCGGTGCCGGTCGCGGACCCGGCGTTGCGCGGGCAGCGGCAGGTGATCCGGCTGGAAGGCGACGTGCCGAGCCCGCTGGAGCCGCCGTCGGGCTGCCGGTTCCGCACCCGGTGCTGGAAGGCGCAGGACGTTTGTGCCGATCAGGAACCAGAATTGATCACCCGGTCCGGCGGGCATTTGTCCGCCTGCCATTTCGCGGAGGAGAAAACCGTCGTCCCCTGACTTTCGTAGGGACTTCGTTGATACGTGGGGATCGTTCACGTAGTTTGCACGAATAGTTTTCTTCAGGAGGCAGGAAGTGAAAAAGCCCAGATCTCTCGTGATCGCGCTCGCGGTACCGCTGTTCGGCGCGATCGTCGCTGCTCCGGTGGCATCAGCGCAACCGGCGCTTTCCGGCGCCGCGACCGAATTCTCGGTCCTGGCCCGCGACGGCCAAAGTGTCGCTTCGGTGGAAAGGGCGGTCCGCGCCGCCGGGGGCACCGTCGTGACGAGCAACGCCGCGGTCGGCCTGATCACCGCGACCGCGCCCGCCAACGGTTTCGCCGAGCGGGTCTCCGCGGACCGGTCGGTCTTCGGTGCCGCCAAAGCGAAGGCGATCGGCACCGCGCCGAAGCAGGGCAAGGCGAAGGCCAAGCCGGGCGTCGTCGAAAAGGAGGGCCGCGGCGCCGCGTCGGCCAAGAAGCCGGTGCAGGCGAACGCCGTCGGCATGGACCCGCTCGACGACCAGTTGTGGGGCCTCAAGTCGGTTCGGTCGGACCTCTCGCGAACCAAGCAGCCGGGCGACAAGCGGGTGAAGGTCGGGGTCATCGACACCGGCGTCGACGGGAGCCACCCGGACATCGCGCCGAACTTCGACCGCGCGGCGTCGCGGAACTTCACAAAGGACATCGTCTCGGACGTCAACGGCGCCGTCGTCGACGGACCTTGTGAATTCCGCAGCTGTGTCGACCCGGCGGACCATGACGACAACGGCCACGGCACGCACGTCGCCGGCACCATCGGCGCCGCCGCGAACGGTTTCGGCGTCTCGGGTGTCGCGCCGAACGTGACGCTGGTGAACCTCCGCGCCGGGCAGGACTCGGGCTTCTTCTTCCTGCAGCCGACCGTGGACGCGATCACCTACGCCGGCGACGCCGGTGTGGACGTCGTGAACATGAGCTTCTTCACGGACCCCTGGCTGTACAACTGCACCGCGAACCCCGCGGACACGCCCGCGCAGCAGGCCGAGCAGCGCACCATCATCGAGGCGACGACCCGCGCGCTGAACTACGCGCACCGCAAGGGCGTCACCCAGGTCGTCTCGCTGGGCAACCAGCACAGCGATCTCGCCGCCCCGCAGCCGGACGCGTCGAGCCCTGGCTACCCGTCGAACAGCACGCACCCGCGGCAGATCGACAACGCGAGCTGCCTCTCGCTGCCCGTCGAAGGCCCGCACACGATCGGTGTCTCGTCCTTCGGCCCTTCGCAGGCGAAGGCGGACTACTCGAACTACGGGACCGAGCAGATCTCGGTGTCCGCGCCCGGCGGATACTTCCGTGACTACTTCGGCACCCCGTGGTTCCGCACGGTCGAGAACCAGATCCTTTCGACGTACCCGCGCAACGTCGGTGTCGCGGAAGGCATGATCGACGCGGCCGGGAACGTCACTCCCGACGGTGTCGCCGCCGGTGTCAAGAAGGCGACCGCCGCAGACGGCCGAGTCGGCTACTACCAGTGGCTGCAGGGGACGTCGATGGCGTCGCCGCACGCGACCGGTGTCGCCGCGCTGATCGTTTCGCAGTACGGCAAGGGTTCGCGCGACTTCGGGATGAACCCGGACGCCGTGCAGCGGGTGCTCGAAGGCACGGCTTCGGACATCGCCTGCCCGGTGCCGCGGACCGTCGACTACCTGAAGGAAGGCCGGGACGCGTCGTTCACCGCGACCTGCACCGGTGACGCTTCGTTCAACGGCTTCTACGGTCACGGTGCCGTCGACGCCTGGTCGGCCGTCACGCGGGGTTCTCAGTACCTGCGAGGCTGACCCTTCGGTTCACCTGACTGCAATGAAGGGGCCTTTAATAGCGAAATTTGCTATGAAAGGCCCCTTCACTGCAGTACAGGGGTGCCTTACGTGCACCTAAGTTCGTGGAGCGGAGTCAGCGGGGCTACTGCCCCGAGGCGTTCTTGATGAACTTCGCCAGGTCCTTCGCCTGCCGAACTCGCGACTCCTCGTGCACGTACATCATGTGCCCGGCCGGGTAGTACGCCGTGTCGATGTTCTCCCGCAGCTCCTCGGGAATCTGCAGGCGCGCCAGCACATGCTCCGACGCGAAGTACGGTGTCGCGCCATCGTAGTGCCCGAAGGCGACGTGCACCCGAAGGTGCGGGTTCGCTCGCATTGCCGACGCCAGTGAGTCCACAGAGGACACAGAGCGGCCCTCGAAGTCCGAGTACGACCAGGCCTTGAAGACGTCGGTCGACAGGACCTCGTACGGCAGGTCGTTCTCGTAGCCGAGTTCGGCGCGAACGTAGTGGTTGAGCCCGCCCGTGTAGGCGCCGATGATCCGCGAGATCGACGGGTCGTCGCTCATGTGCTCGCGTCCGCCGTCGGGCTCCCAGGTGGTGAACCGGCCGTCCATCCGGCCGACGACGAGGCCCTTGTCCCGCAACAGCTCGGTGAAGTACCGCACGTGCTCGATCCGCAGGTTGACCCGGTCCACATAGGACTCGCTGAGGCCGGTCAGCGAAGCGAGTGTCGCCACCGCTTCGTTACGGTCCTGTGTGGACAGTCGCGCGCCGCGCGCCAGGGCCCAGGGGAGTTCCTTGGCCGCGAAGTCTTCGGCGTCGGCGAGGACGTCGTCGAGCGGCCGGTCGCCGTGGAGGCCGTGGTAGTGCGCGATCGCCGCGTACGTCGGCACGTAGAGCGAGTACGGCAGGTCGTTGCCCTCGGTGAACCGCAGCGTGCCCAGGTCCAGCACGGACGAGATCAACAGCAGCCCGTTCAGGTACATGCCGTGGCGTTCCTGCAGATGCGACGCCAGCCCGGCCGCGCGGAGCGTGCCGTAGGACTCGCCCGCCAGGAACTTCGGCGAGAGCCAGCGCTGTTTGCGCGAGACCCACAGCCGGATGACCTCGCCGATGGACTCGATGTCGGCGGTGTACCCGTGGTACTCCTTGGCGGCCTCGCCGTCCACGGCGCGCGAATAGCCGGTCGACACCGGGTCGATGAACACCAGGTCGCTGTGCGCCAGCAGGGTTTCCTGGTTGTCGGTCAGCCCGTAGGGCGGCGCGACCGGGTCGTCGACATCACCCGAAAGCACCCGGCGCGGGCCGAGCAGGCCCATGTGCAGCCAGACGCTCGCCGAGCCGGGCCCGCCGTTGAACGCGAACGTGACCGGGCGCGAGCCGGGCTCCGCGTCGTCGAGCGTGTAGGAGGTCACGAACACCTCGGCCTTGGCCTTGTAGCCCTCGGACTTGCCGTCGGTGATGACCTCCTTCCGCAGCACGATCCGCCCGGTCTGGGCGGTGTAGGCGAGCTTCTTGCGCTTGAGCGTGAGCGTGTGCTTCGTGGTGACCAGGTCGTCGGTCGGCTCGACCTTGGTTTCCACCGACGGGGTGTCCTTCTCGTCGGTGGCCTTTTCATCGGGATTGGTGTCCGGCATGTTCCCAACCTACTGGCAGTCTGTAGGAGTGGACATCGTCACGGCGCATGATCGCCCGAGCACGCCCCAAGAGGCGATCGGGATCCAGGAAACCCTGCGCGACCTGGTCGAACTCGAAGATCGCTGTCCACAAGAGATCGTCACGGTCACCGGGCTGGACGTCGCCTACGACGAGGACAGCGGCCTGATCGCGGCCGCCGCGGTCACCCTTGAAATCGACGGATTCCGCGTCGTGGAGAAGCGAACCGTCGTTTCCCGGATCTCGTTCCCCTACGAACCGGGCCTTTTCGCGTTCCGCGAGCTGCCCCCGCTGCTCGACGCCCTCCGCGCGCTCGACCACGTCCCGGATCTGCTGATCTGCGACGGCCACGGCCTGGCCCACCCACGCCGGTTCGGGCTCGCTTGCCACGTCGGCGTCGTGACGGGCCTGCCGTCCGTCGGCGTCGGCAAGACCCGGTTCGTCGGCGAGCACGACGAGCCTGGGTCCGAACGCGGCTCGCGGACGCCCTTGCTGGATGACGGCGACGTCGTCGGCGCGGTCCTGCGCACCCAAGACGGCGTGAAGCCTCTCTATGTCTCCGTCGGCCACAAGATCTCGCTGGACAACGCGTGCCGTCAGGTGCTGCGGCTGTGTCCAGCGTTCCGTCAGCCGGAGACCACCCGGCAAGCCGATCGTCTCGCCCGGGACGCGCTGAAAGAGGCGTTATGAGGTTCCGCTCGCTCGCCGAACTCGACGCCGAGGTCGTCGGCTGCCGCGCCTGCCCGCGGCTGGTCGCGTGGCGTGAGGAGATCGCCGTGGTCAAGCGCGCGGCCTTCGCCGGTGAGACCTACTGGGCCCGACCGGTGCCCGGCTTCGGTCCGCCGGACGCGTCGCTGGCGATCGTCGGCCTCGCCCCTTCGGCGCACGGCGCGAACCGGACCGGCCGCCTGTTCACCGGCGACCCGTCCGGTGACGTTCTCTTCAAGGCGCTTCATCGGGTCGGGGTCGCGTCGCAGCCGACGTCGACCCGTATAGGTGACGGCCTCGAGCTCCGAGGGACCCGGATGGTCTCCCCGGTGAGATGCGCGCCACCCGCCAACAAGCCCACACCTGAGGAACGGGAAACCTGCCGATCGTGGCTCGCGGCGGAGCTCGAGCTGCTGAAACCGACACTGAAGGCCGTCGTGGTGCTCGGCGCGTTCGGCTGGCAGGCGCTGCTGCCGGTGCTCGCGGAGGTGGGCTGGCCGGTGCCCGCACCACGCCCGAAGTTCGGCCACGGAGCCGAACTGGAACTCGGCGACCTGCGCCTTTTCGGCTGTTATCACGTGTCGCAGCGCAATGTCCAGACCGGCCGCCTGACCCTTGACATGGTGTGCGACGTCCTGGCCTCCGCGACCTCGGCGGCCGGCCTGAACTGAATCGGTGCGGAAACCGTGGCGACGCTGGTCACAGCCGGATGGGGTCTCCGAGCGATCTCAGCTGATGGGTGCGACTATAGGAATATGGCTGGTGTTAAGTCGGAACCGACACGGATCCTCGTCCTTGGTGGTGGGTACGTCGGGCTCTACACGGCGTACGGGCTCCAGAAGATGCTCCGGGCCAACGAAGCGTCCGTGACGGTCGTTGATCCGCAGCCGCACATGACCTATGCCCCCTTCCTGCCCGAGGCGGCGGCCGGTGCGATCGAACCGCGGCACGTGGTCGTGCCGCTGAGGCGCGTGCTCAAGCGCTGCCACGTGCTCACCGCGCGCGTGACGAAGATCGAGCACGAGCGCAAGGCCGTGACGGTCGAGGCCGCCGACGGGCACGTCGAGCAGCTGAACTACGACGTCCTCGTGGTCGCTCTCGGTGCCGTCGCGCGCATCCTGCCGATCCCGGGCCTGGTCGAGGAGGGCATCGCCTTCAAGACCATCGGCGAGGCGATCTACCTGCGCAACCACGTCATGACGAAGCTGGACGAGGCCGCCAGCACGCTCGATCCCGAGCAGCGCAAGCGCCTGCTGACGTTCACCGTCGTCGGCGGCGGGTTCGCCGGTATCGAGGCGCTCGCCGAACTCGAGGACATGACCCGGTTCGCGGTGGAGAACTACTACCCGAACCTCAAGGTCGAGGACATCCGCTGGGTGCTCGTCGAGGCGGCCGGGCGGATCCTCCCCGAGGTGCGCGAGACGCTCGGCGTGTACACCGTCGAGCAGCTCGAAAAGCGCGGTATCGAAGTCTATTTGTCGACAGCGGCGAAGTCGTTCGAGAACGGCCATGTCGTGCTCTCGGACGGCACCGAGTTCGACACCGACACGATCATCTGGACCGCCGGCGTGAAGGCGAACCCGGTGCTCGCCAGTTCGGACCTGCCGCTCGACAAGCGCGGCCGCGTCGAGGCCACCGCCGCGATGCAGGTCGTCGGGCACCCCGACGTCTGGACCGCCGGTGACAACGCCGCCGTGCCGGACCTCTCGCGTACCGAACAGGACCCGACCGCGACCTGCCCGCCGAACGCGCAGCACGCCGTTCGCCAGGCGCGTCTGCTGGCGAAGAACATCATCAAGGTGATCCGCGGCGGCAAGCCGAAGGACTACTACCACAAGAACCTGGGTGCGGTGGCCAGCCTCGGCCTGCACAAGGGTGTCGCCGACGCGCTGAACCTGAAGATCAAGGGCTTCCCGGCCTGGCTCTTCCACCGCGCGTACCACCTCAAGGCGATGCCGACGTGGAACCGCAAGATCCGCATCCTGTTCGACTGGATGCTGGGTGGCCTGTTCCGGCGCGAGGTCATCTCGCTCGGCCAGATCAACAACCCGCGCGAGGAATTCGACCGGCTGTCGAAGTCCTGAGTTCGCAAGTCCGTGAAGGCCTCCTTCCCTACCTTGAACGTAGGGAAGATCGGNCCGCGGCACGGGAATCAGCAAGGGCCAGGCGCTACGCGAAGCCCACAGGCAGGTCCGGAAGCACTCACCTTGAACGTAGGGAAGGAGGCCTTCACGGCGTTTAAAGTGTGCCGGTGCAGGCATTACGGAAGTCCGTACCCGCCGTCCCGCTCGCCACCGGCCTGACTCCGGCCGAACTGGCGAAGCACGTTTTGGAACGGATCGAGCGCGACAACGCGCACGCCCGCTCCCGGAAGAGGCGTTTCCGCTGGCGCGCCGTGTCCATCAGGGTCTTCCTGCTCGCGCTGTCGGCGGCGTCCACGATCATCCTCGGTCTGCAGAACCTCAACGGCTGGACCGGCGTGGCGTTCGCCCTCGTGGCCGTGACGACCGTCGTCGGCGCGCTCGAGCCCTTCTTCGCCTGGCGCTCCTTGTGGGTCCTGATGGAAGAGGTCCAGTTCCGGCTCTACCGGCTGCGCGACGAGCTCAGCTTCTACATCGCGTCGACCCCGCCCGACCGGATCGATCCCCGGCTGATCAACCAGAAGTTCGAGGAGTACCAGGCCGTTTGGAACCAGGTCGGTCTTCGTTGGCTCGAATATCGGCGTACTGAAGCGGCGAACTGAAGGACATCGCCTAGGCTGTCTGTGCCCCGGTAGCCCAACTGGCAGAGGCAGTCGACTTAAAATCGACACAGTGCGGGTTCGATCCCCGTCCGGGGCACCACCGGTTCCGCTCTGTGGACGTCCTGGTCCGCGCGGACCGCCGCTGCCGACAATGACCCGCATGACCGGGACCGGCCTGACCGACGAAGCCGCCTACGACCGCGCTCGGCTCGCCCAGTGGCGCGCGGGGGAGGCGCGGGGTGACGGGATGCCGCGGCGCGGCCTGCTTCGGCTGGCGGCCGGTGGGTCACTCGCGCTGACGGCGTTCGGCACGTCTCCGCCCGGAACGGCGTCGGCGGCCACGCCGATCGTGAAACCCTTGCCGCCGGAGATCTTCGAGGTCTACGGCACCAACGCCGAGACGCGCTGGGAGGCGCTGAGCGGGCAGGGCTGTCTGACGCCGGTCGAACGGTTCTTCGTGCGAAACCACACCGCCACACCGTCGATCGACGCCTGCACCTGGCGGCTGAAGCTCTTCGGGACCGGGCTGCGTGGAGGGCCGGTCGAGTTCAGCTACCGAGACTTGCTCGGGTTGCCCGCGGAGACGATCACTTCCGCGCTCGAATGCGCGGGCAACGGACGGAGCTTCTTCAGCAGCCAGCAAGGGCAGGTGGTGTCCGGCACGGCGTGGAAGCTCGGCGCGATCGGGGTCGCGCGCTGGCGCGGTGTCCGGCTCTCCACCGTGCTGGCCAAGGCGGGATTGACGCGGCACGCGGTGGACGTCCTGCCGGAGGGACTGGACGCCGACCATGTCACCGGCGGGGTCAACCTGGGCAAGGTGCGCCGCCCGCTGCCGATCGCGAAGGCCTTGCAGGACGTTTTGCTGGCGTACGAGATGAACGGACGTCCGCTGCCGCCGGACCACGGCCATCCGGTGCGGCTCGTCGTGCCGTCCTGGGTCGGGATCTCGTCGATCAAATGGCTGGGGCGCATCGAAGTCTCGGACACGCCACTGGTGTCGCCGTGGAACACGCAGTACTACCGGCTGCTCGGGCCGGACTATCCGGCCGATGGCACGGTCGTCACCCGGCAGGTGGTCAAGAGCGCTTTCGAACTGCCCTGGAACGCCGAGTTCGTGGCAGGCGGCAGGCAGGTGCTGCGCGGCCGATCGTGGTCGGGAAACGGCCGGATCCGGCGCGTCGAAGTCGACACCGGTGCCGGTTGGCGGCAGGCGAAGTTCGTGGGCGCGGCGGCCGATCGAGGCTGGCAACGCTGGGAGATCCCTTGGCGCTCCGGCGTTCCCGGTGCCCACACCTTGCGTGCGCGGGCCACGGACATCACCGGTGCCACGCAGCCGGACGTCACGCCGCACAACGCTCAGGGCTACCTGTTCGACGCCGTCGTCCGGCATCCGGTCAGGGTAGTGTGAGATGACGCGGTCGGTCGAGGTGAGAGGGGAACAGGCCGTCGAATTGACCCTGGAGTTACGGGTGAACACCGACCCGGAACACGCCGCCGCGATCGCCGCGCGCCTGCTCGAGTCCTTTGAGGACACTGTCGGGGTGACGTTGATGGCACGGACCGTTCAAGAGGGCTCAGGCCAGGTCGTCGAATCCGCGCCACCGCTACGCATCGAACCCGATTCGCGACGAGTGCTGATGCGTGGCGAGGTGCTGGAGTTCACCAGGCTCGAGTTCGACCTCCTGCTGTTCCTCAGCCGGAATCCGGACCGTGTCTTCGACCGCGTCACGCTGATGGAGCAGGTCTGGGGCCTGAGCGGCGGCAATGGGCGGACCGTGGACGTCCATGTCCGCAAGATCCGCGGGAAGCTGGAACCCGTGCTGACGCCGATCACGACGGTGCGCGGGGTCGGCTACCGATTCGACGGGGCCGGCCAGGTGCTCATCGCGAGCTGACAGGATACGAACCGTGACTTCGACCTACGTTTTCGTGCACGGTTCCAGCAGTGCCTCGTTCACCTGGGGCCCACTGCAACGTGAGCTCGCTTTGCTCGGCCACCGCACGCTGGCCGTCGACCTTCCCGGCCACGGCTTCGCCGCCGGTTTCCACGCCGCCTACCAGGCGCCGCAGGACCTCGAAGCGCTGGCCACGGCGCCGTCGAACCAGGCGGGTGCCACGCCGGCCGAGGCCGTCGAGCAGGTGGTGGACGTCGTGCGCAAGGTCGCCGAGCACGGGCGGGTCATCCTGGTCGGGCACAGCCGCGGCGGGGTCACGCTCACCGGCGTCGGCAACGCCGTCCCGGAACTGATCGACCGGATCGTCTACATCTCCGCGTGGTGCTGCGTCGACGCGACGGTGGGCGAGTACATGCAAGGACCCGAGTACGCGAGCAGCGCGCTCAATGACGTCGGCGGTGTCGTCGTCGCCGATCCCGCGACGCTCGGCGCGCTCCGGATGAACTGGCGCACCGCCGATCCCGCGCTGCTGGCCGGGTTGAAGACCGCGATGCTCGAAGACGGCACCGAGCAGGAGTTCTTCGCCTACCTCAACACCCTCGAACCGGACGAGAGCCTCGACGCCGGGACCGAACTCGCCGACGCCGCCACGTGGGGCCGGATCCCGCGCACCTACATCAGGCTCACTGAGGACCGGTCGATGCCGCTCGCGCTGCAGGACCGGTTCATCGAGGAGGCGGACGCGCTCACCCCGGACAACCCGACCGACGTGCGATCGCTCGTGAGCAGCCACGTCCGGTTCCTCATCCACCCGCAGGAGGCCGCCGTAGTCCTCGCCGGCCTCGCGCGATGACGGACGCACAGTTCACCAAAGGGCATCTGATCACCCTGTTGATCAGTTCCGCGATCGGCGTGGGATTCGGTGCCGGGTGGTGGTTCTTCGGCGCGTCCTCCGTCTCCGGCGGATCGACGCCGCTCGTCGTCGTGGGCGTCGCCGTGGTCCTGGGACTGGCAGGCTGGCTCGTCCTGATCGCCCGCCGCGGCGCAGGGCTGCCCGCGGGCGGTGGCCGGGAGGAAAGCCCGTTCGGCGGGCGGTACGGGATCGCCGTGGCGCTCATGCTGGTGGGGATCTTCGCCGGGGCACGGGTGCTGTCGGCGGTCTTCGAAATTCCCGAAGCCGTGCCCGCGTGGGTGCTCTTCGTGGTCGGCCTGCACTTCGTACCGCTCGCGAAATTGTNCGAAGCCGTGCCCGCGTGGGTGCTCTTCGTGGTCGGCCTGCACTTCGTACCGCTCGCGAAATTGTTCGGTTCGCGGCGTTTCCTGGTGCTGAGTGCCGTGTTGTGCGGCGTCGCCGTGCTGGCCGCCGTGCTCGCGATCGCGGGCTGGGCGGAGGCCTGGCAGCTCGTGCCGGGCTTCGGCGGCGCGGTGGTCCTTTGGGCGACCGTCGTCGCCGGGTTGTTCGCTACGGACCGTCAGGGAGCGACAAGCCCGGCTTCGTAGGCGAAGATCGTCAGCTGGACCCGGTTGGCCGCGTCGAGTTTCGCGAAGATCCGGGTGATGTGGGTCTTCACCGTAGCTTCGCTCAGGTGCAGTGCCGCGCCGATTTCGGCGTTGGTCCCGCCCTGCGCGACGGCGGTGACGATCTCCCGCTCGCGTTCGGTCAGCGTGCTCAATCCGGCTCGCGCCCGATGACGGCGAGGACTCGTCCTGGTCGCGACGAAGTGCCCGATGAGCTTCCGTGTCGTCCGCGGCGAAAGCATCGCCTCGCCCGCCGCGACCACCCGCACCGCGTCGATGATCTCCTGCGGTGAACCCTCTTTCAGCAGGAACCCGCTGGCGCCCGCGCCGAGCGCGTCGAAGACGTATTCGTCGAGGTCGTAAGTGGTCAGCACGAGAACCTTCGGCGGATTGGGCAGCGCGGTGACGGCGGCGGTCGCGGTGAGGCCGTTCATCCGCCGCATCCGGATGTCCATCAGCACGACGTCGGGCGCGTGCATGCTCACCTTCGGCACGGCTTCGTCCCCGTCGCCGGCTTCCGCGACGACCTGGATGTCGCCCGTGCTGGACAGGATCATCGACAAACCGGTTCGCACGAGCGGGTCGTCGTCGACGAGCAGCACTCGCAGTGGGCGCTGGTTCACCCGGACAGGTTAGTGGTGTCCCCACGGTAGCCAAGCCCGGACGGCGAATGTGCCCTCTTCGGTGGGGCCGGCGCTGACGTTCCCGCCGATCAGCGTGACCCGTTCGCCGATCCCGGTCAGTCCCGCGCCGGCACCCAGCGGCTTGCCCACCGCCGCCGTCGCGGGCAGCGGATTGACGACCTCGACGGTGAGCCCGTTCCCGGGGCCTCCGCGAACCGAGACCTCGGCCGCCGCTCCCGGCGCGTGCTTCAGGATGTTGGTCATCGACTCCTGGACGATCCGGTACGCGGTCGTGCCGAGCAAGGCCGGTGCGCCGCCCGCGTCGTCGAGCAGGATCGTTACGTTGACCCCCAATCCGGCCCGCCGCGCGTTGGCGACCAGCTCGGGAATGTCCGCCAGCGTCGGCTGCGGTGGCTCCGGATGGGATCCGTTCTCGCCGTTCTCGCCGAAACCCTGGCCATCGCGCAGGACGCCGATGACCTGCCGCAGATCTTCGAGCGATTGGCGGGCCGTCGTGCGGACGGTCTTCGCCGCTTCCGTCGTCGCGGGTCCCTTGCTGACCTCGAGCGCGCCGGCCTGCAGCGAAAGCAGGGAAAGCCGGTGCCCGAGGACGTCGTGCATCTCGCGCGCGATCCGGGTGCGTTCCGCGCGGCGGGTCATTTCGGCGCGGAGTTCCTCTTCCTTGGCCTCGCGGATCGCGATCGTGCCCTGCATCCCGCGGACGACCCCGACGGTGAGCGGTACGGCCGTCATCACGACGGCGACCGTCAGCGTCCCCATCACCTGCACCGCGGACAGCTGCTTTCCGACGATCTGCCCGGCGACGGTCACATCGGGATGGCGGTTGGCGTCGCCGAACAACGCCCACGCCGTCGCGATGTAGACCAGTACGGACCCGATCCACAGGAGACGGTCGCGGCGGTGCGCGGCCAAAGCGGCGAGGGCGACCAACGCGGCCAGCGCGTCGGAGCGGAAGCAAAGCGGCGGAACCAAGGCGATGCCGAGGACGAGTTCCGGCCATTTGTGCCGCCAGCAGAGCATGACCGCCGCCGCGATTCCGGTGAAGAAGCCGAGCGTGGACCACCACGTCGGGTCGAACTCTTTCGTCGCCGGAAGATAGCCCTGGGCGCTGAAGACGAAAATGCTGCTGATCACGCACGCCGCGACCGCCACCACGGTGAGCACCACACCGAGCACACGCCTTGCCATGCGCTGAGCGTACGCAAACAGGCCACGCCACCCACATCAGCGGAACCGATCCTTCGAAGCGCGCGAATTACGACTTTCGTCGTAACGGGTTCACGCGCCGAGGACGACGCGGCCGCGTCGCGATCGCTGGTTGTATGCCGCCTCGTTCATCCCGTTGGAAAGGAAATCCCCGTGACCCAGCAAACCCCCTACACGCCGGCCCCGCAAGCCCCCGCCAGCCCGATGCCTCCCCGCAACGGCATCGGCGTCACGGGCTTCGTCCTCGGCCTGGTGGGGCTGGTCTTCTCCCCGATCCCGTTCGTCGGCGTCATCGCGTGGCCGCTGGTGATCCTCGGCCTGATCTTCTCGATCATCGGGCTGATCCGCGTCAAGAACGGGAAGGCCTCCAACAAGGGGCTCTCCATCACCGGTATCGCCCTGTCCGCGCTCGGGCTCGTGGTCTGCGTGGTGTGGATCTTCGTGTTCAACGCGGCGGTCAACGAGGTCAACAACGAAATCAACCGCACCGCGAAGGTTTCCTACGAAGTCACCGGTGACGCCACGAACGTCGAGGTCATCTACGGCGAGGTCCTCAACCCCACCACCGAGACCGTTCCGGCGCTGCCGTGGAACAAGGAAGTCGAGAACAAGGGCGTCTACAAGGGCGGGACGCTCACGGTGACCACGGGCGAGACCGGTGGATCCGTCACCTGCAAGATCACCGTCGACGGCGCGGTCGTTTCGACCAAGACCGCTTCGGGCGAATTCGCCATGGCTGCCTGCACCGGAGCGTGACGGCCGGGCCGTGAAAGGCCTCCTTCGCCATTCTCGGGGTGGCGAGGAGGCCTTCGCGCTTCCGGCATCATGCGGTCATGACCGAGCCCGTCCATCCGTTCGACCCGCCCGCCCACGAACGTCACTGGATCGAAAAGTCACGGAACTGGCGAGGGAATTCGCCGCGAATGCCGCCGAGTTCGACGAAACGGCCGAGCTGCCCATCGCCAACCTTCGTGCCTTGCACGCGACCGGCCTCGACAGGGCGACGTTGCCCGCGGAGTTGGGCGGCGAGGACCTCAGCTATCGGAGCTACGGCGAGATCGTCCGTATTCTCAGCGCCGCCTGTTCGTCCACCGCGTGCGTCTGGGTGATGCACATCGGTGCCGCGGTCGGGCTGGCCCAGTTGTCCGCTCCCGACGTGGGGCGCTTCTATGCCGAAGAACTCATCGGCGGCAAGCGGTTCGCCAACGCGCTTTCGGAACCGAGCAGCGGCAACATGTTCCTGATGCCGCAGCAGAGCGCCGAGCCCGCCGACGGCGGATACCGGCTCACCGGCGCCAAGCGGTTCGTTTCCGGTTGTGAGGCCGCCGACCATTTCCTGGTCAACGCGCTCGTCGGCGGCGAGCCCACGTTCTTCGGCGTCTCGCCGGACGACACGATGACCTTCGTGCCCATCTGGGACACGATGGGCCTGCGCGCCAGCCGAAGCCAGCTCGTCTCCTTCGAAGGAGCCTCCTGCGGGAAGACCGCAGGTGCCCGCCCTCGGCCGAGCGTCGCCCGAACCACATCGCGGCAGGCCTCGCGTTCCTGTCACTGGGGATCGCCGACGCGGTGGAGGAAGCTCTGGTCTCGCACGCCCGAAGCCGTGTCATCCCCGCGACCGGGCAGCCACTCGCCGAAATGCACTGGCTCCAGTTCGAAGCCGCGGACGTCCACGCCCGTCTCGAAGCCGCACGCGTGTACTCGCGGAACATGGCGTGGCTGGCGGACCGGAATTCACCGGAGTTCCTGCCCGCGACCATGACGGCGAAGGTGCTCGCGAACGACATCGCCCGCGAAGTCGCGCAGCTGGCGCTGAAAGCCGGCGGCGGTTCGGGCTTCCTGCGCACTTCGCCGATCCAGCGGCTGTTCCGGGACGCGCAGGCGGGCGGCCTGATGGCCTACTCGGCCGAAGTCTGCAGAGACCGGATCGGGAAGACGGTGCTCCTGCCACAGGAGTGACCTCGGATGGCCGGCCGGGTGACGTCAAGCCCGGCCGGTCCCGCCGAAGCGGGTCAGCAGCAGCCGCTGCCGCAGCAGTCGCAATCGCACCAGTCGTCGTTCCGCATGGTCATCCACCTCCTCCCTCGGGGTCGCAGCCGGGCGGGCACCAGGCGCCGGGAACCGGATCGGCGCAGTTCTCGCCGGACATCCCGGACAGCATGGAAGTGAGTTCGGCGCGCAGCTCGCCGAGCCGCGCCATCTCCGCCTCGATCTCGGCGAGATGGCGTTCCAGCATGGTTTCGGCGGGTTCGCACGGGCATACGCCGGTGTCACGCACGCTCAGCAGGTCACCGATCTCCGTCAGCGTCAGCCCGAGCCGCTGGGTGCCGCGGATGAACCGCAACCTCTCGATGACGCCCTCGTCGTAGCGCCGGTGGGCACCGGTCGTCCGCGCGGGTGTGGGCAGAAGGCCGATGCGCTCGTAGTAACGCACAGTGTCCGGCCGCACGCCGGCGCGGGAGGTCACCTCGGACATGGTCAACGCCGTCAGCGCCTTCGTCGCTTCGGTTCGCATGATGCGAGGGTAGAACTTGGACCCGGCTCCAGAATCAAGTCCGGATTCCGATGGCGCTCACGAAGAGAAGACGACGGCCAGGCGCGTCCGCATCATTCGAGAGGGTGGAAACGGCGAGAGGACGGCACGGTGACTGACTTCCGGAACGTGATCAGGGACCTCACCACGGAAGGTGAACAGGTCGACGCCCTGGTGGCCGGCCTCGACGACGCGGGATGGGAACTGCCGACGCCCGCGACGGGCTGGTCGGTCAAACACCAGATCGCGCATCTCGCGTTCATCTTCAAGATCGCCGGGTTGTCCGCGGCCGAGCCCCGGGCCTTCGCCGAACTCGCGAAATCGTCGATGGCGCGCGGGTTCGACGCCGCCGTCAACGCGGCCCTCGACGACTACCTCGGTGACCCCAACGAGGTCCTGCTGAGCCGCTGGCGCGCCGAACGCGACGCCGGTATCAAGGCGCTCGCCGCGGTCCCGGCGGACCAGGTCGTCCCGTGGCTGGTCAACCCGCTGCCGCCGGCCATCCTCGCCTGCGCCGGGATGATGGAGCTGTTCGCGCACGGCCAGGACGTCGCGGACGCGCTGGGTGTGCGGCCGGAGCGGACGGACCGGCTCGCGTACCTCGTCGGCTTCGCGGTCCGGGTGCGGGACTTCGGCTACGAGGCGCGCGGCCTGACCCCGCCCGAGCAGGACTTCCGGTTCGAGATCACCTCGCCGTCCGGGCAGTTGTGGACGTTCGGCCCCGAGGACTCGCCGGAGCGGATCACCGGGAGCGCGGAGGACTTCTGCCTCCTGGTCACGCGGCGCCGTCACCGCGACGATCTCGACGTCCGTGCCGAGGGCGCGCTGGCCGACCAGTGGCTGGACATCGCGCAGGCGTACCGCGGTCCGGCGGGCGAGGGGCGCTCGCCGGGACAGTTCGGCCGTTGAGAGTCCCGTCATTTCCGCGGTGATGGGGCATCCTGGAAGTCGCGATCAACTCGCACTCGGTGCGATCGTCGATGCACACGGGGTCTAGGAGGCGATCGTGACACGAGTGTGGCTGATCAGGCATGGGGAAAGCGAGTCCAACGCGGGCCTTCCCGGCGGGGAGCCGGGGGCTTCGGCGCTGACCGAACTCGGCAGACGGCAAGCCCTCGAAATCGCCGACTCGCTGTCCGAACCGCCTCGGTTGATCGTGACGTCGCCGTTCCTGCGGGCACAGCAGACCGCCCAGCCGACGATCGAGCGGTTCCCCGGTGCGGAGCGTGAGGAGTGGCCTGTCCAGGAGTTCACCTTCCTCGGCGAACTCCATGGACAGGTCACCACCACCGTCACCCGTAAGCCGTACACGGAGGCCTACTGGTCCCGTGCCGATCCGCACCACGCGGTGAACGGCGCGGAATCCTTCGCGGCGCTCTTCACCCGGACCCAGGATTTCCTGGCGCGGCTGGGAGACCGCGAACCCGGGCCGATCGCGGTCTTCACGCACGGGCTCTTCATCCGCGCGGTCATGTGGTCGTTGCTGACCGGGATCACCACGCCGGACAGCGAGGCCATGCGCGGATTCCGCACGTTCGCCGACACCTACCTCGTGCCGAACGGCAACATCACCGAACTGCGGTACACACCCGGGAAGCGGGTTCCGCGAGTGGTGGTCCCGCTCGCCTCCCGGTACGCGGACCGCTAGGGCTTCAGCAACAGCTGGAGCTTGTTCACCCCGGTCATGTTCGGGCTCGGGATGAACGACGGCGGAGCGGCCGGATCGGTGCGCAGATCAGGGAAGCGGTCCAGCAGGATGTTGAGCGCCGTCTTCCCTTCCAGCCTGGCGAGCGGGGCGCCGATGCAGAAATGGATCCCGCGGCCGAAGGCCAGGTGCGGGTTGTGCGCCCTCGCCGGATCGAAGGTGCCGGGATCCGTGAACGTACGCGGATCCCGGTTCGCCGCCGCGACCCAGATGCCGAGCATGCTGTCCGGCGGGATCGTCTGGCCGCCCAGTTCGACCTCGGTCGTCGTAGCGCGGGCGACGAGGGCGAACGGGCTGAGGAAACGCAACGATTCCTCGATGGCGGCGGGCAGCAGTGCCCGGTCCTCGCGGACACGCCGGTACTCCTCCGGATGGGAATCCAGGCACAGCACCGTGTTCCCGAGCAGCATCGTGGTGGTGATGTGCCCGGCGAGCAGCAGCACGTTCGCGAAGTTGACGACTTCGTTCTGCGTGAGTTTCGCGCCGTCGACCTCGGCTTCGACGAGTTTGGTCAGCAGGTCCTCGCGCGGGTTCCGCCGCCGGTCGTCGACATGCTCGGCAAGGTAGTTCACCAGGTTCTTCACCTGTGCGGCCGTTTCCTCTGCGGCCTTCTTGTCCTCCTCGGTCTGCTTGATCAGTGACCGCTGCTGGCTGTTCCGCAGCAACGTGTCGACCCATTCCTTGAACAGGTCGCGATCGCTCGCCGGGATGCCGAGCAGTTCGGCGATGACGATCACCGGCAGCGGGTAGGCCAGTTGGGTCACCAGTTCCATCGAGTCCGCGCCGTCGACGGTGTCGAGGAGTTCGTTCGTCAGCGCGGCGATCCGCGGTTCGAGATCCGCGACGACCTTGGGCGTGAAGGCGTGGCTCACCAGCGTGCGCAGCTTCTTGTGGTCCGGCGGGTCCATCACGAGCAGATTGCCCTCGACGAACAGGTCCTTGTCCGGTGAGAGCTCCTCGGGGATCAGCCGGGTGGTGTCGGAGGAGAACACCTTGGGGTCACTCAGGGTCTTCAGCGCCTCGGCGTGGCCGTAGACGTTCCACATGCCTGTCTCGGTGTCGAAACGGACCGGCTCGGCCGGGAATTCCCCTCGAAGCCAGAACTGGCCTTCGTGGACACCCCAGTTTTCGGCGATCGTGGTCATGGCTTGCCCCCTTCTTCAGTGGTGGAGAGCCCGGTTCAAGCGGGCTCCTCGGGGCCGTCCTTCCGGTAGATCCAGGCGCGATAGGACGAGATCAGATCCTGGAACGCCTGGATCACTTCGGCCGCGGTGGCGGCCACGTTCGCCGGGGACGGCGGCTCCGGCGGCTCGAACGCCGTCCGGATGATGTGCGCGAGAGCGTCGGCCTTCTCCTCGGAGTCGAGGTCGGCGCCGTCGGCGGTGAAGCTGTCCATCAGGTAGAACCCGAGCGCCGAGGCGCGCAGGGAAAACAGCAGGTTCGGGATGTCGTCGCGCAGCAGGCCCCGGTCCGTCATCGTCTTCAGGTACCGCTCGGTCACGACCGCGTCCTGGTCCTGCAAGGGATGTTTCTTCAACCTGCCCAGCAGTTCGGTGTTGCCGGTGATGAGCGCGCCGAGCAACGGGTTCTGTTGGGTATGGAGGAAAACCGCCCGATGGAACCGGTGCGGGACGACTTCCGCCGGATCTTCGTCCAGCCGGGCAAGGAGATTCTCGGCGGCCCGGAGGGATTCACGCAGGAGCAAGGCGTGGAAGAGGGTTTCCTTGGTGGGCCAGTGCAGGTAGATCGTGCCCTTCCCGATGCCCGCCTGACTCGCGATGTCCTCGATGGTCACCTTGCGATAGCCCAGCCGCGTCAGCAGGACGCCGGCCGCGTCGAGGATGCGATCGGCGCGGCCGGCGGTGCGGTCCGAACGTTCTGCCACGTGCGCTCCCAGTCTCTGACTTCGTGACCGAATTTGCTCATCTGGTCATCCGGTCAGTTCGACTGTAGCGCCGGGCATGCCTGTCCGGCAAGGGAATCGACGAGTTCTTAACGCAGATGGTGGGCGAGCAGGAACTTCCAGATGACCGGAGTCGCCTCGATGACGGTCGGAGTGACGGAGTCGTTGTTCGGCGCGGTGCTCGGCCATACGTGCCCGGCACCTTCGACCCGGTAGTGCTGCAGCGAGCAACCGAGCCAGCGCTGAACGGTGACGTCGGTTTTCGGCGAATACCGGATCGGATGCGGGAAGCAGCCGTTCCGGTCCGCCCACGCGGCGAGCCAGTCCGGCAGCGCCGGCAGGCCCTTGGCGGGATTTCCGGCGTAGGGGATCGTCGCGTCGGCCGTGCCGTGGAAATCGAGAATCGGGGCGGGACGCGACGGGTGGCATTCGCCGCCCTGCGGGTAGAACGCGCCCGCGACGGGTGCGAACGCCGCGATCCGGCCCGGCATCCGGCAAGCGAGGACACCGACGAACCCGCCGCCGTTCGACTTGCCCGTCGCGTAGATCCGGCGGGAGTCGACACACAGTTCACGCTGGAGCGTGTTCAGCAGATCGCTGGTGAAGAGCACGTCGTCGGCTGCGGCCGAGTACGGCGCGCCGGTCCATGCCGATTCGCCGTCCGTTCCCGGAAGTCCTTGCGGATAGACGGAAATCGCGTCATACGCGGAAAATCCGGATAGCTCCTCCTGGTATTTCGATGTGCGTTTGTGGCCGTGGAAAGACAACACCAGCGGGTACGGCCGGGACGGCCGGTACTGAGCCGGAACGTGCACCGTGTACTCGCGGAGCAGGCCGCCGGACGTCAGCGTCCGCAGCGTCGTCGTCCCGGCGGGAACCGGGGACGGACGCTGGCAGCCTGTCGTCCGCACCGGGTGATCGATCGCCGACGGCCCGGCTGACACCGCCGACGCCGTCGGGGCGGCGAACAGGCTCAGTCCGGCAGCGGCGGCGGCCGTCAGCGCGAGACGACGCAGGTACTTCGTGGGACCAGGCACGCGATCCTCCTTGATCGGGCGGCAGGGCGTGATCAGGGTCACTCTTGCCGCGGGCCCGGTCAGCATTGTGTTCATTGAGTTTTCGGACCGCTTTCCGTCACCTCTGCGGGCGTGCCGATCGGCTCGCCGAGGATCCACGGGTGTTCAGCCGGTAGCCAGGTCAGCCGCAGGCGCGTTTCGCCGCGAGCACGCGGGTCAAGGCCTCGTCGACCCGGGCGGCCGGGAGGTCGCCGGACGCGAGCGCTTGCTCCAGGGTGGTCAGCACCGTCCCGACGTTGCCGCCGGAGGACCACAACGCTTGATCCGCTCCCGCCTGCAGTGCCTTGAGCACGGCCGTCTGGAGCGGGTACTGCGCCGTGATCGCCTTCATCGCCCCGAGATCGTCGGTGATCACCGGGCCGTTGAACGCGTAGTCCTTCCGCAGCAGTTGGTACGCCGGTGCCGACAGGGTCGACGGAGTGCCGCCGGTCAGATCGGGCACGTCCAGGTGTCCGACCATGACGCCGATCTCGCCGTACTCGCCGATGTCGCGGTACGGCACCAGGTCGACCTTGCGCAGCGAGGCCAGCGGCGGCGTTCGTACCAGTCCCTTGTGGGAATCCCCCGTGGCGTGCCCGTGCCCGGGGAAATGCTTCAACACCGGCTGCACCCCGGCGTCCCGCAGGCCCTGCGCGAACGCCAGGACGTACTTGCGTGCGGTTTCCGGATCCGCGCCGAACGATCGGTCGCCGACGATGTCGCGGTCCGGCTGGTCGGTGATGTCGGCGTCGGGCGCGTAGTCGACGGTGACACCGCGGGCTCGCATCTGCCGTCCTCGCTCGGCCGCCTTCGCCCGTACCTGCGCCGGCGTCAGTGTCGAGGCCATCTTCCGGGCGCTCGGCATGTCGCCGTCGAGGGCGTCGATCCGCTGGACACGGCCGCCTTCTTCGTCGATCGCGACCGACACCGGGACCTTCGCGGCGCGCTGGACGTCGTCCAGTGCACGGTTCCGCAGCAGGGTCGTCTCGTTGCCGCCGAGGAAGATCCCGCCGACCTGCTGGTCGCGCACCAGCTTCACCGCCGCCTGCGGGTCGCCGGCGTTCACGCCGACCACCACCAGCTGGGCCAGCCGCTGCCGGGGGCTCATCCCGGCGATGACGGCTTCGCAGCCTGGAACGGGCGCCTGCTCCGCTCTCGGTGACGGCGTGGGCTTGCTGGAGGCGGGCTGGCTTGAAGCGGCACTGCTGCGAGGCGGAGGTACGGTTCCCGCCGGCTGCGCGGATCCGGCTCCGTCGTTCGCCGTACCGCACTGCACGCTGGTGGCCAGGACGGTGGCGGCTCCCAGGATGACGGCCGCCCACCGCTTCGTCGTCTTCGGTCGCCCGGAGTTCATCGGCTCGTTTCGTTCGTCGTCCATGCCGGTGTCGACGGTAACCCCAGTTGCCCTTTCGCACGCGCTCGCGTGCCCTTTGGTGCGTGACCGCGTCGGGCAGGGCGTTCGACTTCACCTCCTTCCGGATCGTGTTCTCTCTGGTCAAGCCGGTGTTCGTGCTTGACAACTGGATCCGCTCCGCCGTAGATTACCACATGGTTATGGAACCGCAAGGTTATCCACTTCCTCCCCGGGTAGGCGACGGGGGAGGTGATCGTGAGAACTCGAACTCGTGAGACCTGCTCGAACTTGGGAACAGAAAGGCGGGCGACCGTGGCACAGGATCTGCTCGATGTCACCTTCGCGGCACTCGCCGACCCCACCCGCCGCGCGATCCTCGCGCGGCTCGCGCACGGCGAGGCCACGGTGACGGAGCTGGCCGAACCCTTCGCGATGAGCCAGCCCGCCATCTCCAAACATCTGAAGGTGCTGGAGCGGGCGGGGCTGGTGGCAAGGGGGCGTGATGCCCAGCGCCGCCCCTGCCGGCTGGTGGCCCAGCCGCTGAAGAACGCGAACGAATGGCTCGGCGGCTACCGCCGCTACTGGGACGAGGCCTTCTCGGAGCTGGATCTCGTCCTCGACGGGGAGATGCGGCACCCGGAACGCCGTCCAGAGACCGATTGACCACCGCGCGAGCGGAAAGGAACAGCACAATGGGACGAACTCTCAACGTGACGAAATCCGGCGATCTCGAGATCGTCATGACGAGGTCCTTCGACGCGCCGAGAACGCTGGTGTTCGACGCGTGGACCAAACCGGAACTGGTGCGCCGCTGGTTCGGTCCGCGCGGCTGCGAGGTCGTCGAATGCGAGATCGACCTGCGGGTCGGCGGCAGATGGCGCTACCGGCTGCGCCACGGCGGGATGGACATGGTGCTGCAGGGCGTCTACCAGGAGATCGACCGTCCGGAAAGGCTCGTCTCCTTCGAGACGAACGAGGACTGTGAGGCGTCGGAAGGCCAGGCCTTGGCGACTCTGACGCTGGTCGAACACGAAGGGGTCACCACTCTGACCCAGGTGGTGCGATACGACTCGAAGCGGGTCCGGGACGCCGTTCTCGCATCCGGGATGGAACGGGGCGTCGGCGAGGGCTTCGACAAGCTGGCCGAGTTCCTGGCCGCTCCGGTGGGGGCGTGACCACGATGACCGCCATCGCGGACCGATATCGCGTCCGGGCCGACGTCTTCGAGAGCAAGGTCGCCGCCGTCCAAGCCGGGCAGTGGGAGAGCGGATCTCCGTGTGAAGAGTGGAACGCCAGGGATGTCGTCGGGCACATCGTCGACATGCACGGCGCGATGCTTCGCCCCTTCGGGCGTGACCTCGGGCCGGCGCCATCGCTCCTGGACGACCCGCTGGGCGCCTTCCGTGCCGCGCGGGCCGATGTCGAAGCCGTCCTCGCCGATCCCGTGCTCGCGGCCACGGAACACGAGACACCGATAGGGAAGATGACCGCGGAACAGCATATCGACCAGGTCGTCAGTGCCGACATGGTGATCCACGGCTGGGATCTGGCCCGGGCCACCGGGCAGGACGACACGATCGATCCGGAGGAGATCGCCCGGATGTGGCCGGCGGCGCAGGCGATCCCCGATCAGATGAGGTTTCCCGGAGCGTTCGGGCCCGGCATCGTCGTCTTCGGTCCCGAAGTGAAAGTGCCCGAAGACGCGCCCCTGCAGGACAGGCTGCTCGGCCTGATGGGCCGGGACCCGAACGCCTGACACGGATCAGACATGGATCCCGCGGTGTCGCCGGACGGGCCGGGAAGGAACAGGTACCTCGGCGGTATCGGTTCCCTTGGCCGCGGCCAGGACACGTTCCAGAACCGACAGAGAGGTGGTGAGCAAGGAGATCTGGTTCTGGATCCGAGTCCTGGCGATCTCCAGTTCGCCGGTCATCTCCGGCGAGGGCACCAAATGCGTGTGGTCCCCGGAAACGCACGGAAGGAGTTCCGCGATTTTGCCGCTGCACAACCCGGCCGAATAGAAGAGCTGGATCTGCAGGACCCTGGCGACGTCGTCTTCGGTGAAGGCCCGGTAGCCGTTGCCGCATCGAGCGGGACTCAGCAGGCCTTCCGTTTCGTAGTACCGCAACGAGCGGACGCTCACCCCGGTTCGCTTCGCCAGTTCACCGATCCGCATGAGTCCACAGTAGCCGCGGGAACCGAGGTTGACCGTGACGTCGGCGTCAGGGTTTAGCTTCGCGTTCATGAGGCTGCTCGAAGTATTCCGCGGTACCGCGCTCCAGTTGCCGAACCGTATGGCGATGGCCCCGATGACCAGGGGGCGCGCGGACGATGTCACCGGCCTACCGCATCCACTGACGGCCGAGTACTACGCGCAGCGCGCGAGCGCCGGTTTGATCGTGAGTGAAGGTGTCTGGGTGAACCGGACCGGCAAGAGCGGCCCGGGTATTCCAGGGCTGGCGACAGAGCAACAGGCCGAGGCATGGCGCGCGGTGACGGCGGCCGTGCACGAGAAGGGCGGCCGCATCTTCGCGCAGCTCTGGCACGCGGGGAGGGTCACTCACCCCGGAGTGATGGGCCGGACGCCGGTGGCGCCGTCGGCGGTCCAGCAGGCCGGGCGGATCTTCTCGGCCGGAGGCTGGACGGACACGGTCGAACCTCGTGCGCTCGGCGAGGAGGAGATCGGTGAGGTGGTCCAGGACTTCGCTTCGGCGGCCCGGCGAGCCATCGAGGCGGGATTCGACGGCGTGGAGCTCCACGGTGCCAACGGCTACCTCATCCAGGAGTTCCTCGCCGACAACACCAACCGCAGGGAGGACCGTTACGGCGGTTCGGTCGCCGCCCGGCTCTGCTTCCCGCTCGAGGTGGTGGCGGCCGTGGTCCAGCAGATCGGTGCGGCCAGGGTCGCCCTGCGGATCTCGCCGGGAAACCCGGAGAACGACATCGTGGAAGGCGACTGGAAGGAGGTGTACTCACGGCTCGTGGCGGAACTTCGCCGGTACGAGCTCGCGTACCTGCACGTCATCGACACTCCTGACGCCGAGGCGCTGTCGCACCTGCGGCCCTTGTGGCCAGGAACGCTCGTCGCGAATCTGCGGTCCGAGGAGCCGACCACCCGGGACGAGGGTGAGTCCTTGATCGAGTCCGGGCTGGCCGACGTGGTCGCTTTCGGCAGGTTGTTCATCGCGAACCCGGATCTGCCCGCCCGTTTCGCTCTCCGTGCTCCGCTGGCTCGGGCGGACCACGCCGTCTACTACGGCGCCAGGCTCGATGGCTACACCGACTTCCCGGCGTTCGAACCGGACTCGGCGAAGTTCGCCTGTTCGGCGCGCAACTGATCTTCGCCGCCCGCTCTACAGTGCGGGGATGGTCAAGACGGCAGTGGAAATCGCGGCGGCTGTGCGTGCCAAGGAACTCGATCCGGTCCAAGTGACCCGTGAGGCGCTGGCCCGGATCGCGGCGGCGGACGGAGTGATCGGTGCGTTCCGCCGGGTGAGGGCCGAGGAGGCGCTCACCGAGGCAGCCGCTGTCGCCGAACGTCCGGACCTGGCGGATCTGCCCTTGGCCGGGGTGCCGGTGGCGGTCAAGGACGTCGCGCCGATCGAAGGCGAGTACGCCTCGTGGGGGTCGCGTGCGGGTTCGTCGACGCTGTCCACAGAGGACGGTGAGATAGCGCGGCGCCTACGCGCGGCCGGAGCGGTGATCGTCGGCCTGACCCGGGTGCCGGAGTTGTGCATCTGGCCGTCGAGCGACGATCCGGACGGGACAGTGCGCAATCCGCGCAATCCGTCCTATGCCGCCGGTGGTTCGTCGGGTGGAAGCGCCGCGGCCGTCGCGGCCGGGTTGGTGCCTATCGCGCACGGCACGGACGGGCTGGGGTCGATCCGGCTCCCGTCCGCGATGTGCGGGATCGTCGGTCTCAAACCGGGTAAGGGCGTGGTCCGTGTACCGGGGGAGAATGGCTGGTTCGGCCTGTCCACGCACGGTCCGATGACGACCACCGTGGCCGACGCCGCCGTGCTGATGTCGGTCCTCGCCGAAGAGCCGGGGCTGGCGGACCTCGTCACCCCGAAGCGGTCCCGCATCGCTTTGTCGACCCAGGTCCCGCTGACGAGGGCGCCGCTGCCCCGCGCGTTCAGCCGTGCCGTCGCCCAGGCCGGAGAGCTGTTCCGTGCGGCAGGGCACACCGTCGCGCCCGGCGCGCCCCGGTACAGCGCCGGAGCGATCGGTGGCCTCCTGGCGCGCTGGGTGGCGGGCCCTGCCGAACAAGCGGCCGGGTTCGATCTCGCCGCGCTCCAGCCCCGGACACGCACCCACGTCCGGCTCGGGCGGCTGATGGCCGAACGCGTCCGGGAGAGCACCCGGGAGCGCTGGCTGGAGCGTGCCGAAGAGTTCTTCACCGATCACGATGTCCTGGTCACGCCCATGATCGCGACGCTCCCGCTCAAGGCCCGCACCTGGCACGAAAGCCGGTGGATCGTCAACGTGCTGCCATCGGTGCGTGTGGCGGGCTTCGCGGGCCTGTGGAATCTCGCGGGCTATCCGGCGATGTCCGTGCCGGTCAGGGTGCATCGTGCGGGCATCCCGGCCTGCGTCCAGCTCGTCGCCGCGCCCGGCGGGGAAGCGCTCCTCCTAGGCCTCGCCGCCCAGCTCGAGGCGGCCAATCCCTGGCCGCGCACCACCGCCTCCTGACCGCTCCCGGAAGGGAGCAAGGGACCTTTGCTATCACTCTCCAAAAGAGAGCGACAGCAAAGGTCCCTTGCTACTTCGTGCTGGTCAGGAGCCGGTTTTGGCGGGTGACGGCTTCTGCCCGTTCGCCTTCGGGCCGTTCTGCTCGTTCTGTCCGTTCTTCGGCGCAGCGGCGGCAGGCGCCGAAGGAGCCGGCTTGGGAGAAGGTTTGGCGGCGGCCGGAGCGGCGGCCTTCGAGGCGGGCGGCTCGGCGGGCTTGCCCGCCGGCTTCTTCTCCTCGGCCTTGCTGTCGCCACCGACGAGCTTCGAAGCGTGCGGGATCACCGACTCCTCGGGCAGTGCCGCGAGCATCGCCTCGCTGCCCTTCAGGACCTCGTCGGCCTGCATCAGGCTCTTGCGGGCCTGCTCGCGGATCTCCGCCAGCCGTTCGACCTTCCGCTGGGCGGCGGTCGTGCGCTGGGCGGCGGTCGTCGTGGCCTCGTCGAGCCGGCGCTTGGCTTCGGCCGTCGCCTCGTCGATGCGGCGCTTCGCCTCCGCGGTGGCCTCGGCGATCCGGCGCTCGGCCTGGTTCTTGCTGGCCGTCTGCTGGTCGGCGATGTGTTTCTCGTGCGCGGCGCGCTGAGCCGCGATCGTCTGATCGAACTCGCGCTCGATCTTCCGGCGCTTGCGCTCGGCCTCGTTGTCCAGCAATTCCCGGCGCTGGGCGGCCTCGACGGTCAGCCGCTGGACCTCGGCCCGCGTCTCGGCGAGCGCCGATTCGTGCTCTGAGTGCAGCGCGTCCGCCTGCTTGTCCAGCTCGGCGACGAGCCGCGTGTAGCGCTCACGGAGCTTCTTCGAAGCTTCGCTCGACGACGCCCAGTGCTTCTCGGCGGCGACCTCGGCACGCTTCGTGATCTCTTCCGCGCGCGCCTGTGCGAGCGTGACGGTGCGCTGCATCCGCTCGTCGAGGTCTTCGAGCCGCTCCGGCGGCTTCTTCAGCTCCTCGATCCTGGCGTTCAGCTTCGCCACCTCGTGGCGGACGGTTTCGAGTTCGCGCGTGGCCGATGTCGCCTGCGCGATCGCGGCGTCGCGGTCGGTGATCACGCGATGCAGCTGGGCTTCGAGATGATCCAGATACTGGCGCACTTCGTTCCGGTCGAAGCCGTGCCAGGCCTGGGTGTATTCGCGCCGCAGGGGCAACAGGCCGTTGTCTCGCTCGGGAACCATGGCCACGACGGTACCTGCGTACCCGGTGTCGCCGTTGTCAGGCTTCGTGATTCACCGACGTGTGTCGGCTCTCAGCTGCGATCCCTCACCTGAACGGCCGCCACCCGTGTGCGCAGTGTCACCAATGGAAGCCGCGGCTGAGCCGGGCGAGCGCCATCGCCGCACGAGACAGATGCTGCTCGCCCTTCCCGATCTTGAGCCCGCCTTCGCCGCCCGCGGCCGCGGAATCCGGGAACACCCGGAATCCTTGGTAGGCCACGGCATCCGTGAGTGCCGGCGTGAGTGTGTACGCGAGCCCGATCGCCTGCCCGGCGGGCGTGCCGATGTGCTTCGGACGCTCCCTCAGCGCCTTCATCACCATGTCCGCCGCCTGATCCGGGGATTTGGTCGGGAACGCGTCGTAGATCTTCGTCGGCCGGATCATCGGCGTACGCACGAGTGGCATGTGGATGGTCGTGAAGGTGATTCCGTCGCCGTGGGTCTCGGTCGCGGCGATCCGGGAGAAATAGTCCAATGCGGCCTTCGACGCCGCATACGCCGAAAAACGCGGCGCGATTCCCTGGACGCCGATCGACGAGACGTTGACGATATGCCCGAACTTCCGCTCGGACATATGCGGCAGCACCGCGAGGATCAGCCGCACCGCGCCGAAGTAATTGATTGCCATCGCGCGTTCGTAGTCGTGGAACCGGTCGTACGACAGTTTGATCGACCGCCGGATCGACCGGCCGGCGTTGTTCACGAGCATGTCGATCCGGCCGTGCTCGGCGAGCATCGCGTCGACGGCCTTGTGCACCGATTCCTCGTCGGTCAGGTCGGCCGGGTACACCGACGCGGTGCCGCCCGCGGCGATGATCTCGTCCCGCACTTCTTCGAGTTCGTGCTGCCGCCGTGCCACGAGCAGCGGCACCCCGCCCGCGGCGGCGACCTTGATCGCGGTCGCCCGGCCGATGCCCGAAGAGGCGCCGGTGATGATCACGCGACGGCCGTCCAGTTCGCCGCGCGGGCCGTGCTTGCGGGCGCGGAACGGGTCCAGGTGCTCTCGCCAGTAGCGCCACAGGGTGGGCGCGTAGTCCTCGATCCGGGGCACCTCGACGCCCGAACCGATGAGTGCCTTGCGCGTCGACGCAGAGGAGAAAACCGACGGGAACGCCATGGTCTCCAGCAGCACCGGCGGGATCCCGAGCCGCTCCAGCACGGCGTCACGCGCGATCGTGAAGCCGGGGATGTGCTCGCTCAGTTTCACCAGGTTGACGATGCCCTTGGACACGCGTTCGTTGAGCTGTACGGAGATGGTCGGCGCACCCGCCGCCTTCGCGAACGCGTTGTAGACCGAGACGACCGGCTGCGGTTCCGGGTTGACCAGGTGGAACGCGCGCCCGTCGAGCCCGTTCGTGGTGATCAGGGCGTTCAGCGATTCGGCGACGTAGTCGACCGGGACGACATTGGTGTCGCCGAGGTCGGGGCCGACGATCGGCACGTCGGGCAGCCCGGCGAGCCTGCTGATCGCGGGGAACAGGTAGTACGGGCCGTCGATCTTGTCCATTTCGCCGGTCTCGGAGTTCCCGACGACGACCGCGGGCCGGTACACCCGCCACGGCACGTCCTGCTGCTCGCGCACGAGGCGCTCCGCCTCGAACTTCGTGCGGTGGTACGGCGTGACGAGCCGCTGGCCGACGTCGAACATCTCTTCGGTGAACATGCCCTCGTGGTCACCGGCGACGGCGACCGAGGACACGTGGTGCAGGCAGCCCGCGTTCAGATCGGCGGCGAGCGCGATCACCTGCGCGGTGCCCTCGACGTTGGCCTTGATGCTGGCTTCGTCGTCGGCGGTGAGGTCGTACAGGGCGGCGAGGTGGACGATGTGATCGACGCCGCGAAGCCGCTCACGGTCCTCCCGGGAGACGCCGAGCAGTGGCTCGCCGAGGTCACCGGTGACGAGGGTGACGCGTTCCGGATGCGGCCAGGCGTTCACGAGTTTGGCGAGTTTGTCCCGCGAGGACGCCCGGACGACGAGCGCGACCTCGTCGACGTCGTCCCTGGTGAGCAGCAGCCGGGTGAATTGGCGCCCGATCAGCCCGGTCGCCCCGGTCACCAGAAAAGTCGCCATTCGCCTCACCCTTCACCGTGCTCGCCCGCGTCCCCCGGCATTCTGCTGCATCAGGACGGCGAGGACCACCACGACACCGGTGAAGTTACTCACGGGTAATTAGGCGGGGTCGGCGATGACGACCCGGTTCTCGGCGTAACCGGTCTCCCCGCCGACCCAGCGGCCGCCGCAGGTGACGAGAACTATCCGATGTGGACCGGACTGGCCGAACAGCTCGTCCGCCCGCTGCGGCAGTTCGTTCTTCTTCAGCGTGATCAGCTGGGAGACCTTGTACTGCCAGGACTTGCCCGCCTTGTCGACCACGGTGACGGTGCCGCCGATCCGTTCGGTCCACAGTTCCGCGAACGGACCCGTCGCGCCCTTCCAGTTCACGTGGCCCGCGAACACGCTCGCACCGGTGGCCGCGCTCAGTTCGGCGCCCCACCAGGTCACCTCGCCGAGATTCTCCGGCACGGGAAGCTCCGCGCCCGGCCCGAGTTCCTTGCGCACGAGTTTCGCGGCACCGCCCGCGGGCAGCCGGATCGTCCCCGGCCCCTGCGGTTTCGGGGCTTCGGGCTCCTTCGACACCGGCGGAGTGGCCGTCGGAGTCGTGGGGACGACGTCCGGCGGAGGCGGGACCTCCTGTTGCGCGGGAGCGGCCGGAGCGCCCCCCGCGACCGAGACGGAGACGGCCTGGGCCGTCCCCGTCACCACTGTCGTCGGCGGCCAGATGAGCAGGGCCGCGACGAGGTCCGCGCACAGGACCGTGACGGCTCCCAGCGCGAACCCGCGTCGTACTGACATCCCAGAACCTCTTAGCGTCGCGAAGACCGCCGCGCGGCCACGCCCACCATCAGCGAACCGAGCAGCGCGAGCGCGCCGACACCGAGGATGCCGGCGGTCGACGCCGAGTTCTCGACGGTGCCCTGCATCATCGCCACCGGCCGGTCGCCGGCGGGGATGGTGCGCGGTACCTCGTTGGGCGTGTTGGCGACCTTGAGCGTCAGCGTCTCACCCGGTTTGACCTCACCGCAGGCGGACGGCGGATTCTTCGGGTCGAAGGCGTTGGTGTAGCCCGGCGGCGCACTGACCTCGACCACGCAGATCTCCTGCGGGGTCCGCAGGTTCTCCACGGTGACGGTGCCGTTCTCGCCTTCGGTGGTGACGACGGCGGGTTTGCCGTCGGCGCCGTTGAGGGGTTTGCCGTCGTGCCCGACCGCGGCCGTCGTCTTGTCCTTCGCGGTGATCCGCAGCACGGCGCCCGCCACGCCCTTGTCGGTCTTCGCGTCGACCTTCGTCACCTGGACCTTGCCCGGCTTCGAAACGACCGCGACACCTTGGGCCTTCAGTTCCTTCTCACCGCCGGTCGAGACGACCTTCTGCACCCCGGTCTCGACCGGGAACTGCACGTACGGCCGGTCCGCCGGGGCGGACAGCGAGCTGGCCAGCTTCGGCTGGTCACCGGTCGGTGTCACCTTGACCGTGACGGTGCCGTCCTCGCCCGTCTTCACCGTGGTGGCCTTCTCGGCCTTGGCGTTCGAGGTCGAGGCGGGCTTGGTGTTCTCGCCGCTGTCGACTGTCGCGTTCGAGGGCGTGAGCTGCACGGGCACGCCGGAGACGCCCTTGCCCTTGGCGTTCTTGACGCTGATGGTCCACTCGCCGGCGGTGCCGATGTGCTGGTCTTCCTTCGGCGGCGTGATCGCGGTGGTCCACGGGCCGCGGTTGGCTTCGGCGTCCTTGGTCAGCTTCTCGACGGCCGCGGCGGCGTCGGGTTTCTGCGCCTTCAGCTTGGCGAGTTGGCCCTCGACGTCGTAGCCGATCTCGTCCGGGCCGCGCTTCGGGTCGAGATCCGCGTTGGAGCGCGGCTTCGACGTCCACGAGTGCAGCAGGTGCGCGAGCGCGGCGGCCTCGGCGTTGTCCTTGGTGCCGCCATAGCGCAGCAGCAGGTAGGAGATGTTGGCCGCGATGTCGTCGGGCAGTTTCTGCTTCCACTTGTCGAGCAGTTCGTCCCCGGGTTTGTACTGCTCGTTGGTGTCCGGCGCCTTGAGCTGGTAGCTCACGCAGAACACGTGCTTGCCGTTGACGACGTACGAGCCCAGCCAGTCGCGTTCCCTGGGCTTGTTGTCGACCGTCTGGCCTGGCGTGACCTGGTAGCCGACGCCTTCCTCTTTGGCGGCCGAAGCCGGTGTCACCGCGACGGTGGCGGATAAGGCGCCGAGCAGGCACGTCGCGATCAGGCTGGTCAAGGCGCGCGAACGCACGCTCGGGCGTGTGGTCCACCCCATGGTGTGTTGACTCCTTTGGTCGTGCTCCGCCCCGGCGCATTTACGTCGGCGCAGGTCACACGATCGATAGGTTCCCCGACACGCCTTCGGTGATTATCCGAACACGTAACGTGGAGGGTGGCGGGTGATCAGCGGTTTTGGCAATACGGCATCAGGTGGGGTATCGGTGAACGGTCGGTGATCTCCGCCGCATACGGTGTGGGGGATGGGCGTCGCGCCGATTGTGAGTAAAGTCGTCTTTACTTCGACGGGAACCGGGCGGCCCACGCGGTCGTTGAACCCGATGCAGGTGCCAGTAGATCCAGGAGGATCAGGTGCGATCCAGTAGCAACCCGGCGTTCCGGAACCTGCCGCGTGGCGCGGCGCAGTACGGACCCAACGTAGGCTTCAACCAACCCCAGGGCGGCGTGCCCGGCTACGGCCCTCCGCAGACCTCCGCCGGTGCCGACGACCGTCCGATGACCGTCGACGACGTCGTCATCAAGACGGCGCTGAGCCTCGGCACCGCGCTGGTGACCGGTGTGCTCACCGCGATCTGGGCGATCAGCCAGCTGCCCGTGGACGCCGCGGGCCGGATCACCGGTATCAGCGGCGGCGTGATCGGCGCGCTCGTCGGCGGCATGATCGTCGGCCTCGTGATCTCGCTCGTGATCATCTTCAAGCAGAAGCCGAGCGGTCCGCTCACGCTGGCGTACTCGGCCGCCGAGGGTGTCTTCCTCGGTGCGATCAGCGGTCTTTTCGAGGCGCTGTACCCCGGTATCGCGCTGCAGGCGATCATCGGTACCGCGGGTGTCTTCATCGCGATGCTGGTCGTCTACAAGACCGGCGCGGTCAAGGTCACCCCGAAGCTGACGAAGTGGATCATCGGCGCCGTCGTCGGTGTCGCGATCCTGATGCTGGTCAACCTCATCACCAGCTTCTTCGGCTTCAACCCGCTGCGTGACGGCGGGCCGATCGCGATCATCTTCAGCCTCGTGGTGATCGGTGTCGCGGCGTTCAGCTTCCTGCTCGACTTCGACCAGGCCGACCGGATGATCCGCGAAGGCATGCCGTCGAAGTGGGCGTGGTTCGCCGCCTTCGGTCTCATGACCACCCTGGTCTGGCTGTACCTCGAGATCCTGCGGCTGTTGTCGTACTTCCAAAACGACTGACCCGGGCTTTCGTGAAAGGGCGCTCCGAGCGATCGGGGCGCCCTTTTTCGTCGCCGCGAATACGCTGACCCCATGACCGAGCACAGTGGCGAACCCGCCAGGCCGAAGCGTTCCAAGTGGTTCTGGGTCGGCCTCCTGGTGCCGGTCGCGATCGTGGTGCTGAGCGCGTCGTCGTGGATCGTCGGCTACCTCTCGAACACCGACGACGTCCGGGTGGGGGACTGCTACGCGGTCACCACTTTCGGTGACATCGGCGAGGATCCGGTCAAGGCGGACTGCGGCTCGGCCGAGGCCAACGCGAAGGCCGGCGCGAAGACCGACGCGGGTGGAGCTTGCCCTGCGGGCGAGTATGACCAGCTCACCGTCGACAGGACCTTCGCCTCGTACAAGCTCTGCATGATGATCAACGCCAAGCAGGGCGACTGTCTCGAGAACTTCCTGGCCGACAGCGTGGCCTACCAGAAGGTGCCCTGCTCGGATCCCGCGCGGGACGCGGAGGTCCTGAAGGTGGTCGACAGTGTCGCGACCTGTGACGACACGGACGCGACTCATCTCAAGAGCTACTCGACACCGCCCTCGACGGTCTGCGTGAAGAGCACCAAGTAGCAAGGGACCTTTGCTACCGCCGCCATCCGGCCCTGCGCGCGCCGCCGTTCGTCGCACAGAGTGGGACGGGCTGCGACCGGGCCGCCACCGGTCCTAACGTTGCTCGTCCCCAACCCCGCCGATCGACCTGGAGTCCTGGTGGCGACGACCGAAACCCAAGCCGGTGAGAAGAAACTCCTCGACTTCCCGACCTCCTGCGCCGCCCCGGTCCCGCAACCTGAGGAGCCGGTCAAGGTCGTGCCGCTGGCGGTCGCGGGTGCCCTCGCGGTCGGGCTGACCTGGTACGTCTGGGCCGCGCACGGGGCTAAATTCGGGGTCCTGCTCATCCTCGGCCTGCTGCTCGGCCTCGCGCTCTTCCACTCACGTTTCGGGTTCACTTCGGCCTGGCGCCAGCTGATCGCGGTCGGGAACGGCCAGGGCCTGCGGGCGCACACGCTGCTGCTCGGCACGGCGGCGACGTTGATCGCGCTGATCGTGGGCACCGGATCCGGGCTCTTCGGCAGCTCGCCGAATCCGACCGCGGGTGGGCTTGGGCTCGCGCTGTTCGTCGGCGCGACGATCTTCGCCATCGGCATGCAACTGGGTGGCGCGTGCGCTTCGGGAACGCTGTTCGCGGTCGGCTCCGGGCAGTCGACGATCGTGCTGACCCTCGGCGGTTTCATCACCGGGTCCGTCCTCTACACGTGGGCGTATCCGCTGCTGTCGGGCTGGCCAGAAGTCAAGGGCATCCTGCTCGCCGACCATGTCGGCTGGTTCGGTTCGTGGGCGATCACCGTCGCCGTCCTCGCCGCGATCGTGCTGGGGACCCGGTTCGTGCAGAAGCGCCGCAACCCGCCGCCGGTCGACGTCGTGCCGACCGCGCGCGGTTTCGCCCGGATCTACCGCGGCTCCTGGCCGATCCTCGTCGGCGCCGTCGTGCTCGGGGTGCTGGCGGGCGCGGTCTTCCTGGTCTCCGGCGGGATCTGGGGGGTCACGAGCGCGTTCAGCCTGTGGGGCGCCAAGACCCTGCAGGTGTTCGGCCTGCACCCCGAGACCTGGGAGTTCTGGCGGATCAAGGCGAACGCGGCGTCGCTGGCGGGGCCGATCTGGAAGGACAAGAACAGCCTCACCGACATCGGCATCATGATCGGCGCGGGTGTCGCGGCCGCGGCGGCGGGCGCGTGGAAGATCCACAGTTCGATCCCGTGGCGGACCGCGGTCGCCGCGGTGCTCGGCGGGATCCTGATGGGCGTCGGCGCGCGGATGGCGGGCGGGTGCAACATCGGTGCCTACCTCGGCGGCATCTCGGTCGGCAGCCTGCACGGCTGGCTGTGGGGCGTCTTCGCGCTCGGCGGCACCTGGATCGGGCTGAAGCTGCGACCGCTGTTCGGGCTCNTGTGGGGCGTCTTCGCGCTCGGCGGCACCTGGATCGGGCTGAAGCTGCGACCGCTGTTCGGGCTCGGCAACCCGGCTCCCACGCACAGCGTCTGCTGATCACTCTTCGTGACACGACGTATGCGGGTCCGCCCTTTAGGTCCGCGTACGGGGAAAAAGTTGGCAGGTAAAACCTGTGTTCGGCTACCCTCGGCTACGTACTGAGCTTGCGCATTAATGCACAAGCTCGTTTGGGGAGCTCGGCGCGAGGCCGGGCGTCGATTCCGTAGTCGCGACCGCGGGGGTTGTCGCGTCCCGGGGGACACTGAGCATCAGGGACGGATTTTTCATGTCAACGCAAAGCCCGGCCGCACCGGGCGGCGACAAACTCGACGCCGGCGTGCTCAAGATCGCCGGCGTCGTCATCCTCGGCGCGATCATGGCGATCCTCGACACGACGGTCGTCAACGTCGCGCTCCAGAAACTGACCATCGAGTTCCAGACCTCGTTCGACACCATCCAGTGGATCGCGACCGGCTACATGCTCGCCCTGGCGACGGTCATCCCGATCACCGGCTGGGCTTCGGACCGGTTCGGCACCAAACGGCTCTACATGACCGCGATCGGGCTGTTCCTGATCGGGTCGATGCTCGCCGGCATGGCCTGGGACGTCGAATCGCTGATCGTCTTCCGGGTCCTGCAGGGCTTCGGCGGCGGCATGCTGATGCCCGCCGGCATGACGATCCTGACCAGGGCCGCCGGACCGCACCGGATCGGGCGCGTGATGGGCGTGCTCGGGGTGCCGATGCTGCTCGGCCCGATCGGCGGCCCGATCCTCGGCGGCTGGCTGGTCGACGCGGTGAGCTGGCGCTGGATCTTCTACATCAACGTGCCGATCGGCCTGATCACCATGGCCATGGCGTGGCGCCTGCTGCCGAAGGACCGGCCGGAGCCCAGTGAACGCTTCGATTTCCTCGGCATGCTGATGGTCTCGCCCGGCCTGGCGGCGCTGATCTTCGGTGTTTCGAACATCCCGGCGGCGGGCGGTGTCGGCGCGGTGGACGTCTGGCTGCCCGCGCTGGCCGGGATCGCGTTGCTGGTGGCGTTCGTGGTCCGGGCGAACCGGGTCACGAACCCGCTGCTCGACCTGAAACTGTTCAAGAACCGGTCGTTCTCCGTCGCCATGGTGACGATGACCTTCTTCTGCGTCGCGTTCTTCGGCGCGATGCTGCTCCTGCCGACGTATTTCGTGCTGGCGCGCGGCGAATCGGCGATGAACGCCGGTCTGCTGCTCGCCCCGCAGGGTGTCGGCGCGATGCTGACCATGCCGATCGCGGGCCGGTTCGCGGACAAGATCGGCGCGCGGAAGATCGTGCTGCCCGGTCTCGTGCTGATGCTCGCCGGCCTGATCGCCTTCACCCAGATCACCGCGGCGACGCCGTACTGGCTGCTGCTTTCGGCGCTGTTCGTGATGGGGCTCGGCATGGGCGCGACGATGATGCCGATCACCTCGGCCGCGTTGCAGACGCTCAAGTCGGAGGACATGGCGAAGGCGTCGACGGCGACGAACATCCTGCAGCAGACCGCCGGGGCGATCGGTTCGGCGGTGCTGTCGATCATCCTGGCGGCGCTGCTCGCCGGGAAGTTCGGCGTGCCGACGGCCCAGGGGCAGCTGGCCGCGACGGCCGCGGTGATGAACCCGGCGACGCGCGAAGCGGCTTCGGGGCTGACCGCGGATGCGTTCTCGACGACGTTCCTGTGGTCGATGATCCTGCTCGCGCTGTGCCTGATCCCGGCGGCGTTCCTGCCGAAGACCAAGCCCGCGCTGCCGGAGGGCGCGGCCGACGGTGAGGCCGCGGCGGCACCGCCGATCATGACCCACTAGGGCGCGGAAGAGGAGCAAGGGACCTTTGCTACCACCCGCTTAGCGTGGCTAAGTAAGCGGTAGCAAAGGTCCCTTGCTCTCTTTCCGCAGGTCAGCGGGTCAGGAGAGGCGCTCCAGAACCATCGCCATGCCCTGGCCGCCGCCGACGCACATCGTCTCGAGCCCGAACTGCTTGTCGTGGTGGCGCAGCGAGTTGATCAGCGTGGAGGTGATCCGCGCGCCGGTCATGCCGAACGGGTGGCCGACGGCGATCGCGCCGCCGTTGACGTTCAGCTTGTCGAGGTCGATCCCGAGGTCCTTGTACGACGGGATGACCTGCGCGGCGAACGCCTCGTTGATCTCGACGAGGTCGATGTCGCCGATCGACATCCCGGCCCGCGCGAGCGCCTGCTTCGACGCCTCGACCGGGCCGTAGCCCATGATCTCCGGCGACAGCCCCGAAACGCCGGTCGAGACGACGCGGGCGAGCGGCGTCAGCCCCAGCTCGCGAGCCTTGGTGTCGGACATGATGATCACCGCGGCGGCGCCGTCGTTGAGCGGGCAGCAGTTGCCCGCGGTGATCCGGCCGTCGGGGCGGAAGACCGGCTTGAGACCGGAGACGCCTTCGAGGGTGACGCCGGCGCGCGGGCCGTCGTCCTTCGAGACCACGGTGCCGTCCGGCAGGGTGACCGGCGTGATGTCCTTGGCCCAGAAGCCGTCCGCGATGGCCTTTTCGGCGAGGTTCTGCGAGCGGACGCCGAACTCGTCCATCTCCTCACGCGAAACGTTCTTCAGCCGCGCCAGGTTTTCGGCGGTCTGGCCCATCGCGATGTAGACGTCCGGCAGGGCGCCGTTCTCGCGCGGGTCCGTCCAGCTGTCGGCGCCCTCGGCCGCCACCTGCGCGGTACGGGCCTCGGCGTCGGCGAACAGCGGGTTGTGCGTGTTCGGCCAGGAGTCCGAGCTGCCGTTGGCGAAGCGGGAAACCGTCTCGACACCGGCGGAGATGAATACGTCGCCTTCGCCCGCCTTGATCGCGTGCAGCGCCATGCGGGTGGTCTGGAGGCTGGACGAGCAGTACCGGGTGATCGTGCAGCCGGGCAGGTGGTCGTAGCCGAGTTCGACGGCGACGGCGCGGCCCATGTTGAAGCCCTGCTCGCCGCCGGGGAGACCACAGCCCAGCATGAGGTCTTCGATCTGCGTCGGGTCGAGTTCGGGGACCTTGTCGAGCGCGGCGCGGACCATCTGCGCGGCGAGGTCGTCCGGGCGGATGCTCACCAGCGATCCCTTGCCGGCGCGGCCGATCGGGGATCGGGCGGTGGAGACGATGACGGCTTCGGGCATGGAACGACACTCCCTTGTTTTCGATCCAGACACGCGCTAAGCGGTTGCTCACCTCGCATCCTCCACCGGAGGGAGGTGCGGGTCAAAGGCGAACGCGATCCACGCCACTCTTTCCGACTGCACCGCCTTACGCCGGAGTTCGAGTGGACACATCGCGACCTGCGGCGTTTAGGCTGTGGGAGTGGAATACGTCGAGCACATCGTGGACCTCGTGGGCAACACCCCTCTGGTCAAGCTGAACGCACTGGCCGAGGGGCTCCAGCCGCTCATCCTGGCCAAGGTCGAGTACGTCAACCCCGGCGGCAGCGTCAAGGACCGCATCGCGCTGCGGATGATCGAAGCCGCGGAGCGGTCCGGCGAGCTGAAGCCCGGCGGCACCATCGTCGAGCCGACGTCCGGCAACACCGGCGTCGGGCTGGCCATGGTGGCACAGCGCAAGGGGTACAAGTGCGTGTTCGTCTGCCCGGACAAGGTCAGCGAGGACAAGCGCAACGTGCTCAAGGCCTACGGTGCCCGCGTCGTGGTCTGCCCGACCGCGGTCGCGCCGGAGCACCCGGACTCCTACTACAACGTCTCGGACCGCCTCGTGCGTGAGATCGAGGGCGCCTGGAAGCCGAACCAGTACGCCAATCCGGAGAACCCCGCCAGCCACTACCACTCGACCGGTCCGGAACTCTGGCGCCAGACCGAGGGCAAGATCACGCACTTCGTCGCGGGCGTCGGCACCGGCGGCACGATCTCGGGCACCGGCAAGTACCTCAAGGAGGTCAGCGACGGCCGCGTCCAGGTCATCGGCGCGGACCCCGAAGGCTCGGTGTACTCCGGCGGATCCGGGCGGCCGTACCTGGTCGAGGGCGTCGGCGAGGATTTCTGGCCGGACACCTACGACCGGAACATCGCCGACCGGATCATCGCGGTGTCGGACGCGGACTCCTTCGACATCACCCGCCGCCTCGCGCTCGAAGAGGGGCTGCTCGTCGGCGGCTCGTGTGGCATGGCCGTCGCCGCGGCGCTCAAGCTCGCCGAGGGCCTCGGCCCGGACGACGTCGTCGTCGTGCTCCTGCCCGACGGCGGCCGCGGCTACCTCACCAAGGTGTTCAACGACAGCTGGATGTCCTCCTACGGCTTCCTGCCGCCGGACTCCAGCGGCAGGACCGTCGGCGACGTCCTGACGAAGAAGAGCGGCTCGCTGCCCAGCCTGGTGCACAGTCACCCGAACGAGACCGTCGCCGAAGCTGTGGCGATCCTTTCCGAGTTCGGTGTCAGCCAGATGCCCGTGGTCAGCGCGGAGCCGCCGGTCATGGCGGCCGAAGTCGTCGGCGCGGTCAACGAACGCGACCTTCTCGAGGCGCTCTTCACCGGCAAGGCCCAGCTGGCCGACCGGCTCGAGCAGCACATGTCGCCCCCGCTGCCGACCATCGGCGCCGGTGAACAGGTGAGCGTGGCGATGAACGCGCTCTCGGGCGCGGACGGTGCGCTGGTGCTGGTCGACGGCAAGCCGGCGGGGGTCGTCACCCGGCACGATCTGCTCGCGTTTCTCGCGGGACGGTAAAGAGGCATTTCATCGGATGGTCGGGCCGGGGCGTTACGAGCGGTCCGACCGGCTATCCGATAGCGTGTCCGGTGAGTTGAACTTTTATGTCCTCGTCAAGGGGGTTCAAGACCCAAATGAGTGCTCCGCAGCCACCGAATCAGCCTTGGGGTGGCGCCCAGCCACCGCAGGGACCCCCGAGTGGCCCTCAGCCGCAGCAAGACAACCCGTTCGGTTCCCCGGAACCGACCCAGGTGGTGCAGCCCGGCCAGCCCGCCCAGCCCGACTACGGGCAACCGCAGTACGGGCAGCAGCCCTCCTATGAGCAGCAGCCCCAGGGAGGCGGGTTCGGCGACACGCCGGAGCCCACGCAGGTCGTGCAGCCGGTCCAGCCGGGTTCCAACGACGCGAACGCGACCCAGGTCGTGCAGCCGGTGAGTGGCGGCGGGGAAAGCCCCACCGCCGAGTCCACCCAGCTCGTGCCGCCGGGTTCGCAGCCGCCCGCCATCCCGTACGCCCCGCCGCCGAGCGCGGCCGACAACCCGTCCGCCGGTGCCTACGGCGCCCAGGGTGGCGGCTTCGGTCAGCAGCAGGGCTTCGGCCAGCCCCAGCAGGGCGGCTTCGACCCCTCGCAGGGCCAGCAGCAGCCTGGTTTCGGCCAGCCGCAGCAGGGCTTCGGCGGACCGCCGCAGGGCGGCTTCGGCCAGCAGCCCGGTTTCGGCGGACCGCCGCAGGGCTACAGCCCCGCAGCCTCGGGCGGTGGCGGCGGGAACCCGATGTTCGGGTTCATCGCCGGTGGCGTCGTGGCGTTGCTCGGCCTGATCGCCTTGATCGTGTCGTTCGTCTACTTCGGTGACGCGAGCGACTACTCGAAGGTCTTCGACAGCGCCCCGAACCAGGAACAGATCGACAAGTTCCTCGACGAGGCGGGCGTGGCCGGTCCGGGCGCCACGTGGTTCTACGTGATCATGCTTCTGGTCGGATCGCTCGTTTCGCTCGCCGGTGGTGTCGGGCTCGCCCTCGCGGGCAAGCTCCCGGGCACGGTGAAGAAGATCGCGCCGATCGTCGCCGCCGCCGGTGGCGCGCTTCTGGTGCTGTTCGGCGTCCTCCTGCTCGTCGGTTCGACCCCGTCGTCGGACTTCCTGGAGAAGCTGCCGCCTTCCGCCAGGGAAGGCGCCGGTATCGGCGGTGGCCTGCTGCACCTGCTTCTCGGAATCGTGATCCTGATCGTCGGTGTGCTGGGCCTGATCCCGGCGACCGCGCAGTTCGTGGGTCTCGGTGGCGGCGGTTCGGTGCTGGGTGCCCCGCAGAGCGGCCAGCCCGGCGGTTTCGGCGGTCCGCCGCAGGGAGGCTTCGGCCAGCCCGGTCAGCCGGGCCAGCCTGGTCCGTACGGACAGCCGCAGGGTGGCTTCGGCCAGCCCGGTCAGCCGTCTTCGGGTGGTTTCCCGCAGCCGGGGCAGCAGCCCGGTGGTTTCGGGCAGCAGCCCGGCCAGCAGGGTCCGCCCAGCGGTGGTTTCGCCCAGCCGGGCCAGCAGCAGGGCGGCTTCGGCCAGGCTCCGCAGCAGCCCGGTGGTTTCGGGCAGCAGCCCGGCCAGCAGGGTCCGCCCAGCGGTGGTTTCGGCCAGCCGGGCCAGCAGCCCGGTCAGCCCCCGCAGCAGTGGTGATTCGCCGCCACTGAACGGTTTCACTCGGAACACCCCCGGCCGCTGCCGGGGGTGTTCCCGTTTTCGCCGGGGTATCCCGATTCGCCTGCCGCGGCCAGGTCCCGCGGGCTAGGGTGAGCGCCGTCAACCCACACCTGGCCGACGGGAGCGACGTGACCGGTCCGTACGGATATCCCGCCCAGCAGCCCGGACCGCCGGCTTTCGGATATCCCGCTCCGCAGGCCCGGCCCTCCGGGGCGACGGCGATCATCGCCGCCGTGCTCGGCCTCGTCGGGGCCCTCGCGTCGGGCTTCATCCCGATCCGCTACTTCATCGAGCTCCCGTCGGGGTTCAGCCTCTCGAACCTGCCCGGCTTCGCGCTCGTCGAACTGGTGCTGTACCTGCTCGCCGCGTTGTTCCTGCTGATGGGCGCGTTGACGACGTTCTTCCGTTCGCTGATCGGTGCCATCCTGCTGATCCTCGGCTCGCTGCTCGCCATCCTGGCCGTCGTGCTGGAGCCGATCGCTTTCCGCGTGCCGTACCGGATCCACCTCGACATCCTGCTCCGGTTCGCGACCTTCGACGGCGTCCTCCGCCTGGCCATGGTCGTGTTCGGACTGCTCGCGCTCCTGCTGGCGGTTCTTCCGCCGACCTTCCGGTACCTGCGCTGGCGGCCCGCCCCGGTGCAGCCGTACCGGCCGCAGAACCAGTTCCCCCAGCAGGGCGGACGGTGAGATCCGGCGTACTTCACGGCCTAGGAATTCGACAGGGGGAGACATGACCTTCCAGCAATACCCACCGCAGGGCTATCCGGCACCCGGTGCCTACCCGCCGCCGATGCGGCAGCCGAGCGGCGCGACCGCGATCATCGCCGGGATCCTCGCGGTTCTCGGCGGGCTCTGGTTCCTCGCCGGGCTGACGTCCCACGTCATCGAGCTGTCCCACTACGTCATTTCGTTCCTGGTGGTCGGAGCGGCGCTGGACCTCGTCAGCACGGCTTTGCTCTTGGGCGGCGGGATCATGCTGCTCCTGCGCAAGCGGGCCGGACGGGTGCTCACCGTGATCGGGGCCGCGTCGGCCATCGGGTTCGTGGCGCTGACCTTCCTGCTCCGGGCGATCGGGCATTTCTACTTCTCGTACGGCGGGGTGAGCCTGCACTTCGGCTTCGGCTGGCTCCTCTTCGTGGTCCTGATCCCGGCGATCGCGACCCTCGTGCTGGCGCTGGTGTCGCCGACGGCGCGCTGGCTGGCGGCCAAGCCGAAGGCCGACGGCGCCGTGCAGCCGCCGAACTTCGGATACCCGCCGGCTCCCGGTGCCCAGCAGCAGGGACAGCCACCCGGGCAGTGGTGAGTTCGATCCCAGACGATGGGATCCCGCACGGGTGGTCGTACCCTTGACCGTATGGCCGACGATTACTCTCTGCTGGGCTTCGAGACGCGCGCGATCCACGCCGGGCAGACCCCTGATCCCCGGACCGGCGCGGTCATCGTGCCGATCTATCAGACCTCGACTTACGCGCAGGACGGCGTCGGCGGCACGCGCGAAGGCGACTACGAGTACTCCCGCACCGCGAACCCGACGCGCACCGCGCTGGAGGTCGCGCTGGCGGCGCTCGAAGGCGCGCGGCACGGTCTGGCCTACGCGTCGGGTATGGCGGCCAGTGACGTCCTGCTGCGGGCGACCCTCCGGCCCGGAGACCACCTCGTGCTCGGCAACGACGCGTACGGCGGCACGTTCCGGCTGATCGACAAGGTGCTCAGCCTGTGGGGCGTCGAGCACACGGTCGCCGACCTGGGGAACATCGACGAGGTCCGCGCGGCGATCCGGCCGGAGACGAAGCTGATCTGGTGCGAGTCGCCGACGAACCCCATGCTGGGGATCGCCGACATCGCCGCGTTGGCCGAGGTCGCGCACGGCGCCGGCGCCCGCCTGGTCGTCGACAACACCTTCGCCACCCCGTACCTGCAGAACCCGCTTTCGCTGGGCGCCGACGTCGTCCTGCACTCGACGACCAAGTACCTCGGCGGGCACTCCGACGTCGTCGGTGGTGCGATCCTGACGAACGAGGACGAGTTGCGCGAGCAGCTGTTCTACCTGCGCAACGCGGCGGGCGCGGTACCCGGCCCGTTCGACGCGTGGCTGACCCTGCGCGGGGTCAAGACGCTCGCGCTGCGGATGGAGCGGCACAGTGACAACGCCGAACTGATCGCCCGGATGCTGCTGAAGCACCCGAAGGTCGATCGTGTCTACTACCCGGGCCTGCCGGAGCACCCTGGCCACGAGGTCGCTTCGAAGCAGATGCGCCGCTTCGGCGGGATGATCTCGTTCACCCACATCGACGGCGAGCAGGCCGCGCTCGACGTCGCGTCGAAAACGAAGCTGTTCATCCTCGCCGAGTCGCTGGGCGGGATCGAATCGCTCATCGAGCACCCGGGGCGGATGACCCACGCGAGCACCGCCGGGTCGACCCTGGAGGTGCCGGACAATCTGCTGCGGCTGTCCGTCGGCATCGAGGACGGCAGCGACCTGGTCGACGATCTGGCCAAGGCCCTGGGCTGACCGCCGCCGAGCCCAGAGAGTGAGCAAGGGACCTTTGCTGTCGTTCGCGTAGCCATGCTAAGCAAATGACAGCAAAGGTCCCTTGCTCTTTTCGCGCTGGTCAGCGCGGTGTGGTGGGAGGAATCGCCCGGTTAAGGGCGGAAGTTGCTGGGCGTGACGCCGCTCTTGGCGTCCGCCTCGTGCGAAGTCCCCTGCGGCGCGGCGGGCAGCTCCGAGCCGTCGACGCAGCCGCCGACGAGCTCGATGTGGTTGTCGTGCCGGATGTACTGGCCCGGGTCCACGCAGCCGGCGCGGTCGACCGTGTAGACGGCGGCGCCGGTCAGCAGCGCGGCCGAGGTGAGTGCCAGCACGACCGGGAGCATCCCGGCGGAGCGGGTCGCCCGGACCCTGCCGATGTTCCCCCGTGCCATGCGCGCTCCCTGGTCGCCTTCGCCGACGCCGTCAAGAGTACCCGGACCGCGAACTTGTCACGTGACGTATCCGTCAGGTGGCATCATGCGGCCGCGAAATCAATGGGTCCTAAGTGGACGGCGGACCGGTGATCGCGGCGACCGCGAGTTCCCGTTCGGGCTCGCCGACCTCGGGCAGGGTGAACCGCAACGCCCGGATGTGACCGAGGAGTTCGGGATCGGGAGCGACGTCGTGCTCGCGCAGGTAGTAGGCGACCGCGCCCGGCCAGTACCACCGGCCGTCCGTGCGGAAGTTCAGCGGCACCAACGGCTCCCTGTCGGGGTCGAAGGCGTCGGCGTCGTAGGACCGCGACGCCAGCACGACCGGCGCGCCGTCGAGGTACTGCAGCACCCGGTCCCGCTCGGCCGGGGACAGCGGCTCACGGTTCACCACCGGGCGGCCCGACTCGTCGAGACCGTCATGGACCCGTGGAGACCGCAAGGCTTCCGGTGCGTCCGCCGGCGGGGTGGCCACCAGCGCCGGTGCCAGGCCTGCCCGCTGTCGCAGCCACGGCGGGATGTACTGGTCGGTCCGCGGGAAGAACCGGAGTTCGTCCTGGAAGCCGATCGGCGGCGGAGTGCGACGCCAGGCGGGCTCCTGGTCGAGCATGAAATCGACGGAGGTGCCTTGAGCGGCGTCGAAGGTCAGCGTCGCGGCCAGCCAGGTGCCCTGGCCGGGCTGGTACATCCCGGCCCGCAGCGTGCCGAGGAGCTGGACCAGTTCCGGCGGTGCCGCGATCGGCTGCGTCGTTCCGTCCGGTCCGGTGATGAGCACGTCGGTCTCGAGGTGCCTCCCGACGGCCCGGTGCTCGGTCCGCAGCCGTCGCCAGCCGGGCGGGGCCATCGACGCGAGACCGTTGCCGATCTGGGCGACGATCTGCTGTTGCTGTTCCGGGCTCAGCGGTCCGGGTGGCGTGGTCATCGATGCTCCCCTCAGGTCCGCGGCGGCGGGGGCTGCGTCGTCGCCTGCGGGATCTCCACGAGGGAGCCGTCGGCGAGCAATTCCGCGATCGAGCGTTCGAGAACGTACGCGGTACCGCCGCCGGCCTGGTCGTACCAGGGGATCGGCGATCCGACGATCGCGCGCACGGGACGGAGCGTCCGGTACACGTGGTACTCGAACCGCTGCTCTTCGGCGGGCTGCGATCGATGGGTGAACTCGGTGCGTGCCGCGTAGAGCGTGTTTCCGGACGGAGCGCCGTAGCGGTCCATCTCGGTGCCCGGCGGCAGGGTCGCTACCCGTTTCCCGCCGTACAACTGAAGCCCGACGTCACCGCCGACGGGCTGGATCGGCCAGTCCTCGGTCGGCCGCTTGGCGTCCGGGGGGAGTTCGCCGCGGAACTCGGCCTGGTTCAGGTAGAGGTGCCCGACGAAGTACCGGAGCGCCTTCCGTGCTGTGTCGAAGACGACCTCTTCGAGCCGGTTCTCGCCCTGTGCCTGGAAAACCGCCCAGCCACCCTCTTCGGCCACAAGGCACCAAGCGCCGTCGGCCACCTCGCCCACGCGGTACCGGGCCGGATCCAGCTCCAATTCGGCGGCCACGTCGAGGGCTTCCTTGGCGACGGCTTCGGGGTCCTCGTCTCCACCGGCCGGCCGCCCGGCGGCGAGCCGTTCGTTCAGCCAGTCCGGGACCCGTGCCGGATCGCGGGGGAAGGCGGTCAGTTCGGCGGCGAATTCCGCGGCGGGCGGCTCGCCGTCCCAAGCGGGTTCGTCGTCCCAGGTGTACTCGTATTCCGCGCTCAGGTCGTGCGGGACGTGGGCGACGGCCTGGAACCACGTCCCCCGGCCGGGCCGGTACATCCCGCTCCTGAGTTCGGCCAGGAGCAAGGGAACCTGCTCTGGCGGATCCCACAGCTGAAGACCGCCGTCGCTGTCCCGGCGGACCATCACCACCAGCTCGGTGTAGCCGCCGATCACGCGATAGGTCAGCATGACCTGCGCCCAGTCGGTCGGGACGTTCAGCGCGACGACGTTCGCGATCCGGACCCAGAGCCGGTTCTGTTCGGCCGAGTCGAGCGGCTCGCCGCGTTCTTCCGCCGCCGGTGCGGCGACCGGCTGCCCCGCCTCGGCGAGCTTCTCGCGCAGCCACGCCGGGATGTACTCGGCGTCCCGCGGAAACGCCTCCAGGTCCCGCGCCCAGCCGAGGGGATCGATCGACGGCTGCCACCGCGGATCCCATTCGAGGTTGTGGATGATCCGGAACCGGGTCGGCGGATCGACGATGAACCGCATGGAGAACCAGGTTCCCTCGCCGTCCTCGTAGTACAGCTCCCGCATCCGGAGCGCGATCCGCACGGCCTCCTGCGGTACCTCGATGGTCGCGTACCCGCCGTCGCCCATCAGCACGGCGATGGTGAAGTCGTGCACGTCGACGTTGGCGCGGCAGACCAGGTCGATCCGGCGCCAACCCTCGGGCGCGGCGTCCGACAGCGCGTAAACCATGTCGTACTTCAGCTGCTGGAGCTCTTCCGCGTCACGGGGCATCGGAGGGGTTCCTTTCTTCTGGTGCCACCGCGGTCATCACGTACTCGCCGGGGGATTGTTGGGGAAGCTGCGCATGTGGACGTTGCGGTTGCCGAACTCGTCGACCTCGATCCAGCGTACTTGGATCGTGTGCGGCACCTGGCTGCCGTCCCGCATCGGGAAGACTTCCATACCTTCGATTTTCCGGTTCTTGTCCTTCTCGAGGAAGCTGGCGAGGTCGCTTTCGAAGGCGTGCCAGTGATCCGGCCCCGCGATCTTCCGGCCCTGATTCTGTGGCCGCCACTGGGCCATCATGTTCAGCAGCTCACCGGGACTGTCGAACTGCTTGCCGAACAGATGGCCGCCGTCGTACTTGCCCGGCGTCCCCGCGGCCTGCTTGTTCGACGTGTCCTGTGCCGACGGGTCCCGGTTCGGCGCCGCGCCGTCTTCCTGCAGTTTCAGATCGTTGGCACGCCCGCGCACCGTGTCCACCTTGCCGCCGTCGAATTCGGGGCCGGTGTGGTAGACGAACTTTCCGCCGTCGACGTTGTAGACCATGTTCGGCGCCGGATTGTTGAGGTCGGGGCTCGACGGCCGATAGGTCTCGACGACGACGTTGCCGTGCTCGTCGGTCCAATAGATCGACCGTGTGTGCGTCTCGCGACCGGGATTCCGGTACTCGCTGCTGACGACGTACTTCTTGTTCGGTTCGAGCTGCGGCTTTCCATCCGCGTCCTTGGGCAAGGAATCGAGGAACGACTCGCCACGGCGGAGGGTGACGTCCACCTGCTCGTTGCCGCGGAAACGGTCCGGATCCTTCGCACCGTGCGGTACTTCGGCTTTCGGGTCGAGGCGCTGGCGGACGATGGGGTCGCCTTCGCCGATGCCGTGCTTCCGATTCGCGTCGATGTCCGGGTTGGTGCGCATCATCCGGCCGGACTCGAGGTCCGCCCATCGGACGTGTCCCTTGGCGTCGGTGTAGAAGGTGCCGCGGTGCACGCCCGCCGAGTCCGTGACCTTGTACTGGGTGTGCGGTGCGTACGGACCGCCGCTCGCGAAAGACGCTTTGGGGTCCGGCGCGTGGGGGTGACCGGGCCCGACCGTGACCGGGTCGCCCACGAAGTCCGGCCGGTGGAACTTCACCGACGGATGCGGGACCCCGTCCGCGTCCGTCGCGAACGTCTGGTGCCTGCCCTCGATCTCCACCCGGTACGTCGTGTTCGGGTGGGGGTCCGCGACGTCGGGATTCGGGTTGTACTTCGGGTTCGGTTCGTAGACGACGTTGCCGTTCGCGTCCTCTTTCTTGACGCGCGGCTGTTCGTTCGGGTGATGGGTGTCGATGTGGGTGACCCGGCCGGTGCCGTCCGTGTGGTAGACACCGCGCCGGTTTCCGGCGTCGTCGAAGACCTCGTACGCCCGGTTGCGCTCCAGTTTCTGCTCGCCGGGGAACCGTTCGCCACGGGCAGGCGGCCGGATGTCGGTGTCGGGGTCCGGCCCGCCGATCCGCGAAGGGGTGGCGTTCGGTGGGGTCGGCGGGTCGAAATCGCTCTGGTGCTGCGGGTTGCGATGGATGTTCTGTTGACGGGTGTCGTCGAGCAGATCGGCTTCCTGTTGAACCGAATGCGGGTTTCGGTCCTTGGGGATGCCGGTGTCGGTGTCCGCGCTGGGCGGGGGGTCCTGACGCCGGGGTGTCGTGTCGGGGTCCGCGCCCGGCGGCGGCTGGTCGCGCCGGGACGAGGTGTCGTCGTCGCCGTCACCGCGGCTGCGGGAGCTGTCGGCGTCCACGTCCTGCTTGTCCGCGTGCGAGGTGTCCGGGGTGAAGCCGTCGTCGCTCGCCCGGCGGGCGGTGCCGTCGGGGCTGTGGACGTCCCATTCGCCGTTCGGCGGGATCTTGGGCCGGGGGCGGCCGTCGGGACCGATCTCGTAGTCGGACGAGAAGACACGCCCGTTCGAGTCGGTCCAGGCCGGCTTGCTCGGCGCCATCACTTCGGTGTCGAGCTCCCGCGACAGACGGCGCGCGAAGTCGTTCGAGCCGGCGTCGCAGCCGATCAGCCGGATCGGGCGGCCGTCGTAATCCCCGTTGCGGCGCAGGATGTCCGCGAACTCTTCCGGGGTGTAGGTGCGGTTGCCGATCCGGGCGTGCCCGTCCGGCGTCACGTGCACGTCGACGGTGTAGCGGCCGTCCGGATCCGGCTGGACGCGGTGCGGCAGGTCGCCCATGTCCGAGTCGCCGCGGTGGTACGAGCTGCCCGCGGGAGTGCTCTCGGAATGCCGTTGGTTGACCTCGTCCGGCGTCAGCGGACGATCCGGCTCGACGTCGGGCCCGCGGTCGTGCGGTGTGCCGTCGGGGTGACCGTTCGGGTCCTGGCGCGGTCCGTGCCCGTCGGGGCCGTGACCGTCCGGCGAACGCGGCGGCCCGGAGTGACCACCGGGGCCGCGCCCGCCCGGACCGGTGTTGCCGGGACCCGTGCCGCCGGGCCGGTTGCCCGGGCCATGTGTGCTCGGTGAGCCAGTGTGCGGCTGGACGCCGGGGCCGAAGTCGTTGCCCCGGGCGACCGGCTGCGGCTGATGCGGTTGGTTCGGCCGTCCGCCGGGACCGGTCTGGCCGGGACCGCGGCTGGGGCCGGTGTGGGTGTCGGGTGTGCGCGGGGCGTTCGTGTCCGGGGTGCGCGGCGAACCGGGCGTTCCCGTCCAGCCGCCACCCTGCTGCCTGCCGCCGGGCGAACCCGGGGTGCCGACGGGCGTGCCACCCGGAGCGCCTTGCGGTGGCATGCCGCCGGCGATCGGCTGGCCGCCCTGCGGCGGGACACCGTGCGAAGCGTCGCCGCCGGGACCGCCGCGCTGCGAAGGCATATGTGACGGGCCGGCGTCGCCGAGGCGTGGTGCCGTGGGCGCGGTGCCGCTCGTCGTCGTTCCGCTGTCGGTCGGCCGGGTGGGGCTGCCGCCGTCGTTGCCGCCGTGGTGGCCGGGCGACGGGTCGGACCGAGGAGTGGGCGAGCCGCCGTCACCGCCGTGTGTCCGGGGCGAGCCGCCGCCGTCGCCGGTGTGGCTCGGGGAGCTGCCGGTGTCGGCGCGGGTGTGTGGTGCCGGGGAGCCGCTGTCGGGGGTGTGGCTGGGGGAGCCGCCGGTGTCCGTCCGCGTGTGCGGGGTGGGCGAGCCACTGTCGGGGGTGTGGCTCGGGGTGCCGCCGGTGTCCGTCCGCGTGTGCGGGGCGGGCGAACCGGCATCAGGGGTGTGGCTCGGGGAGCTGCCGGTGTCGGCGCGGGTGTGTGGTGCCGGGGAGCCGCTGTCGGGGGTGTGGCTGGGGGAGCCGCCGGTGTCCGTCCGCGTGTGCGGGGCGGGCGATCCGCCGGTGTCCGGGCGGTTCGGGGTGGGCGAGCCGCCATCGGACGCGCGGTTCGGGGTGGCGGAGTCTCCGGGAGAGCCACCGTCGGACCGGGTGTGCGGCGTCGACGTGTCGGAACGGGCGGTGCTGGGGGAACCATCACCACCGGCGGAGTTTCCGTCCGAAGTGGACGGTCCGTCGCCGGTACGGTTGGGAGAGCCGGCGTCGGAGCGGGTGGACGAGCCGCCACCGTCACCACCGCGGGTGGTGTTCGACGGGGTGTCTCCGCTGGAGCCATCGTTCGGGCCGCTGTTGGTGTCGCCGGAGTTGCCCCCGGAGTTGTCGCCGTTGGAGCCGCTGCCGGACCCGTCGCCGCTGCCGGAACCGGAACCGTCGCCGTCCGGGCCGTCGCCGGAGCCCGAGCCGCCACCGCCGGTCCCACCGGATCCGCCGCCGCTGCCACCGCGCTGGATGAACCCGCCCGGCTTGATGTTCCTGGTGTTGATCACGTCGAGGCCGGTGACCTTGCCCGCGATCTTGCCGAAGATCTTGATGATCTTCTCGAAGACGTCGGCCAGCTTGCCCAGCAGCGGTGAGACCCGCCGCATCGCGTCGCAGAGTTCCTTGAGCTTGTCGGCGATCTTCGCGGCCCACTTGGCGATCGCGGTGACGGCCTGCGCGACCACCACGGGGGTGCCGAAGCCGAGGGAGAACACCGTCTCCATGACCCACGCGATGAGCTTGCCGACCGCGTCCGCGATCAGCTGGCGGATGAACTCGCGGACGAACGCGACGATCTCGCCGAAGATCATCACGACGGTGCTGATCGCCCCCGCGACCGTCGCCGCGCCGCTGATCGCCTCGGCCTGTTCCGCGGCCTGCTTGCGGTACTGGTCGGCCGCGTCGCCCGTCCAGCCGGACGTGCCGTTCTTGACCGCGTTCGAGAACTCGACCTGGGTGTCTTCCAGTTTCTTGGCGACGTTGCCCCAGGTTTCGGAGTACGACTGGATGACCGGCGGATCGCCGGCGACCGCGTCCAGCATGTCCTTGAGCGGCTGCATGTGTTCCATCAGGAACGACGCCACCGACGACATCAGGTAGCCGAACGGGTCGATCGCGGCGCTGGCCATCTCGCCGGCGAGGCTCAGCACGCCGAGCCCGCCACCGATCCAGTCACCGTTCGAGATGCCGTTGAAGGCGTCCATGGCCGACTCGGCGACGCCGATGCCCGCCGCGTAGCCGTACTCGCTGTTCCCGGCCGTCAGCGGTCCGGGACCGTCGCCGTCGGTCGGTGCCTTCGCGACGAGCGGGTTTCCCTCAGGCATCAGTCAGGCACCTGCACGTTCTTGAATTCGGCGGCGAAGTTCTCGTCCTGCGTCTGGTAGGCGTTCGACGCGGACCGCACGTTGTTCGCCACCGCCGTCGCGGCCTCGACGGCCTTGTTCAGCGCGTTGATGCCGAACTCCTCGACCGGGTCGAGCATCATCCGGAACGGCTGGCAGATGATGCCGTACGCGTCGGTCGGCATGCTCACCTGCTGCGCGGCGTCGACGGCCGTGCGCAGGCCGTCGGCGATGCCGTCGATCTGCTTGGCGTGCGCGTCGAGGTCGGCGCCGAGCTCATAACCCTTGCCTGCCATGGTTTCTCCCCTCTACCAGGCCGGATGGACGTCTACGAAAGAATGCTGCCGCCGAACTCGTCGTCATCGTCGTCCTGTGTGCGGCGGCGGCGCGGGATCGGCTTCGGCTGAGGTGGATTCGCCTGCGCGGGCGGCGGGGGCTCTTCCTCCTCCGGGCCGAAGCGGTGGTGCCGCTCGGGTTCCGGCGGTGCGAGGTCCTCCTCCGGCGGGGCCTCCGGGAAGGTGCTCTGCGCCTCCGCGATCACCCGGTTCGCCGTCTCGTCGGTGGTCCCGACCGTCTCGGCCATCGCCGCCTGCAGCAGCTCCGGGATCCGGGACTGCGCGAGCTGGACGAGGCGCATGACCTGTGACGAGACCTCCGCCATCCGTTTGCCGCTCGCGGCTTCGGAGATGACCAGGTTCGTGAGCAGGCCCTTCGAGTCGATCGTGACCTCGATGGTGTTGTCCTTCGACCGCTCGGTCACGGTCTGGCCCTGCATGCGTGCGGCCATCGCCTGGTAGCGCGCGGCGGTCTCCTGGATCTGCTTCGTCCAGTTGTCCACCATTCGTTCGCTGGCGTCGACGTTGTCCGGCATCGGGACCCTTCCAAAGCTGCATGCTGACGTCTTCACACTGACGGTCCGAAGACGCCACCGGTTCCGGTGTGCTCGAAGTTGCGTCGAACAGCCTAGTGCTCATCCGGTGTACCACTCAGGCACGACAAAGTCGGCCCCGTCACGCAGCGAAAGGGCCCCTCACCGCACAAAGTGCGATGAAGAGCCCTTTCACTCCCTGCGAACTGCCGGGGTCAGAGATTGCCGCGGCGCTCCTGCTCACGCTCGATGGCCTCGAACAGGGCCTTGAAGTTGCCCTTGCCGAAGCCGAGCGAACCGTGCCGCTCGATGAGCTCGTAGAACACCGTCGGGCGGTCGCCGATCGGCTTGGTGAAGATCTGCAGCAGATAGCCGTCCTCGTCGCGGTCGACCAGGATGCGGTGCGCCTTGAGCGTCTCGATCGGCACCCGGACCTCGCCGATCCGCGCGCGCAGCTCCGGGTCGTCGTAGTAGGAGTCCGGGGTGTCGAGGAACTCGACGCCCGCGGCGCGCATCGCGGTCACCGTCGCGACGATGTCGTTGGTGGCCAGCGCGATGTGCTGGCAGCCCGCGCCGCCGTAGAACTCGAGGTACTCGTCGATCTGCGACTTCTTCTTGGCGATCGCCGGCTCGTTGAGGGGGAACTTGACACGGTGGTTGCCGTTGGAGACCACCTTGCTCATCAGTGCCGAGTACTCGGTCGCGATGTCGTCGCCGACGAACTCCGCCATGTTCACGAAGCCCATGACGCGGTGGTACCAGTCGACCCAGTAGTCCATCTTGCCGAGTTCGACGTTGCCTACGCAGTGATCGACGGCCTGGAACAGCCGCTTCGGCGCGCCTTCCGGGCGGACGACGCTGCTCTCGCGCGGCTCGTAGCCGGGCAGGTAGACGCCGGTGTACTTCGACCGGTCGATCAGCGTGTGGCGGGTCTCGCCGTAGGTCGCGATCGCGGCGATGCGCACGGTGCCGTGCTCGTCGGAGACGTCGTGCGGCTCCTCGAGGACGGTGGCGCCCTGCGAGCGGGCGTGTTCGATGCACCGGTCGACGTCGGCGACCTCGAGCGCGAGGTCGATGACGCCGTCGCCGTGGCGGCGGTGGTGGTCGAGCAGCGGGGAATCGGGCTTGACGCCGCCGGTGATCACGAAGCGGGCCGAGCCCGACTTCAGCACGAACGACTTGCGCTCGAAGTTCCCGGTCTCGGGGCCGGAGTACGCGACGAGCCGCATGCCGAAAGCGACCTGGTAGAACCACGCGGTCTGCGTGGCGTTGCCCGCGATGAACACCACCGCGTCCATCGACTTCACCGGGAAGGGGTCGGTCGAAGAGTCGTGATCGACGAGGCCGACGAGCTGACGCAGCTGGTCGTAGCTCACGTCGTCAAGAGCACCCTGGGGTTCCACTGTGTGCGTCATGCCCTGAAGCATCCGAGCGCGTGACAAAATGCGCAACGGTCAAAGATTTTACTGCGCACTATGACCAGTCGAGGGCCGGGTGGCGCAGTCAAAGTGGACAACCTGCGTAGGAGGTAGGCCCGATGTCGGAAGCACTCGACGCGCTGGACGCGCGGCTGCTGCTGTTGCTCACCGACTCCCCCCGGCTCGGCGTGCTCGAATGCGCCCGCCGTCTCGGTGTCGCGCGTGGCACCGTGCAGGCCAGGCTGGACCGGCTGACCGAACGCGGGATCCTCGGCGGGTTCCCGCCCGAACTCGACCTCGCGGCGATGGGGTACGGCCTCACCGCCTTCGCCGTCCTGGAGATCGCGCAGGGCCGCCGGGCCGAGGTCGCGGAGGCGCTGTCCGCGATCGACGAGGTGTGCGAGGTCTACGCGACGACCGGCCAGGGCGACCTTTTCGTGCGGATGGTGGCGCGCAACAACGACGACCTGCAGCGTGTGGTGGACGAGGTGGTCGGCGCGCCGTACGTGCGGCGGACGTCGACGTCGATCGCGTTGTCGACGCCGGTCCCGCCGCGCGTACGGCCGCTGCTGGAACGGCTGGCGCGAAGCTAGCCGACCTGGCTCAGGTACCGCTTCGCCGACCGCTGGACCGCCTCGTGCCCGTCGGTGCGGATGATCGCGTCCCACCAAGCGCCGTAGATCGCCTCGAACTCGTACGGTTCGAGCATCTCGGCGGCGCGGCGGACGACCTCGGGACGTTCCGGGATCAGGTTCGGATAGCTGTACATCATGCCGACGAAGCGGCGGTCGGGGATGACCTGCAGGATGTCGCCCGAGAGCACCGCGCCGCGGCCGTTCTCGCCGTCCGGCCAGTGCAGCACGGTCCCGCCGGCGAAATGCACGCCGAGGTTGATCAGCCGCAGGCCGGGGGCGACGTCGAGGGTCGCGCCGCTCCACAGCTTGATCGCCGGATCCGGCCTGCCGATCCACTGCCGGTCGCCCTCGTGCAGGTAGATGGGCGCGTCGAAGGCGTGGGCCCACTCGACCATCGTGGTGTAGTAGTGCGGATGGCTGATCGCGATGCCGGTGATCCCGCCGAGTTCGCGGACCTTCGCGACCAGATCGTCGTCGATGTAGCCCGCGCAGTCCCACAGGAAGTTGCCGGATCCGGCCTTGACCAGCAGCGCCCGCTCGCCGATGGCGAAGTTGGGAGTGGATCCGACCCCGATGAGGCCGGGTCCCTGCTCCTCGACGCGAGCCGTGTACGTCCCGCTCGCGCGGACGGTGTTCAGATCGGTCCAGCGCTGCCCGGCCTGCGGGACGTACTGACGTTCGTCCTCGCAGATCGGGCAGTCGGACCTGGGTTCCGCGTACTGCATGCCGCAGGCGACGCAGATCGGTAGCTCGCTCATGATTCCCTCCAGAATTCTCCGGAGGTCACGCTAACGGCTCATATGCGTGCCCGGCCATATCGGGCCGGGTGACGCCGAAGAGGCGCCGCCCGCATCCGACTCGCGTTGTGTGCGGAGGGCGCCCCTTCATCGATTTCCCTGGGCCTTCGGCTGAAAACAGCGCGCGGAGGCTCACTTGCCGGTGTACGGCACCGCCTTGACCAGCGTCACCTTCTGGATGCTGCCGTTGGGCAGCTCGTACTCGCGGGTTTCGCCCTCTTTGGCGCCGAGCAGCGCCTTGCCGAGCGGGGACTCCGGCGAGTAGACGTCCAGGTCGCCCTCGGTGCCCTCTTCACGGGTCGCCAAGAGGAAGTTCTCGTCTTCGTCGTCACCGTCGTAACGCACGGTGAGGACCTTGCCCGGTCCCGCGCTGCCGTCGTTGGCGGGCGGCTCGCCCACCTTGGCCGAGCGGAGGAGCTCCTGGAGGTGGCGGATGCGGGCCTCGTGCTGGCCCTGCTCTTCACGGGCGGCGTGGTAACCGCCGTTCTCCTTGAGGTCGCCCTCTTCCCGGCTGTCGTTGATCTTCGCAGCGATGACCGGGCGGAGCTCGATGTAGTGGTCGAGTTCCTGCTTGAGCCTGTCGTAGGCATCCTGGGTCAGCCAGGTCACCTTTGTGTCGCTCACGGTCACCATCTCCTAGTAGGGCCTGCCAGGCTTGGGTGTACAAGCCGGCCACCGGACCGGCATGGCGCGCCGGCCTGGCTGAGATAAAGGAAAAACACGGCCCGTCTTGGGCCGTGCCGGTAGATCAGAGTAACACGGCGCGAGGCATCGCCGCCGGTGGAATTCGGTCGCGCCTCGGCGTTGGGCGCCGGTTTCACCCCGTTGGCCGCTATGGCCTTGACAGGTACCGTGGTACGTCGTATGAGCACCCGAAGATATCAGCCGTGACCGGCCTTCCGATGCTCTTGATGGTGGTTGTCACCCTGCTGTTCTTCGAACCAGGCTGAATCAAGACCTCTTTACGGCCGCTTTCGGCCCCCGCCTTGTCGCGGACCCGGACGACGCACACGCCAGGCCGGTTCACATCGTCCCTGGTCACGTTGATGGTGATCTCCATCGCGTCGCCCGGTTTCTCATCGAACGAGACGCGCTCGCCCTCGATGGGCGCGCTGCCGAAGTTCGTGTACGCGACATAGGCGATTCCGCCGCTGACCAGCAGCGCGACCAGGCCGAACACCAGGCGCCGCCAGCGTG